>MNDM01000054.1 GCA_001914955.1 Nitrospirae bacterium 13_2_20CM_2_62_8 | reverse complement strand
TCGGCGAGCTGGTTAGCGTGGAGGCCGTGCGGCTGGGGTATAACCTGGAAGAGATGGAAATAGACCTCGACGGAGGCGAGAGAAGATGGAATGAATACCAGTTATTTCTGGCGGGCCATGAAATGAAAGAAGATTCCGAGAGATATTTGGATAGCATACGATCAAGGCTAGCAGGAAAGAAATACCGTGCCGCATATTTCCACCCGAAAGATCCTCTTACGCTAGGCGGTGACCTGTTCATATTCATCGACGCATTCACCGGAGATGTTCTGGCCAATTTCAGAGGTAAATGAAGGAAAGAATGGTGGAGGAAAACGGTGTCAGGAACCGTTTTCTGAGCGGAGGGAGACGCAGTTGGGGTCGGAGTATTATTTCATGATGCGTGGGATAGTCTTTGGCGTCTTGGTGGCGCTTGTCGCCGTGCCGATTGCTGCTCAGACCAGTCCAGACACGCGCGAACCTGGGATTACTCTCGAGTTGGCTGTGGCGAAAGCGAAATCGTATGTTCGCGACAAACATATCGACGTTTCTGACGCTTACGTGGACTCCGTAGTGTTAGACCAAAACGCTCGCGGAGATCGCGGCAAATTCTGGTTGATAACTTAGCAGCGCAAGGAATATATGAAGGGGGGGCAGGTGTTTGTGCGAGTATACATGAATGGCTCTGTGGATCACGCTCTAGGGGAGTAGGAGAGAAGCTGCTCATCTCGCGGTTGAACGAAATTCCACTCTGACCCCCTTGGCTGCGTTGGCTGACCCAATGTATTTTCAATGGACAGGTTGGTGACCGAGCTAGGCTGACCAGCCTACTCATAGTTTGGGATAAAGAAATGACTAAACATTCTCGTTTTTCGGCCCTATTGATTGCTTCCACGGTGCTTTTTCTCATTTGCGGCCACGGTAGGCCGGCAACCTCGGGTGAAAGCAAGAACAAGGACATGGCGTTTGAGATTCATGGCAGGTTATCCATCTATAATGGCAATCCCGCATATCGGATCTGGATTATTGGGACCAATAGAATCCTTGGCATTCCTGGGGGAGATCTCGAGCCAGCAGAAATGCCGGAAGCACTGCATGAGCTCTTTACCGACACGTTCATTATTGTGTATGGAGATTTTACGGTGACGCCGCTTACGGAGTACGAACCTGGAGTTATGCAATATGTCAGGATAGATTCCGCTAAGAACCTTCTTGTGTACAGCGCTGGTAAGCTCGTGAAGAGACTTGCGAAGATATGATTCCCAACAAGAACTGAAGAAACGGTGTCAGAAGAAAAAAAGAAATTGTAAGTCAATGCTCATGCCTCACCGAAAATCTGACCCCAGAGCGGTGTTAGGGTTCTGGTATTTAGTTCTCGTACTATGGTTTGGCGGATTTATTGCAGTTAACATCTCGATCTTGAGATCACAAGCTGATGACTCGCTGATAGAAGCGTTCGTAAGCCTTTGGAAGCTTCCGGAATGGGGACCCTACTTCATTGTGAATTGCGTTCTTGCATCGGTGTGTACTGTTATGATTTTCATTGGTCTTGTGTACGCTGCTACAGGGCGAGGTCTTCTGCTGGGATTAACAGTCGCCTCACTTCTCACCGATTTTTGGAAAATTGGTCTGGGAATCGACGTTAGTAGTCTTTTGAAGAGCCTTTCAACTCTAGCACTTCTGCCGCTGCTGATTCATGCCTACATAATCTACCGACTAGTAAAGGAAGCAGACTTTTTCACAGGAGGCCGCGGTCAGGTCTTAACTTAGTCAACTGCGCGAGGGGCAGCGCGGGGAAGATGATGGCCGAACGGGTGGAGCGAGGCTAGGAACGGCAGGGAACTGGAATCAGCGTGACCTCGATGCGCGGGTGGGTGGGGTCGCGCTGTTTGTAGAGGTGGATCTCGGTGATCCGGTTGTCGTTGATGGCCAGCGCCTCGCAGAGGGCGTCCTGCGCGATCTTCAACCCCCCGTCCACGTCGCGGCGGAGCGGCGAGGTGAAATGAAACCGGATGGAGAGCGCCAGATCCGAGCTGCGTAAGGCACGCAGGAGCGGCTGCCGGTACGCCGAGCGGCCGAGGACGATGAGGACCTCCTGCGCCACGCTTTCCTTGTACTGGCGTCCCTTGGCCGTGAGCAGACGCCGCGCGTTGACGGTGGCGTACTGATGGTTGATGGTCGGCGGGACGGGGAGGGTGATCGCCAGACTGGTCGGCGTCAGACGGCCGTTGGGAACGATCCTGGTCGGATTGGCGGCCGCGGGCATGGGACGGGATCGTGAGGACGGATGTCGGAATAGAGCTCGGAAGTCACGCGCCGGGCTGTCCAGGGATGGGGCGAACGATTGGGCCGGAGGGACGGGACCGTAGCGTGTCAGCCGAAGGACGACCGGCTTGCGGTGAGGCTCGGCTCTACGGGACAGTCGGGTCACTAGAGAAGATTGAGAATCTTGCTGAGATTTTGCTCGTACTTGTCTTCTGTCTTGCTGAGATACCGACGCCACTCGGACGGATTCCAGACCTCCATGCGGTTATACAACCCGACCAGGATGATCTCCTGATCCTCTTCGACCGGTATGAGTTTGCGGAGCCGGGTCGGGATCAGGATGCGGCCGGCCTTGTCCACGTCGGAGGTGCCGGCCTCAGACACGATGAAATGCATGAACAGGCGGCTTTGGTCTTCGTCCAGTTTCGTTTTGGTGCGCTCGAGCACCCTGGCCCATTCGGCCGTGGAGTAGATCCAGAGCGACTGTTCCGGTCCTTTCAAAAACACCACGCCGTTTCCCTCGGTCTCCAGCCGCTCTCGCATGGGCGAGGGAACGATAAAACGGCCTTTCTCATCCAGTTTACACAGGTACTCGCCGGCAAACATACTCAACCCTCCTCCTCACCCTCGTCTGCGATGCACGGTCATGCGCCGCCGGACCCATTGCTCCAGATCGGACCGCACGAAACGCCATTCTTTTCCTAACTTGAACGCGGGCATACTGCGATCCTGGATGTAACGATAGAGCGTGCGTGGCGCGATCTTAAGGTAGCCGCAGGCTTCGGCTGCCGTGAGCAGTTCGTCCTTCGCTTGTTGTGGCATCGTGGCTCGCGCAAGGAATCTGGTCCAGCTTGGTGGCCTACTCGCGCCCGAGTGTAAAAAGATCCTCCGCACTTGTCAAATGATTTTTCCTGCCGATACATGTCAATCTATGTCAGTGGTGTCCAATTCTGACGGTTCGTTCCCGGCTTCCTCGAGCGCTTCATCGAGGTCATCGCCGGCGTCTTCTCCCATTTCGCGTCCCATCTTTTTCATGAATCGAGCCATGCTCCGTGGATCATTCTCGTCAACATCACCGAACGAGCTCGGGTCCGCGAGGGATTCCAGGCGGGCTTCCTCGGACTTGGGAGCGGCAAACCTGGACATGATCCGTTCGAGCCGTACGCTTTGGCAATACTTGCATGCCGGTGAAGTTGGGTTGCTGAGACTGAGGACCAGAATGGTGCTCCGTTTTCCGCAGTCCGCACAGCGATATTCGTAGATCGGCATGGTCCTCCAAAACAAGAGCAAATAGATGATGGCCGATGGTTAATGTCGAATAACCCCCACAAGATGTCAAAAGACTCTGGCCATTAGCTATCGGCTATCAGCCATCAGCTCTTTTTGTCACATCGTGCGTGCCAAGGTGCAGACGAACACGTCGGCCGCTCCTGCCTTGCGGAGCGCCTTGGCGCATTCGTTGACCGTGGTCCCGGTGGTAAAGACGTCGTCCACCAACAGGAGGCGCTTCCCGTCCACTTCCTCGGGGTGAAGCACGGAAAAGGCTCGACGCAAATTCTTGAGCCGTGCGGACCGGGTCAGTTCGGTTTGCGGCTGAGTGTCACGGAGGCGGACCAAATTGCCGTACGAGAGCGGCACACCAAGCCGACGACTCAGCCGGTCCGCCAACAGGAGTGACTGGTTGAACTCGCGTTCCCTCAACCGAGATGCATGCAGCGGCACGGGCAGCAGCATATCAACATCAGGAGAGTCCCGGAACGCGCTCCACATGAGTTCCCCGAGCGCTTCAGCCAGGGCGACCTTGCTATGATACTTGAACATCCGAATGGCGTCCTGCAACGGGCCTTCGTAGGGATAGCACGACCACGCCCGCGTGAAGGCCGGTCGCCGCAACCGGCAGGCGGTGCAGAGGTGGTCGGGGCTGTAGGTGAGGGCGGTCGTCGAAGCGAAGGGGCGACCGCATCGGGGACAGGCCGGGCCCCGCAAGGGTTGAATGCTCCCCCAACACGGGCGGCAAAAGAAGGGAACGGGGTCCTCGTCCAGGGAGACTCCGCAGCTCGAGCAATCGACCGGCAGGACCACGTGTAGGGCCCGCCGCATGAGAGTCGCCAGGGCTGGCATCTCGCCTCGTTCCCGTGGAACCGGGCGCCGGCTCGCGTGGGTCAGCACAACCCACCCGCGACCTCGTTTATGAATGAATCGGCCCTGAGCTGTCAAGAGCACTGGCTCTAGAAGCCGAAAGGGGCACCCGTTGCTCCGGGGAATGCAACGGGTCCCCGGCGCGAGGCGTGAAACGTCAGGGAAAAATCGGCGCGATGCTGGTGGGGCTTCGCCTAGCCCCTTACGCCTCATGTCTTACCGCATCTGGTTGTTAGCGGCGAGAGGTTGTGGTATACGAAGGTTCGGCCTGGGGGGTAACCCGCATTATTCATGACGGTTCGTCGCGTCCACCCCTTGCATTCCGTCCGAGCAAGGGGTACCCGGCAGTCGCGTCGCGAGACGGGCGCGCGGAGGCGGGAGGGACCGAGGCGTACTTGAAAAAGTACGTTGAGGGACTGAGCGGCGAGCCCGCCCGCCTGCATGCTTCGGAAGCAACATGCAGGCTGGTCGCAGTAGCGAATCCGCGATTGCAGCAGAAGCGTTCATGGATAATGCGGGTTAAAGTGTGGTCAAGCTGGACCATGTCTACAAGGACTATGTGCGGGGAGGCAGGGCTGTGCCGGCGCTGCGGGACGTCTGCCTCCACGTGGGCAAGGGGGAGTTTTGCGCCTTGATGGGGCCTAGTGGCTGTGGGAAGAGCACTCTTCTCAATCTGGTGGCGGGGCTTGATTTTCCGACCTCCGGGGAGGTCATTCTGGCGGGGCAGTCCACGCGGAACCTGTCGGATGCCGGCTGGACCAGGCTGCGGCGAGACGTCATCGGGATGGTCTTCCAGGCCTTCCATCTGATCCCCGGTCTGACCGCGGGAGAAAATGTCGCGCTGCCGCTGCTGTTGAAGGGGGAGCCCGAGCGGAGCATCCGCGGGCGAGTGGCCCAGAGTCTTGAGACGGTCGGCATGCAACATCGGGAGCAACACCGGCCCAGTGAATTGTCGGGAGGCGAGCAGCAGCGTGTGGCGATTGCCCGCGCGCTGGTGCACCGGCCGCAGCTCATCCTCGCGGACGAACCGACCGGTAATCTGGATTCACACAGCGGAGCCGAGATTATCTCGCTGTTGCGGTCCTTGCCGCAGCAGTTCGGCCACACCGTGATTTTGGCGACCCACAGCCGGACGGCCGCTCAGCAGGCTGATCTCGTGCACGTCATGCAAGACGGCCGGTTGGACGTGTCCGCCGGCAGGGAGCCGACATGAGCCGGCGCGGGTCCATCGATCTCACCACCACCATCGCGGGCGTGCGCTTCCCGAGCTGCTTCATGAACGCCGCAGGCGCGCGCTGCGTGACCCGGGACGAGCTCGAAGAGCTGGGCCGTTCCCGTACGGGGGCGATCGTCACGAAGTCCATGACGGTTGAGCCGAGGTCGGGGAAGATCGCCAGGGTCATCAATGAAAGCCGGCCGGACCTCATTGAAGTGAACCTGTCGTGCCCGAACGTCCCGGGTGAGCCGCAGATCGGCTACGATGCGGAGGCCTCAGCGCGCTTGCTCACGAAGGTGCGGAAGGTGGTGTCCGTCCCCCTGGGCGTGAAGCTCCCGCCCTATTTTGACCCGGCTCATCAGGAGAAGATGGTTGGAGTCCTGGAGCGGGGCGGCGTGGAGTTCCTCTCGCTCATCAATTCGGTTGGAAACACGCTGGTGGTGGATCCTGATCGGGAGTCTGTGGTCATCAAGCCGAAGGGGGGGTTCGGCGGCCTGGGCGGTTCCATCATCAAGCCGGTCGCGCTGGCCAACGTGCGCGCGTTCTGGAAGCTGTTCGGCGGGCGACTTCCCATCATTGGAACAGGCGGCGTGGGCAGCGGCTCGGATGCATTCGAGCATTTTCTGTGCGGAGCGACTGCGGTGCAGGTCGGGACGACGTTGGTTGAGGAAGGGGTGGGGGCCTTCGAACGCCTCGAGCATGAATTGGCGTCGCTACTTGAAAAAAAAGGCTACGCGTCGGTCTTGGCTTGTCGGGGGAAACTCAAGGAACTCTGAAAGGACTATCCCGATGCGAAGCTCTTCGGCAGGAGACGCAAGAGGAGGGCTTGACGAAGGAGTTGGGCCACGTTCCGCACTCTGAGGCGTCGCATCAAATTAAACCGGTGGACCTCGACGGTTCTCACGCTGATCCCGAGATGCGCGGCAATTTCCCGGTTGGTCGATCCTTGGGCCACGAGGCGAAGAATTTCCTTCTGACGGGGGGTCAAGGTAGGGCTCGCATCAACCCGTCTTGCCGGGGACCGGCGTCTGGCCCGCGACCTTGTCATCGGCCTGTGTTTCCTTCGTTGCGAGCAGGTGGAGTCTAGCAGAAATCACCCCCCTCTGTAAACCTCTTTGGCCAGGGGTATCCCTTACGAAGAATCCAGGTCAAGCCTGACCCCCATGTTTGCCCCACTGCGTCTCATCGCACGTCGCCATCTCTTCGAGCGGCCGGTTCGAACCATGATCACAATCCTGGGCGTCGGTCTCGGAGTATCGGTCTCCGTCGCGATTCGCACCGCCAACGTCGATGTGCTGAGGTCCTTCGAGGAGACCGTCTCGGCGGTGGCGGGGCGGGCGACCTTGCAGGTATCCGGCGGCGAGCTGGGGCTGGACGAGTCCGTGATCACGGTCCTCAGGCGTCACCCGGACGTGGTCTCCGCCACGCCGGTGCTCCAGCAGGGGGCAAGGGTGGAGGGAGGGCCGAATCACGGGAAATCCTTTGTCGTGATGGGACTCGATCTGCTGGAAGCGGCTGACCTCAAAGAATTCCGCGTGCGGGGCGACGGCGGATCGGAACAGTCGTTGGAGAGCCTGCTCTCATCGAATGCGATGTTTGTGGGGACGCGGTTGGCCGCAGAATGGGGGGTGCAGACGGGCACGATGCTCGACATTCTGATCGGGACGCGCGTGCACCGGGTGGTGATCCAGGGGATCGTTGAGTCCGGAACCGGGTTGCCCTCAGTCTGGGAAAACCTGGGCGTGATGGACATTGCGGCGGCCCAGGCTCTGTTCGGGCTGGTCGGCCGACTGGATCGGATCGACCTGGTGACCGAGCCCGGCGCTTCCGTCTCCTCGGTAGCGGATGAATTACGGACATTGCTCCCGCCCTCGCTGACCGTGGCGCGCCCCTCTCAGCGCAACGAACAGGTGCAGCGGATGGTGAAGGCGTTTCAACTCAATCTGACGACGTTGAGCGCCGTCGGGCTGTTGGTCGGTCTCCTCCTCGTCTACAACACGGTGTCCTTCGCCGTCGTGCAGCGCCGGCGGGAGATCGGGATTTTCCGTGCCCTCGGTATGTCGCACGGGAGCATCAGTGCGCTGTTCTTAGGTGAGGCGGCCCTGATCGGCGCGATCGGCGGGGTGGTGGGCAGCGGGCTGGGAGTGGTGTTGGCGCGTGGTCTGGTCTCGATCCTGAGTCGAACCGTCTCGGAGCTCTACGTGCCCGTCGCGGCAACCGGCAGTGCGGTCCTTGACGTCCCGCCCTGGGTGGTGCTTGAAGGAGGCGCGCTGGGAACGGCGGTGTCCATGCTGGGCGCGATCGGTCCCAGCCTCGATGCGAGCCGGACCGCTCCCGCCCGGGCCCTGGCGCCCGGTGAGTACGAGGTGGCGCAAGAGCTGCGCACCGGGGCGCTGGCTGGAGTCGGCTGCGGGGGACTGGTCCTGGCCGGCCTGCTCGCGCTTCCGGGCCCCGTCGGCGGGCTCCCGGTCTTCGGGTACGCGTCCGCGTTCTGTCTGTTGCTCGGCTTGTCCTGTCTGGCCCCCGCCATCGTGCGCGGCGCCGGCGCGCTCATTCACCTGGGATGGGGAACAGGGAAAGGGGGGCGTGGGCTCGGCGCGCTGGGTCGCCTGGCGGCCGATCAGATGGCGCGGGCGCCGGGCCGGAACGCCGTCACGATTTCGGCGCTGATGGTCGGCATCGCCATCATGGTGGGCGTCGGGATCATGATTCAGAGTTTCCGGTACACGGTCGAGGCGTGGATCAACCAGACCATCATGGCCGATCTGGTGGTCGCGCCGATCTCGTGGCTCCAGGGAGATGAGGGCGGGATGTTGGCGAATCGCATTCCGCTCGCCTGGGGCGACAGGATCGCCGCGATCCCCCGCGTGGCGGCGGTGGACCCGTTCCGGGACTTGACCGTCGAGATTCAGGGTCAGCCCAGGGCGCTGGTGTCGCGCGACCTGCGGCTACACGCGGAGCGCAGCCGCTACCTGTTCATCAGCGGCGATTCTGCGACGACGCTCAATCGTGCCGCCGACGAGAATGGCGTGGTCGTGTCCGAGGTCCTCGCGGGAGCCTTGAACGTCGCCGCGGGGGGGACGATTCGTCTGATGACGCCCGCGGGTGAGCAGCGGTTTCCGGTGATGGGCGTGTTCTATGACTACGCGACCGACGGGGGAAAGATGGTCATGGACCGCGCCTTGTATCGCCGGCTCTGGCCAGACGACACGGCCACCGTCTTCGGGGTCTACGGGCGGCCGGGCGCCGACATGAACGCGGTACGACGGCAGATTGCCGAGACGGTGGGCCGGGAAGGCCGTCTGCTCGTGATCAGCAACGGAGAGCTGAAGAAAGAGATTCTCGCCATCTTCGACCGAACCTTTGCCGTGACTTACGCGCTCGAGTTCATCGCGGTCGTGATTGCGCTCCTGGGCATCGTGAACACGCTGCTGACCTCGGTCCTGGAGCGCCAGCGGGAGCTCGCGACGCTCCGGGCGATCGGGGCCAGCAAACGGCAGATTGGCATGCTGGTGCTCTGGGAATCGTCCTACCTCGGGTTGCTCGGCGCGGCCATGGGGGTGGTAGGGGGGGTACTCCTCTCGGTGCTGCTGGTCGAGGTGATCAACAAACAATCGTTCGGCTGGACCATCCAGTTGACGCTCCCTGCCACGATGCTGGTCGAAGCCGTCCTGCTCGCCTTCGCGACGGCGGTCGTGGCCGGCCTGCTGCCGGCCCGCTGGGCCGCAAGGCAGCCGGTAGTGGACGGGCTCCGATACGAGTAACGCGAGAGTCACAAGAGAAGTTTCTTACTTCAAGACAACTTGGCTGACGAAAGGCGGGGCGGCCAGGCTAATCCCCCGTGCTCGCGCGTTGCGCACTCAAGAGGCGGGCTTGAGGTGGTCTGGCAGTCTCATGTGCTCGCGGAGCGCGCACACGGGATCTATAATTGCGGCCACAGATGGATAGTGTGCTCGCTCGACGCGCGCAGTTTGAGCCTGCCAGACCGCCTCAAGCTGAAGAGGATCGAGAAACGAGGAGTGCTCGCCGGACGCGCGCAGTCTGAGGCTGCCCGGCCACCAGCCCGAGGAACAGCGGAAGGCCCAAGCGGTGCTGGGGTGCCCGTTGGTCTGTCAATTCAGCGGGTCATAATGCGTGCAATAGGGGATTAGCCAGGCCACCCCTTTAATAGGTCCCGCCATGGCGAGAGCCTCCGTGCCCATCCCTTCCATCCGAGGCATCTAAGAAGTTAGTGGGATCAGGCTTGAAAGGGATGGTGGGCCCTGCGTCGCGAATTGCGCGGAGGCTCGGGCCCCGCACTTGCCGAGCAGAGGGGAGGCTTAGTGCGGTCGAGCCGAAGCGCCTGAGCAGGCAGGGCCCACCATTCCTTGACCAGCTCTGGGTCTCGAAACGAAATGTCTCACTTCGCCACTGGCTGCCTGTAGTCCACTTCGATTTCAAATCCCAGGTCGGTGATCATTTTCCAGGCTTCCGGCGCAGGCTGGCCGGGGGTGGTGAGGTAGCCGCCGACGAACAGGGAATCGGCTACGTAGAGGGCCAACGGCTGGAGGGTCCGGAGATTGAACTCCCGTCCCCCCGCCATTCGAATCTCGGTCCGGGGGTGCAGGAAACGGAACAGGCAGAGCACCTTGAGACACCGCTGGGGCGTCAGATGGTCACAGTGCTCCAGCGGAGTGCCGGGCACGGGATGGAGCGTGTTCAGAGGAATCGAATCCGGCTTCACCTCCCGGAGCGCGAGGGCGAGATCGATCACGTCGTCGTCGCTTTCGCCCATGCCGATAATGCCGCCTGAGCAGATCTCGAGGCCGGCATTCCGGGCATGTCGAATGGTGGTCAGCCGGTCCTGGAAGGTGTGGGTGGTGCAAATGGCCGGGTGGAAGGCCTCGCTGGTGTTCAGGTTGTGATTGATCCGGTCGACGCCCGCCGCTCTCAGCTCCCTGGCTTGATCCTGATTCAGGAGTCCGAGCGAGCAACAGACCTGGATCGGGAGTTCGCGCTTAATGGCCCGCACCGCATCCGAGATCTCGGCGATCTCGCGGTCCAGAGGGCTGCGCCCGCTGATGACGATACAATAGCGCTGGGCTCTGGCCGCAGCGGCTCGCCGTGCGCCGTCCACCATCTGCTCCATGGGGAGCAGCCCGTACCGGTCGATGTCGGCGGTGGACACGGCCGATTGCGAGCAATAATGGCAGTCCTCCTGGCACGCCCCGCTCTTGGCGTTCTGGAGCAGTTGCAGCCTGACTTTTCTGCCGAAGTAGCGCTCGCGGACCGTGAAGCCGGCGTCCAGCAGTTCAAGGAGCCGTTCGTCGGGTGTTCCGAGCACGTGAAGACACTCGGCGCGTGTCAACGGTTCATCGCGCAGCGCTTTCTCTGCGAGCGCCTGATAGTCGCTCATCGTGCCCATCCCCATCGTGTCTTGTACACGCTTCACACGGTCTCGAATGGTGACGCGATGCCCTGATAAGGGATCGAACGGGCCTCCGCCGGGCCGCTGTCGCGGAGCGGCTCAGAGCCGGAACGGTCAACCCAGGGAAGCGCGACGTAGGTGTTCCACACGCCGCAATGGCGGCACCGGCCGGACCATTCGGCGGACTCCTGCTGGCAGCGCAGACACCTGTAGGGCACGACCACTCGCTTTTTGAACCCCAAGGCCTTCTTGAGTTCTTCCACCGCGAGTTCCATCTGCTGCTTGCGGAGGTAGAGATTGGCCATGATCTTGTGAAAATCAGAGGGCTGGTCCTGGGGCCTCTCCAGGGTCGAGAGCAAGTCGTACGCCTCGTCAACCATCTCCAGGCGGTAATAGAGCTTCCCCAAATAGAACTTGAGCACCGAATTCTGAGGATCGCGCTGGATGGCCGTCTCATAGACTCTCAGGATCTCGCCGGGCTCTCCCATCTCGAGATAGAGCTCTTCCAGGCGATGCAGGACGATGACATTGCCGGTCTTGGCGTAGACCTTCTCGAGGATCTCTGCCGCGTTCTTGGTCTTCCCTTCGTGAATGAGAATCTCGCCCAGGCCGATATAGGCGGGCAGGAAGCGTTTGTCCCGTTTGATGGCACCGCGAAAATAGCGACGGGCCTTCTCCGGACGCCCCCGCTCGAGGAATTGCCGGCCGACTTCATACGTGATGCCGACCAGCAAGGTCGCTTCGGCTCGCTGGTCTTCATCCGAGAGGTTCGCTTTCATCAGGCGGTGTTGGATTTCGAGCGCGTCGTTCCATTTCTCCAGCCGGATGTACAGATCGCGCTTGCGCATCCATGCCGTCACGTTGGCGTGGTCCAATTTGAGCACGTCCTGAAGAGTCTGCAAGGCTTCTTCGAACCGCTTGGCGTCTTCCAGGTCCTTTGCCAGCGCCAGGGAGACCTCGACGCTGCGCTCCTCGAGGCTTCGCGCTTTCCGGTGGAGGCGGATGGCCTCCGGATAGTTCTTTTCGGACCGATAGATGTTGCCCAGCCACAGCAGCGACTCCGCATGGGTGGGATCGAGGGCCAATGCTTTCTGGAACAACTCCATCGCTTCGGAGGTCCGCTTGGACAGGAACGCATGGATGCCTTCTCGGTAGAGAGCCTCGACCTTCTCCTCCCGGCGGCGCAGCCTGGCACTTCGCCAGTTCAAGACCATGTGCTTGGTCTCGCGGGCCCCGACCAACAGGGTCACGATCAGTGCGCCCAGCGCCATTGAGACCAGGACCAGAGAGACCGGGCTGAGGTCGAATGCCGTGGTGGGACCGGTACGGAAGCTGACGGAACCGGGGTTCAGCTCCTGGAAGTACCCGTAGAGGAGGATGGCCACGCTCAGCAGGAACACTGTCAGCAGCAGTCGCAGCATCGGCTATCCCTGTTCCCGCGCCCGCGGGGAACGTCGCTTCGCTGAACGCAGGGGTGACGCCGGGGCGGTGGCTGGTTCTGCCGGCAGCCGGATCCGCCTGGCATCGTTCCAGAGTCTCTCCAGGCCATAATGGTCGCGGATGTCGGCCCGGAAGACGTGGACCACGACGTCCCCGAAGTCCAGGAGAATCCATTGCGCAGTCATGGTGCCTTCGATGCTGAGTGGAGGAACGCGCTGGCCGGAGAGGTGGGCGTCAACGTTGTCCGCGATGGCCCGCACTTGACGCTCCGATTCCCCGGAGCACAAGACCAGATAATCGGTGAATGAGGTTAGCTTGGCAACATGCAGGATCAGGACATCGTTGGCCTTCTTCTCAAGGCACGCCCTGGCGATGGCAAGGGCTTTCGGCTTAGACTCCGGTCCGATCGCTCTCCTCCTGATAAAGTCCGAAGCGGATTATATAGGATTCCACGGAGGCAGGCAATAGGGGTGACAGGCTCAGCCGCTTTCTGAGCCGGTCGCGGATCTCGGACGCCGAGGCGTCACAGGGCGGGAGCCCCAGGAGGGTGAGCCTGGTGCCGCCGGGGATCGGGACGTCAATGCGGTCTTGGCTCCGGGCATCCAGCGCCGTGAGCAAGCCGGGCGGGATCTTGGGAAGCAATGGCATGGCCGAGAGGGACAGAAACGCGCTGCCCGGACGCGACACGACGACGAAGTGGCAGGCTTGAAGCAGTTCAGATGCCTGCCTCCAACTGGGAAACTCGAGAAACGCGTCAAGCCCGATGAGGAAGAACAGTTCCGCATTCGGGCCGTATTCTCCTCGAAGCGTCCGGACGGTCTCGATGGAGTACGACGTGGTGGCGCGGCGGAGTTCCACCTCTGACACCTGGAAAGAAGGATCTTCTGCAATAGCGCGCCGCACCATCTCAAGTCGATGTCGGGCCTCTGCCAGGGGCTCCGACGGCTTATGGGGAGGATGGCCCGAGGGAATGAAGACGATGCGATCCAGGCGCAGCCGGTCACGAGCTTGGGCTGCGATGACCAGGTGGCAGCGATGGATGGGGTTGAACGTTCCGCCGAAAAGACCAATGCGCATGGAGTACAGCGTATAGCAAATAGCTAGTAGCGAATAGCTCTGAAGAAACCTGCAATTCAGCTGTTGGCTGTTAGCTATTCGCTGCCTGCTACAGGATGACGAGATTGTCCCGGTGGATCACTTCTTCGTACTCCTGCGAGCCGATGGTTCTCTGGATCTCGGAGGTCTTGAGCCCTTTGATCTTCGCCAAGGTCTCCGAAGAAAAGTTGACCAACCCTTTCGCGAACTCTTTTCCATGCCGGTCGGTGCAGCTGATGGCGTCTCCGGGGCCGAAGTCGCCGCTGACCTCGATGATGCCTGACGGGAGCAGGCTCTTCCCGCGGCGCACGAGCGCCTCGACGGCCCCGTCGTCGAGCGTCACCTTCCCCTTCGTCCGGAGGGTGAAGGCAATCCAGTGTTTCCGGCTGGTCAGGCGGCGCCCACGAGGCAGGATAAAGGTGCCGGCGTTCAGCCCTTCAAAGATGGCCGGAAGCAGGCCAGGTTTCTCTCCGTTCAAGATGAGGGTCGGGATGCCGTACTCGGCCACCTTCTTGGCTGTCTGGATCTTGCTCGCCATGCCGCCCGTGCCCTCGAAGCTGCCGGAGAGGCCGGCTCGCCGTTCGATGTCCTTGGTGATCTCGGACACCAGAGGCACCAGCGTCGCGGAGGCGTTCCGCCGCGGGTCGTCGGTGAAGAGCCCGTCCACATCCGAGAGAATGACGAGGAGGTCGGCATCCACGAGATGCGCCACATTGCCTGCCAAAGTGTCGTTGTCCCCGAAGCGGATTTCATCGACGGCGACGGTGTCGTTTTCATTGATGATGGGGATGACCCCGAATTCGATCAGGGTGGACAAGGTATGGCGTGCATTCATGAAGCGCCGGCGGTCCGCCAGATCCTGGTGTGTGAGCAAGATCTGGGCAACCTTTCGGCCCAGCCGCTCGAACGCTTTCTCGTAGGCCCACATGAGGCGGCTTTGGCCCACGGCCGCCGCCGCTTGCTTCACCGGCAGGCTCTTCGGATACGCCTTGAGGCCCAGCTTTTGGATGCCGGACACGATCGCGCCCGAAGAGACCAGCAACAGCTCGCGGCCGCCGTCCTTGACTGCAGAAATGTCCTCGGCCAATCGGTCGATCCGGTCGGGTCTGAGCCCTGACTCTCGGGAGGCCACCAGGCTGCTCCCGATCTTGACCACCACCCGTCTGGCCTGCTTCAGGAGGTCGTCGCGCACGGCGCCCTCAACGTGTCGACCTGTTTCCCCACGAAGCTGATGAGCGCGCCGAGCCCTTCGCGCGTGACGGCGGAGATCGGGAAGAATCGCAAGCGGTGCCGCTTGCAATAGGTTCGAAGGCGGTCCAGGCGCTGCTCGTCTCCCCTGATGTCCAGCTTGGTGCCGACCACCGCCGAGGGTCTGGATTTCAACGAAGGATCATAGGCGGCGAGCTCCTTCCGCATGACCTCGTAACTGACGACGGGGTCCTCGGCTGCCCATTCCGAGATGTCAACCAGGTGGAGCAGAAACGAGGTCCGCTCGATATGGCGGAGAAACTGAACGCCGAGCCCCTTGCCCTCATGGGCTCCCTCGATCAAGCCGGGGATGTCGGCCACCACGAAGCTGCGGTCCTCGCCCCAGGAGACCACCCCCAGGTTGGGTGTGAGGGTGGTGAACGGGTAGTCCGCGATCTTGGGGCGCGCCGCGGAAATCGCCGCGATCAGAGTGGATTTCCCGGCATTGGGAAACCCCACGAGTCCGACATCCGCCAGCAGCTTCAGCTCCAGGTGAAGCCACCGCTCCTCACCCGGCGTCCCGGGTTCGGTGCGGGTCGGGATTCGGTTGGTCGAGGTGGCGAAATTCGCATTCCCACGACCACCACGCCCTCCACGAGCGACCACCTGTGACTGTCCGTCGGCGGTGAGATCGGCCAGCGTCTCGCCCGTGGCCTCGTCGGTGATGACGGTGCCCACCGGGACGTGGATGATCACATCGGGCGCGGTGCGCCCGTGCCGGTTCGACCCCTCGCCGGGGTTGCCGGGCTTGGCTTCATAATGTTGCTGGTAGCGAAGATCCAGCAGGGTCGTGAGACGCCCTGAGGCAACCACCATCACGTTCCCTCCATCGCCCCCGTCGCCGCCATCAGGTCCGCCGCGCGGGACATACTTCTCCCGTCGAAAGCTACAGACCCCGTCGCCCCCGCGCCCGGAGTGAACGAAAATGCGGACTTCATCGACGAACATACAAGTGAGTGCACCTTTCCGGGATCCCGTGACCGTCTGTGGTCACGACAGTATAAATGTCAATAACTTGCAAAGCAAACCGAACGGGTCGGCCAGGGTGCGCGTGGCGAGGAGCGCCGGATCGGTCTGGTTGGGCCTGGGGAGATGGCAGAGAAGCAGAAGCCGAGCGCGTCGCGTGCCTTAACCCGCATTATTCATGAACGCTTCTGCTGCAATCGCGGATTCGCCGCTGCGACAAGCCGGCATGCGGCTGACGGGCATGCCGGCGGGCGGGCTCGCCCCTCGCGGCCTCAACGTACTGTTTCAAGTACGTCTCGGCCCCTCAGGGCTCCACGCGCCCGTCTCGCCTGGCGACTTCGCGATTTCGCGACGAACCGTCATGAATAATGCGGGTTACGAATCGGGGAACAGCCTCTGGATCAACGGCAGGAGGTCGGTGCTCATCTGCGCTTTGGCAAGAAAGCCATCGACCTTGATGGCATAAGCCTCGGTTCTGAGTGACGCGTCCGTTTCAATGGTCACCAGCACAATGCGTGGCGCGCCGGGCTTGGCTTTGATTTTCCGTGCGGTCTCCAACCCGTCCATATCCGCGATGGTCACATCCATCAACACGAGATCGGGGCTCAGTCGAGTCACGTGCTCGACCGCCTTCTGGCCGGAGTCGGTGCGCCCCACGATCTGAACTCGCGGATCCTTCGAAAGCCAGCGTTCCTCAACCTTCAGAAACATGTCGCTGTCATCAACCAAGAGCACACGGATCTGCGACATTTCTCCCCCCCGGTGAACGGGACAGCAGGCGATGAGAGGCGCCTGACGGGTCAGGCAGAGGAATGATGCACCGATTCAGGTAGTCGTCGAGGCAAGAACTGGGGGATAGACGCTGACTTTCTGCCTCGCCCGGCCGCCTTCGTATTTGACAATGCCGGTGATCCGTGCAAACAGCGTGTGGTCGCGCCCGAGGCCCACATTGAAGCCGGGATGAATCTTGGTTCCTCTCTGACGCACAAGGATGCTCCCGGCCTTCACAGGCTCCCCGCTGAACGCTTTGACGCCGAGATACTGCGGATTGCTGTCTCGGCCGTTCCGGGATGACCCGCCGCCCTTTTTGGTTGCCATGCTCCGTTCCCTCTGCCTTCGCTATGCGGTTGCGATGCCGGTGATCCGAACCTGCGTGAAACTTTGGCGGTGGCCTTTGGTCCGCCGGTAGTTTTTCCGCCGCTTCTTCTTAAACACCATGATGGACCGGGTTCGCCCCTGAGCGATGATCTCGGCGGTCACACGAGCGCGCTCAACCCAGGGACGGCCGACCAGGAGTCCGGCGTCGCCTTGGACCAATCGAACCTGGGTCAATTCGACCGTTCCGCCCACATCGCCGGGCAGTTTTTCGATCCGGAGGACCTCACCCGGCTGGACCCGGTACTGTTTTCCCCCGGTCTCCACGATGGCGTACATAAGCAGAAGTCTCCAGAAATACAAAAGTTTTCTATCATAGACTATCCAGAGGTGTCAAGGTTCTCTGACGATCCGCACGCTCCAGCTACGTGCTACCATACTGGAAAAAGAGAGGAGAACCGGGCATGCCACTGACGCACTTGCAAAGCGGGGTGATCGCCGGTCTGTTGCTGACCACGATGCTTGTCGTGATCGGGCTGTTTGTAGGGCAGAGTCTTCTGAAGACGGAGCGGGAGGCCTACGAGCGCGGCGTGCGTATGGCGGTCATGCATTCGCGGTGCCGCGGCGCCCCTCCCTCCGCGGAATATGTTGCTCGGGCCTTCGCGTGGGGCGATCCGAAAACCTGTGAAGAGGTTCAGAAGATCGACCGGAGCCAGACCGGCACCAACTGAACCACCCCAGGATTCAAGCGAAGGCGCCGGGAACTTTCCAGTGGGTCACGCGTCAGGCCGGATGTCCGAGTTGCTTGACGGCTCTTCGGAGGCGCTGCTATAGTTGCGGCGTCTGGAGAATTTCGACCATGATTCTCCCATCCCTGTGAGCTCTACGGAGCGTATGATGCTGGAACCGAGCAAGAAGATCTGGATGGACGGCGCGTTCGTCAATTGGGAGGATGCCTCGGTCCATGTGTTGACGCATTCGCTCCACTATGGCTTGGCCGCGTTCGAGGGGATCCGCTGCTATAAGGGTCGGAACGGGTCGGCGATCTTCCGGCTCCAGGACCACGTGGACCGGCTGTTTGAATCGGCCCACATCGCCCTGATGACGATCCCGTACGATAAGAAACAGGTGACCGACGCGATCATCGAAACAGTACGTGTCAATCGGTTGGAGGCCTGTTACATCCGGCCGCTGGTTTACATCGGACATGGGGTGATGGGGCTCTATCCGGGTGAGAACCCGATTCGCATGGCGATCGCCGCCTGGCGGTGGGGCACCTATCTCGGAGAGGACGCCTTGGCCAACGGCATCCGGGCGAAGGTTTCCTCGTTTACGCGGCATCACGTCAACATTGCCATGACGCGCGCCAAGATCTCGGGACACTATGTGAATTCGATCCTGGCCAAGCAGGAAGTGAAGGCGGACGGGTACGACGAGGCCATCCTGCTCGACCCGGACGGCTACGTGGCGGAGGGGACGGGGGAGAATGTCTTCATCGTCCGCAAGGGGGTGCTGAAGACGACGCCGCTCACCTCCATTCTGGAAGGCGTCACCCGCCAGTCGGTGCTGCAGCTCGCGCGGGAACGGAATGTTTCCGTCATCGAGGAGCGGTTCACGCGCGATGCCATGTACGTGGCGGATGAGGCGTTCCTGACGGGCACCGCCGCGGAAATTACCCCGGTCCGTGAAATAGATGGCCGCCGGATCGGAACCGGCACTCCAGGCCCGGTGACGAAGGACCTGCAAAAGACCTTCTTCGAGATCGTGCGCGGGGAGGACCGCGCCCATAGCGCGTGGCTCACGCGCGTCTGACGCGACATCATCCTCACTTCCCTTCAATTCAGGTTTGGTACGACGGCGCGCTACGGCGTGGCTGGGGCTGGAGGCGGTGATTCGCCGGAACGCGGAGCGGCCGGAGCGGGTTCGTGTGTCTGCGTTCCGGGCGGGGACGCGGGGGCGGTGGAGGTGTCCGTCTTATTGAGGTCGATGACGGTCGAGGAGAAGGTCCTTTCCCTGGACAACACGGCTAGGCCGAGCGAGGTCAGCATGAATATAATTGCCGCCACCACCGTCACTTTGCTCAGGAACGTGCCGGGTCCCCGGCTGCCGAACACCGTCTGGCTCGATCCCCCGAAGGCGGCTCCGATCTCGGCGCCCTTGCCGGCCTGCAACAGAATGGCGGCGATCATCAAGAAGCACACGATCACGTGAACCACGACGGCCAGGGTGTACATGCCTCCTCCTTACTTCCGTAAGACCTTCACTTAGCGGGCGGTTTTCTGCGCGACGGCAATAATAGTAGCAAAGGACTGCGGATCGAGACAAGCCCCTCCCACTAATGCGCCGTCGATCCGGGACGAAGCCAGAAACTCGCCGGCATTCTCCGCCGTCACACTGCCCCCGTACAGAATCCGGACCTGCTCGCCGGCCCCAGCGCCCCAACTCTTGGCGAGGGCACCCCGAAGCGTCTCGTGGACCGCCCCCGCCTGGGCGGGCGAGGCGGCCTGGCCGGTCCCGATGGCCCACACCGGCTCGTAGGCGATGGTGACCAGGCGGATCTCATCCTTTGAGATTCCGTCGAGGCCCTTCCGGAGCTGTCCGGTGACCACGGTCTCGGTCCGTCCTTTCTTGTGATCCGAGAGCGACTCCCCCACACAGAGGATCGGGCGTAGCCCGTGGCGGAGGGAGGCACGGATTTTTCTCTGGATCCCCTCATCATCCTCGCCGAACAATTGCCTCCGTTCCGAATGGCCCAGAATTACGTACCGGCACCCCAGGTCCTTGAGCATCGGAGCAGACACTTCACCCGTGAAAGGCCCTTCGTCTTCCCAGTGCAGGTTCTGCGCGGCGAGCGCGAAGGACGGAGAAGCCGGCAGCGCCCGAGCGGCGGCATGCAGCGCGGTGAACGGGGGGGCGATGACCACCTCGACCTGCCCCGGCTCGGAGACCAGGTCCGAGAGGCGACGCACCAGGACCGCCGCTTCGGTCGCGGTCTTGTGCATCTTCCAATTGCCCACGATGAGTCGTCGGCGCACAGAACCCTCGCGGGAAGAGCCACGCGCCCGCGGCCGGAGGGCGTGGCTCAACGCTCCTGATCAGGCAGGGCCGCGAGCCCCGGCAGCTCTTTGCCTTCCAGCAGTTGGAGGGTCGCGCCTCCGCCGGTGGAGACGAACGACATGCTTTCCGATTCACCGGCTCGATGGACCGCGTCGTTGGTCTCGCCTCCGCCCACGATGGTCAGCGCATAGGCATTGGCGACGGCGTGGGCCATGGCCTGGGTTCCTCGGGAGAACGCGTCGACCTCGAAGACTCCCATCGGGCCGTTCCAGAGAATGGTCTTGGCGTTCTGCACCGCCTCGGTGAACAGTCTGACGGAGGCCGGGCCGATATCCATCCCGTACCAACCCTTGGGGATCTCCTGCATGGGCACGATCTTAGTCTCGGCGCCGGGCTCACGGCCGGCTGCCACGACGCAGTCCACGGGAAGATAGAACTTCACCCCCCGCAAGAGAGCGTGTTCGTGGATGCCCCGGGCAAAATCCAACATATCGTCCTCGACCAGCGAGTTGCCGATTTCCAACCCCATCGCCTTAAGGAACGTGAAGGCCATGCCTCCTCCGATGATGACCTTGTCCACGCGCTTCCCCAGGTTCTCGATCACCCCGATTTTCCCCGAGACCTTGGCTCCGCCCAGGATCGCGACGAACGGCCGGATGGGATCGGCGACCGCCCCTTGCAGGTATTCGATCTCCTTTTTCATGAGGTAGCCGGCGGCGGCCGTCTTGATGAATCTCGGGATGCCCACGATTGACGCATGCGCGCGATGGGCGGCGCCGAAGGCGTCGTTGATATAGACATCGGCGAGCGACGCGAGGGCCCGCGCGAACGCCTCGTCGTTTTTCTCCTCGCCAGGGTGAAAACGGAGGTTTTCCAGGAGGAGCACGTCGCCCGGCTTCATCCGGGCGACCAGTTTCTCGACCTCCGGCCCGACGCAATCGGGTGCGAAGAGGACTTCTTTGCCCAGAAGGCGTTGGAGCCGTCTGGCGATCGGTGCCAGGCTGTATCTCGGGTCCGGTTTGCCGTTGGGGCGGCCCAGGTGGGAGCACAGGATGACCTTGGCCCCCTCATCCACGGTGCGGTTGATGGTGGGCAACGTGGAGCGGATCCGGGTATCGTCGGTGATCTGATGATCGTGGTCGAGAGGGACATTGAAGTCAGCCCGGATGATGACGCGCTTATTGCGAAGATCGGTCTCGTCGATCGTCCGCTTACGAATGATCATCTGCGCTCTCGGTCTTGGGCTCATGTCCTGTGGTTACGTGGACGATTGGTGCGTGAAAACTCGTCAGTGTGTTGGAGTGAAAAGCGGTCAGGGCTTCGCCGCGATAAACTTGATGAGATCGCGGACGCGACAGGAATAGCCCCACTCGTTGTCGTACCAGGCGATGACCTTCACCATGCGGTGTTCCATGACGGTGGTCAGCGGCGCGTCCAGCGTGGCGGAGTGGGGATCGTCGTTCAGATCCACCGACACGATCGGCGCCTCGGAATAGTCCAGAATCCCCTTCAAGGGCCCTTGGGCCGCCCGGCGGAAGGCCGCGTTGACCGATGCGGTGTCGCAGTCCTTCTCCGTCTCCACCGTCAGGTCGACCAACGACACGTTGGGCGTCGGCACGCGGATCGCCATCCCGTCCAGCTTGCCCTTGAGCTGCGGGAGCACCAGGTGGAGCGCCTTCGCGGCGCCGGTGCTGGTCGGCACCATGGAGACCGCGGCGGCGCGCGCGCGGCGCAGGTCCTTGTGCGGGAGGTCCAGGAGCTGCTGGTCATTCGTATAGGAGTGGATCGTGGTCATCACGCCGTGGCGAATCCCGAAGTTCTCCAAGAGAACCTTGGCCACCGGGGCCAGGCAGTTGGTCGTGCAGGACGCGTTCGAGATGACCTGATGCGAGCGGGGATCGTAGGTCTGTTCATTGACGCCCAGCACGAGCGTCACATCCGGATCCTTGGCCGGGGCCGTGATGATCACCCGCTTGGCGCCGGCCGACAGGTGACGGCTGGCCCCCTCCCGATCCGTGAACCGCCCGGTGGACTCGATCACCAGGTCCACGCCAAGGTCTTTCCAGGGCAGTTCCTTCGGGTCTTTCTTGGCGAGAACCTGGATCGACTTGCCGTCCACGACGAGGTGGTCATCGTGAGCTTCGACGGTTGCTTTCAGGGTCCCGTGAATCGAGTCATACTTCAGGAGATAGGCCAGCGTCTTGGCGTCCGTGAGGTCATTGATCGCGAGAAAATTCAGCTCGGGATCGCCCAACGACGCCCGCAACACGTTGCGCCCGATCCGCCCGAACCCGTTGATTCCGATACGTACGGCCATGTCTCAGCCAGCTCACTCCCAAAGACAAAAATGCCGGCCGAACAGCGACCGGCACACATCACGGCATCGTACCCAGGCCTGTACCGGATGTCAAGCAATTGGGGGATGCCGGGGTAGGGTTTCTCCCGCGAGCACACCAGCCGCCCGCTGAGGTGTGTCCCCTCATCCCTCTCCCCGAGTGGCGAGGTGGTGGCTGGGGGTGTGAGGCGGCCCAAAGCGACTTCACCGGAGAGCGATACTTCGTTCACACTCGCAGGCGCATGAAGTATTGAAGAGATGGTTCAGCGGGTGGCGCCGACCGGGGAGCCTGGCCGCCCGCTGATGCGCGCCCTCACCCCATCCCTCTTCCCAAGGGGCGAGGGACACTGAAGCGGGATGTTGCCTCGGATGGAAGGCGTTATCTGACGGGCGGGTGGCCAGGTGGCCTCAGACTGCGCGCGTCCGGCGAGCACTCCATCCACCTAGGCCCGGAACGATTGAATCTTGAGTGCGCGACGCGCGAGCACGTGAGGCCATCTGGCCACCTAGCCCGCTAAATGTTCATCGCCGCTTTCACTTCTTCCAGCGTCCCGTGCGACACCGCCGCGGCCCGCTTGCCGCCTTCGCGAACGATTTCTTCAACCCGATCCGGCTTCGCCGTTAATTTATTTCGTTCGTCCCAGATCGGCGTCAGCCGTTCCACCATCGCGTCCGCGACCAGCTTCTTGCAGTCGATGCAGCCGATCTCGGCGGTCCGGCATTCGCGGTTCACGCGTTCGATCACCGCCGCCGGCGAGAAGATCTTGTGGAAGTCATAGACCGGGCAGACATCCGGGTTGCCGGGATCGGTGCGCTTGACCCGTGCAGGATCCGTGACCATCGTCTTGAGCTTCTGGCGCACGACCGGCTCCGCATCGGACAAGTTGATGGTGTTCCCGTAGCTCTTGCTCATTTTCCGCCCGTCCGTTCCGAGCACCTTGGGAAACTGCGTCAGGTGTTCCCGGGGCTCTGGAAAGACCGGCCGGTAGAGGCTGTTGAAGCGGCGGGCCAGCTCCCGCGTCAGTTCCAGGTGGGGGAGTTGGTCCTTGCCGACCGGCACATAGTCCGGCTTGTAGAGCAGGATGTCGGCCGCTTGGAGAACCGGGTAGCCCAGGAACCCGTAGGTGGAAAGATCCCGATCTTTGATCTCCTCCTGCTTCTCCTTGTAGGTGGGGTTTCGCTCCAGCCAGGGCACCGGCACGATCATCGAGAGCAGCAGATGCAGGATGGCGTGGTCCGGGTTGCGCGACTGGATAAAGACCGCTGCCCGCTGTGGGTCAATCCCGGCTGCCAGCCAGTCAATCAGTAACTCCCGAGTAAATTCCTTGATCCGGCTGGTGTCGGCATAATTCGTGGAGATGGCGTGCCAATCCGCCACGAAGAAGAAACACTCGTACTTTTCTTGAAGGGCTTTCCAATTGTCCAGGGCACCCAGCAGGTTCCCCAGGTGGAGCAAACCGCTGGGCTGCATCCCGCTGAGGACGCGTTTCCGCGCGGGTGGGCTCATCGGATGAATCGACTCCCTCAATGATCGGCTAGTCGAGCTGGACGAATTGGCCGTGTTTCACCTGGATGAGGAACACGGGCCGGCGGAGGACGCCTCCAGGGCCGAACTCGGCCGGCCCCCCCAACGTGGGCACCTCTTGCAGCTTCAGCAGGTGATCGCGGATCTCTTTGCCGGATGTCGCGCCCTTCACAATCGCATCCAGAACCAGCCACGCGGCATCGTAGGCCAGTGCCGAGAACAAAGACGGATTAGACTGGTAGCGCCGCCGGTAGCGCTCCACAAAATCCTGAACGTTGGCGTCACGGCTGTCCAGGAAGAATCCGTCCACGAAGACGCCCCCTTCAACCCAGCGGTCCGCCAAACGAAGCAACTCGGGAGAATTCCAGCCGTTGCTTCCCAAGAGGGGAACGTTGACGTCGTAAAACGCCAGTTGGGCGGAAATCAGCGCAATCTGCGTGTAGTCGCCGGGTAGGAATATCGCGTCGAACCCCGGCCTGTACAGGACCCGCGTCACGCCCTTGCCGATCTTCACCGCATGCGTTCTCCCATGGCGTTTGAGATCCTCCGCCTTCAGCCTTTTGATCTGGGGGCCGTAGTCAGTGTCGGTTTCTTTGTAGGACTCCACGGCGATGACCTCTCCGCCGAGCAGCCGGACCTCTGCAATGAACAGACGGGCGAGGTCCTGACCGTAGGCGGTGTCGGGATACAGCACGCAGAAACGGTGGTGGCCCCCCTGCGTCACCGCAAAATCCGCGATGCGGTGAATCTGCAGCGGATAGGTGAGGGCGGTGCTGAAGAGAAATGATCCGTACCGTCGGACGTCGGGGAGGGTGGCTGCGGGGGTGATAAACGGGATTTCCGCCTGCTCTGCAAATCCCGCCACCGCTTGGAGATCGCGCGAGAGGAGCGGCCCGACGACGGCCAGAGGCTGGTACTCGCTCACGATGTCTGCAAGCTGGGATCGGAGCAGGGTCCTGTCGGTCACGCTGTCTTTGACCAGGAGGCCGACCGAGTTCGGGCCCAGCGTCTCTTTCGCTCTCTCGAGGGCGAGTCGGATCCCGTTCAAGGAGTCGGTCCCGAAGGGGGCCATTCGTCCGGACAGGGGAAGCACCGCCGCGATCACGTGCTGGCTGGCTTTGAGTCTCTCTTTGAAGGAACGGAGCGTGTCCGTCGCGGTCGGCGCATACGCGTGGGTCGGAAAGCGGTTCAGGAAAATGCGGATGTTCCGCTCCGCCAGGTGCTCCTCCCCGCGGGCGGTGTGCAGCTCGATCAGTCGGATCAAGGCCACATCGCCGGGGAACACGGTTGGATAGATATCCCGGAGCCGAAGCAAGTCCTTCTTGTCCATCTTGACCTGCACCAGGCTCTGGATGCGCTCGTGGATTTCGGCGCGCTGCTCCTTCGGGGCGAGCGTCACTTCATCCAGCCAGGCCTGGATCGCTCGCACAAAGTCCCCCTTGCGTGTGTGGATGTCCCCGATCAGCGTGAGCGCTTCGCGCTGGGTCTCACCGTCCGGCGAGAGGCTGCGTGCTTCCGCGAGCACGGGTAACGCCGCATCCAAGTTGCCCAATTGAGCATACTCGGCGCCCAGCTTGAGGCGGGCGCGGCCGACCAGGTCGGAGGTCGGAAACTCGTTCAGGAGTTGGTCCAGGTAGCTGATGGCCTCCGCGTGCTCATTTCTGCCGCTGAGCGCGGCGGCCATGAGAAGATAGGCGTGGTCCAGATACTCCGTGGGGGATGACGCGATGAACTTGTTGAGCAAGTCCACTGCCTCATCCACCTCGTGGGCATCGATCAGGGTCTTGGCACGCTCGATGACAGACTGAGGAGAGGCCTCGGCGGCTGGACCGCTTTGATCCGTCTGGGGGACCTCAGCCTTGGCCGGCGAATGGTCCCAGAGTGAGAGACCGTGCGGGAAGGCCGTGGCGAATAGAAACGCGAGCAGCAAGGCGCACGAGAGGTGGATGCCTCGCCTCGCGCGTCGTCGTGATGAAGGAGGAATGAGCATTGGCTCCGGACATATCGGACGCTCGAGCCGATCCAGTCTTTCACTATAGGAGACCAACTTGAGGGTGTCAAGGCGCCACGCCATGGCCTCTGCTTGTCCTCGATGGTCGACTTGGTTATAGTGATGGACACCTCCGATGAATCCTTGTCCGGCAGACCCGGTCGATGCTGCTCGCTCACTGATGGACAGGCTCGTTGACAGATATTTGAACAGTCTTCGCGTGGAAAGCGGCTTGGCGGTGAACACGCTGGAGGCCTACCGCAGGGACCTGCGCAAGCTGCAGGCGTATCTTGCAGCGACGGGCATGCATGACCCCGCCGGCGCCACGCGGCAGACGATGTCGGGGTTCTTCGGGCAGGTGAAACGGTCGAGTCCCTCCCCGGCCTCGTCTGCGCGCTGCATGGCGGCACTCCGGGGGTTCTATCGGTTTCTGTGCAAGGAGCGTCTCGTGCGCGAGAACCCGATGATGCACCTGGGCCCGCCACGCCCGTGGGTCAAGCTTCCCAGGATCCTGACCCAGAGCGAAGTGACCATGCTGCTGGAGCGTGCCGGTGGATCGCGGCCTGAGGGCCAGCGCGACGCGGCGATGATCGAGCTGCTCTACGCGACCGGCCTCCGGGTCTCCGAGCTGGTGAATCTGGAGCTCTCCCAACTGAACCTCGCGGTGGGGTATGTGCTGGCCTTCGGCAAGGGCGCGAAGCAGCGGGTGGTGCCGATCGGAGACCTGGCGCGGCGGAAGGTGGCGGCCTATTTGGAAACGGCCCGGAGCAGGCTGATGAAGACCAGGCAATCGCCCCACGTGTTCGTGACGCGGCGTGGGGGCAAGCTCACACGGCAGGGGTTCTGGAAGTTGCTCCGCGTCCGCGCGCGGAAAGCCGGCATCTCCAAGCCGATCACGCCGCACATGCTCAGGCACTCGTTCGCCACACATCTGTTGGACCACGGAGCAGACCTTCGATCCGTCCAGGCGATGCTGGGCCATGCCAGGATCTCCACCACCCAAATCTACACGCATGTCGAGCGCGAGCGGCTGAAGCGCCTTCATTCGGCGCTGTTTCCGAGGAAGCAGCGCCGTCTCCCAAGACGTGAAGCATGAGGGTGGAGCGCGTTCTCGGAGGCTGCGCGGTTGACAAGACCCGGCGGACTTGATACCATTCGCCACCATCCGCAACCATTTGGCCAACTTGAGAATTCGGGCGGATAGCTCAGCCGGGAGAGCGCTGCCCTTACAAGGCAGAGGTCACAGGTTCGATCCCTGTTCCGCCTACCAAACCGCGTGAGACGGGGGACTGCTTTCATCGTGGATGCCATTCGGAATCCGGGCGGCATCCATGTTCTCGTACAAGCCTATCCGGTATGGGGCCGTCGTTCAGCCTGGTTTAGGACGCCAGATTGTCAATCTGGAGGTCGCGGGTTCAAATCCCGTCGGCCCCGCCACTTTCCCCGGTACGGCGTCGTGGGATGTGAGCCCGCGACCGGGGGCTGCGAAGGGGGTGTGCCCCCTTCGTGGGGAGCATACGAGGGGGCTGGCGCCCTCAGAAGGAGCCGGCGAGGCACGCTTCAGCGCCGAGTTGGCGACGGAGCGTGGTTCAAATCCCGTCGGCCCCGCCATTGTCCCCGGTCGGTTGCGGTGCTCTCTGTGCAGGGCCGGTCTATCGATGCGCAAGGGTGATGATGTTTCAATCCGGTCCCATGGGGCTCTTCGGTTCGCTCGGGGCGGTGTCAAAGATTGTTCTTCTGATTCTCTTCCTCTTCTCCGTCATTTCTTGGGCCATCATCCTGTACAAGTGGCGCGCGTTCCGTTTGAGTGACCAGGAGGATCAGCGCTTCCTGAGCGCCTATTCGCGGGCTCGGGACGGCAACGACCTGCGCCGCCGCGCGCGACGCCTCGCGGCCAGTCCGAGCGCGGCGGTGTTCGTGGGGGTCATGGACCGAATCACCCCTGAAGACGAGGGCTCAGGGCGCGAGCAGGGTGCCAGAGGGGCACATCTTGAACAGCGGGGCGAGCGCGCCGCAGCCGACCGGCCGTACCTGGATCGCGTCGTGACACTCATTCTGCAGGGGCAAATATCCAAACAGGAAGCCTACTTGCACTTCCTGGCTACGGCCGGGAACATCACGCCCTTTATCGGCCTGTTCGGGACGGTGATAGGCATCATTAATGCATTTCACGAGATCGGCAAACAGGGAACCGCCAACATCGCGGCGGTCGCACCCGGCGTCGCAGAAGCCCTCGTCGCCACTGCGGCCGGGCTGTTCGCGGCGATTCCGGCGGTGATCGCCTATAACTATTACTTAACCCGGATCCGGCGGACGGCCTTCCGGGTGGAATCGTTTAGCCTCGAGTTTCTGAATTCACTCGACTCCTGGGTCAAACAGGTGGGTGTGCGCGCGTGATCTTCGAAAGTCGACGTCGCCGGTTTCTGGCCGAGATCAACGTGATCCCGTTGGTGGATGTGGTGCTCGTCCTGCTGGTGATCTTCATGGTGACGGCACCGATGCTGTACCGTGGAATGGACATCAAGCTTCCCACCTCCACGAGTAACACCATCACGCCGGAAGAGCGCATCGTCCTGACGATCGAGCGAGACCAGAAGCTGTATCTGGATAAAGATCCGGTGACTACGGGCCAGATGGAGTTCAAGCTCAGGTCGGCGAAACAACGGAACGCCGACATCGCGGTGTACCTCCGTGCTGACAGGGATGTCCCGTACGGGACGGTGGTGCAGGTCATGGACGGGGTCAAGCGGTCGGGGATCGAAAAGCTGGGGATGGTGACGGACCCGGAAGGGCCGGAGCGTGTGATGGAAGACCTCATCAAGATCCAAGTACCAGGGGCCCGCTGAACAGCCGTGGGGTCGCCTCCGTGAAGGATGGGGGATGGTGGGACCGTGACGTTGGCTGAATCGTATCGCAGTCTCGAAGCCTTGTTGGAAGACCCGCCCAGGCTGGTCGGAAGGATGCTGGCCGTTTCACTGGCGCTGCATCTGTGCCTCCTGGCGCTAGTCAGCGGCTTACGCTTGTCGCCGGCGGGTGAGCGGCCGCTGACTTCATACCAGGTCTCGCTGGTCTCCATGCCACGGCCGGTTCGGTCCACGCCGCCGCCAGCCGTGCGTTCCACGGAGCCGGACCGGATCCGGGAACCGGCCGAGCCTCCTCCCTTGCGCGCGTCCAAGCCGGCCACGACGCCTCCGGTAAGGCCGAGCGCGCCGAAGGTTGCTCCTGCCATCACCGTGTCGCCTCTCCGCATGGGGATGGACATCAAGCGCCAGCCGAAGACCGAGATGCAGGACCTGCTGCGCTCGATCGAGCTGCCACCCGAGGCACCCAAGCTGGGCAAACTCAGCCCGGTGTCGCCGCTCGACCGGGTCGAGACGTCCAGACAAGACATTGCGAAGCTCTTGGACCCATTGAAAGTGCCGGAGGTGCAGGCGCTGCCGCCGCCTCCGATCGAGTTGTCCGTCGCGTCAATAGAGGTCCCGCCACAGGTGCCTTCCCGCCACTCCTTGCAGCAGCCGACGGAGCAAGCCGCGACCGAACCGATCGTGGCTGCCAAGCCGGCAAGTCTCAACCAGCCAACAACCGCGATCCAGGTGCCGGGGATCGTTCCGGGGTTGAACCGTTACTTGGCTCTCGTCCAGAGCAAGATCAGCAGCCAGTGGGTGGCGCCACAGGTTGACCTCACGGGCCGATCGCTCCAGGTGGTCATCAAGTTCCGGCTGGACCGAGCCGGCGTCGTGAGTCACGTGGCGGTCGAAAAGCCATCAGGAAACGAGTATTACGACATGGCCGGCACGCGAGCGGTCCTCTCGGCCAATCCGTTGCCCCCGTTCCCGCAGGATATGTCGGACACGGCTGTGGACGCGCATTTCAGTTTCACCGTGGGAGACCAAGCCGGGTGAGGCAGAACAGCATCGTACCCGTCATTGCGTACCTCGTTCTTGGCGCCGGCTTCGTGGGGATCATGGAGTCGGGGGCAGCGGATGTGTTCCTGGAGGCCACGCGTCCTGATTTTCAGAAGATCCCGGTCGGGGTGCTGGAGTTTAAGAGCGTGATGGCGCCTGCCAATGCGGCAGAACGCGTCGCCGAGGTCCTGAAGGCCGATCTCCGGCGGTCGCAGATCTTTACGGTCGCCGATCTGGTCAAGCTGGGGATCAAGGTGGACGAGAAGCTGGAGCTGCTGGACGGTGCCCAGCTGCCGCTGTTCAAGCAGGCTGCTGACAACGGGGTCGCGGCGCTGGTCTGGGGAAAGATGGCGACCCGCGACGCTAACCTCGTCTTGGACGGATATGTCTATGATGGCGGAACCGCCGAGTTGCTAATCGGAAAACGTTATGTGGGAGCACCTTCTACCTTGCGCGTAATGGCGCACCGACTGGCAGATGAGTTGGTCTCTCGTTACACCGGGGAACCCGGCATCGCGAGAACCAAGATCGCCTATGCCTCGGATCAGAGGGGTGGTCGAGAGGTGTTTGTCATGGATTACGACGGATATGCGCCTCGCCAGGTCACCGCGGATGGCTTTCTCAACCTGACGCCGGAATGGTCTCGGGACCGGCGCTCCCTGGTCTTCACGGCCTATCGCAACCGCAGAAACCAGACCATCGATTTGATTGAGCTGGCAACGGGCAAACGCCGGACGCTTGTCGCCCTGGCGGGGTTGAACATCACACCCTCCCTATCCCCAGATGGCCGCTACCTGGCGTTCGCCACCAGCCAGGACGGCAACTCGGAGATCTACACGCTTGACACGCGGACCAATGAGCTGCAACGGCTGACGTTTCAGGCTGCAGGAGACCTCTCTCCATTCTGGTCGCCCTCGGGCCGGGAACTCGTCTTCACCTCGGATCGCGGAGGCGGCCCTCAGATCTATCTCATGAACGCAGACGGCTCGAACGTGCGTCGCCTGACGTTCGAGGGCGACTACAATGCGGCTCCGGCTTGGTCGCCCCGTGGAGACTGGATCGCGTTCGTCTGCCGGTCACAAGAGGGGCAGTTCAAGCTGTGCTTGATCACACCGGACGGGCAGAAACGCCTGCAAATCACCACAGGTCCTGGGATTGACGACTCCCCGTCCTGGTCGCCGGATGGCCGTCACTTAGTTTTCAGCTCGATGGTCAATGGCCAGAGTCATATCTTCATGATCAACAGGGACGGGACTGAGCAGGAGCGTCTGACTTCCGGCGGAACGCATCACAGCTCTCCGTCCTGGTCTCCGGCGTGATACCCTAACGTGATACCCTAAGGGCACGTCGGCGCCTGCAGGAGGCAAGTCGGTGCCACAACCTCAACAAGGAGCAGAGCAGATGGACACACACTCTCGAATGGCGGGTCTGGCGGCGGCAGTCGGGTTGCTGCTCGTGCTTGCACTGGGTTGCAGCTCGAAGGCGATTCAGACGGCCTCGGATTCGTCGACTGAACCGGGCGTTTCGAAGGAGCCTCGCGTCTCGGAGCAAGACCTCCTGGGAAAATCCCCCTCTGCGCCAGGGCAGGGGCGCCAGTCCAAGGACATCGCGGTCGCGAAGGTTGAGCCGTCCGATGCTGCCCGTCGCCATGCCGAAGACATACGGCGGGAGCGGGTTGCCACGGCCATCGCAGGGATCGAGGACGTCTTTTTCGGATTCGACAGTTGGAACATCTCTGATGAAGGCAAGCACGCGCTTGAAGTGGACGCCCAATGGCTAAAGTCCAATCCGGAGAAGATGGTCACGATTGAGGGACACTGTGATGAGCGCGGCACGCAGGCCTATAACCTGGTGCTGGGTGAGAAGCGGGCCAAGGCCGTGCGCAACTATCTCACCGAGCTTGGCGTCGGCACGGGGGGGCTGACCGTGACCTCATACGGGAAGGAGCGGCCATTCTGTGAGGGGCACGACGAGACATGCTATCAACAGAATCGGCGCGGCCATATGACCCTCCGTGTGAGGTAAGTGGAGGGTGCTCTAACGGGTACGTCGAGGGAGGGTCGGTTGGTCACACAGGGCGGGACGCGGGCGGTTCGGGTCGCGGTCACGTGTGCGCTGGGCGGGGTGCTTCTGTCCGGCTGTCTCGCCCAACAGGCGGACGTGAAACAGGTTAACCAACGGGTGAGCGAGACCAGCGCCAAACTCCGCAGCGAGATTACCGAACTTCGGGAAGCGGATTTGTCCCGGGTCCAGGGCAGGTTGGATGAGAACGCGCATCAGATCGCCGCACTGGGAAGCCGCCTGGACGATCTGGACCATCGGGCGGCAGGCCAGCAACTCATGAAGGAGCAGTTGGATCGTATCGTCGCACGGCTGGACACGATCAGCGCCACGGTCGGGTCGGTGACGAAATCCAGCGAGATGCGTCTGGAGGAACATCAGGTCGCGATCGGTGCCGGGGAGGCGAGGACGGGCAAGCTGGCCCAGCAGCTGGATTCTCAGAACCGCGCCCTGTCCGAACAGTTGACTCAACTCAGTCAAGCGCTCTCGGACTTCAAGAACGCGTTGACCGGCTTGGGCGAGAAGCTCGTGCAAGAAGGGCAGCGGGTGGATGCGCTGACGGCCAAGGTCGAATCGGATGCCCGTGCCACGACCAGCCATCTGAACGAAGTCAACAAGAGCGTGGGGTCGGTCGCCAAGGCGCTCGAAACCGTCGCGGGCAGAGTCATGGCCCGGGTTGAGGAGCGGGATCGTCGTCTCGACGACATGGCCAAGTCCTTGCAGGCGGTGAGCAGTCAGATCAACGCGTTGACCCAGACGGTAGCGCAGATCCGAGAATCACGCGCCGGCGCCACGAAGGGTATGAAACCGGCCGGGAAGGTGGAGCAGCAACGGCTTGATCAGCGACCGGAGCAGCACACCGAGCCGGCCGTCGGCTCTACAAAATCGGAACCGGACCAGGCCGGCCCATCACCACAGGACAGTGTCAAGCAGACCTACCAGCGAACCATGGAGAAATTTCAACAGGGTGAACTGGATACGGCCATGCAAGGCTTTTCAGAATTCCTGGTGCGCTATCCCACGTCAACGCTCGCCCCCAATGCTCAATACTGGCTCGGTGAGTGCTACTACGGGAAAAAGCAGTTTGAGCAGGCGATCGAGGCGTTCGACCGTGTGAAGCTGGCCTATCCGGCCAGCGAGAAGGTCCCCGCCGCTCTGCTAAAAAAGGGGTTCGCCTACCTGGCGCTCAATGACCGAAGTCGAGCCGTGTCGGCACTCAAGCAGGTGGTGAATGGCTTTCCCAAGACGCCGGAGGCCGACAAGGCCTCGGGCAAGTTGTCCCAGCTCAACCAAACACGCTAAGCGCGATGGCAAGACAAATCTTCACTGCTCTCGCGACCCTGGCCGGGCTGTTCGTCCTGGCGTGGCTCGCGACCGGCTGCGCCAAGCACGCAGACTTTCTGGAAATGCGGGAAGAACTTCATGCGGTCGTTAGGGCTCAGAATCAAGCCGCCAAACAACAGGAGGCGTTGCAGCGCCGGCTCCAGTCCCTGGAGACGAAGCAGGAAGCCAAACCGGCAGCAAAACCGGCATCGGCCGCCGAAGGGGGGAAGGAATCCGCCGGCGAAGAGCAGCGGCTCGAGGAACTCAAGGCACGGCTGGCGGATCTGGAAAGACGGCTGGCTTATCTCGAGGACACTCAACATGCCGGCCTTGCGAAGCCGGACGGCCCGTCGCGTGAGCCCTCGCGTCAATCCAAGCCGGCCAGGCTTCCAGACTCTCCCAGGCCGGGGATCACGATGCCTGGCACACCGACTATCACGCCAACCTCAGCCTTTAACCTGGCCTACAATGATTACCTGGACGGCCGGTTCGAACTGGCGGTGACCGGGTTTCAGCGATTTTTGAAGGACTTTCCCACGGCCTCGCTGGTTCCGAGCGCTCATTACTGGCTTGGGGAGTCTTATTACGGCATGCGAGACTATGTGCATGCGATGCAGGCATTTGAACGGGTCGTGGATGAGTATCCGCGCAGCGAGAAGGTCGCTCCGGCATTGTTTAAGCTGGGGCTGGCCGCTGCCGAAGTCGGTGACACGCAGAGAGCGCGCGGACTCCTGAAACGAGTGATCGAGGAGTTTTCACACTCCGATGAGGCCAAGCTGGCCAAAAATAAGTTGACCGAGATCCGATGACGTGCGACCCGTCGCTAGCTCGCCGGCCGTGGCGTGAAGACCTGCCCTTCGTCCTGCTCCCTCGACCCACCGACTCATCACTTGTGGAACCGGGGACCAGGCGTCCTGAGACGGGGCACGGCCGGAGGGCTGCCTGGGGCTAGGGAGAGCGGAGTGATGAGCGTCGCCGGCGTCGGCAAAATCCAGGTCCTGCCGGGAGAGGTGGTCAGCCGGATCGCCGCCGGCGAGGTCGTGGAGCGTCCAGCGGCCGTGGTGAAGGAGCTCATCGACAACAGCCTCGACGCTGGGAGTACACGGATCACCATCGAGGTCACGGACGGTGGGCGCAGGATGATCAAGGTGACCGATGACGGCGAGGGGATGGGGCAGGCCGATGCCTTGCTGGCGTTTCAACGCCATGCGACGAGCAAGCTGCGGTCTGAGGAAGACCTCTTGGGGATCAGGACCCTGGGCTTTCGTGGCGAGGCCTTGCCGAGCATCGCTTCGGTGTCGAAGGTGCGGATGGTCACCGCATGCCGGCATGAGCCCGTAGGAACCCGGATGCTGGTGACCGGCGGCACCATCACCAAAACGGAAGAGGCTGCCGCGGCTCCAGGGACCCAGATCGAGGTCACGGATCTGTTCTTCAACACTCCTGCCCGGAGGAAGTTTCTCAAAGCGACCACGACCGAGTTTTCTCATCTCTGCCAGATCGTCCAGCAGGCCGCGCTGGCGTGGCCGCGCACGCAGTTTCGGCTCAGGCACAACGGGCAGGATGTGCTGGAATACTCTCCCGTCTCTTCCCTCCGAGATCGTGTCCTGCAAATCTATGGGGCGCGATTTCTGAAAGACATCATCGCGGTGCGGGAGGAGCGACCGGGGTTTCTGCTGGAAGGTTTTACGGTCAATCCGGTTCGGACACGGGCGGGCCGGAGTCCTCAGGATCTCTTTGTCAACCGCCGGCCGGTCAAGAACGCAACCGTCGCGCATGCTGTCTACGACGGGTATGGGGGACATCTCTCGAAAGGACAGCATCCGGTGTTCGTGCTGTTCCTCGCGGTGGACCCGGACCGGGTGGATGTGAATGTACACCCCACGAAACGGGAAGTCCGGTTTGCCGACCAGGACATGATCCATCAGTCAGTTCGTCAGGTGATCCGAGGGGCGTTACGGGTTCGTTCTGAGGAGTTGGGGATGCCCATCCCCGGAGACAGCCGGGGCGAATGGCCCCGGCCCGGAAGTACGGCTGCGGGAGAGCCGCCTCATGACTCGATGCGACCGGCCGAACAGCAGACGATGGCGCATGACACCGGTCGGGACGACAGGCCGACGGCGATGGCCGCCGGGGAGCCCACGCAGACCTATCTGATCGGTCCGGGCTGCGAGGTGATTCCGATGGGGCAGATCGGTCGGACGTTCCTGGTCGCGCAGGTGGGATCGGAGCTGCACGTGATCGACCAGCACACCGCGCACGAACGGGTGCTGTACGAACGCTTGTGGCGGGCCTGGCAGGCGCGCGGTGTGCAGTCGCAGCCTTTGCTCATTCCGGAGCCGGTTGATCTGCCACCCCATGGCGCGACAATCCTGGAGGAGCATCTGGCGGATCTGGCCACACTCGGTCTGGAGTTGGAGTCGTTCGGGGCCAACTCATTCGTGATCCGGGCCGTCCCGGCGCTGCTGGGGCAGTTCGATTACTCCACCCTTGTACAGGATCTCGTCGAAGACCTCGCCCAGTGGAACGCGGCGTCGTCGCTTGAAACACGCGTCCGGCCGGTGTTGGCGTCCCTGGCCTGTCACGGGGCGGTGCGGGCCGGTCGCGCGCTGGATCCGTCGGAAAGCAAGCGGCTGATCGAAGACTGGGTGGAGGAGGGCCTGCCGATGACGTGCCCCCACGGGCGACGCGTCGCCCTGCGTTTGCCGGCGGAGGAACTGGCGCGCATTTTCGGGAGAGCGTGAGGCGCGAGGCGTAAGGAGAATGTCTCGATCCGCCAAAGTTTGGAAGAAATCCCCATGACCTACGCTCCCCTCACTCCTCACTCCTCACTTCTCACTCAGCGGCTGAAGCCGCTGGTCGTCATCGTCGGTCCGACGGCGGTCGGGAAGAGTCAGGTGGGGGTCCTCGTCGCAAAAGCGCTGGGAACTGAGGTGCTCACGGCTGACTCCCGTCAGGTCTATCGGGGCATGGATATCGGAACGGACAAACCGGGACCTGAGGAGCGGCAAGGCGTCCCGCACCGGCTGATCGATCTGGTGGAGCCGGATCAGCCGTTCAATGTTGGTGTCTACCGCAGGCAGGCGCTCGCCGAGATCGAGCGATTGCACCGCACAGGACGGATTCCCCTGGTGGTGGGGGGAACGGGACTGTACGTGCGGGCGCTGATCCGGGGACTGTGGGCGGGACCGTCCGCGGACTGGAACTTTCGCGAGAGACTGGTGGGGGAAGCGCGCGAGAAGGACGCGGGCTATCTCCACCAAGCACTGGCGCGCGTGGACCCCGAATCGGCCGACCGGCTGCATCCGCATGATCACGTGAAGATCATCCGGGCGCTGGAGGTACATCATCTGCTGGGTCGCCCGCTGTCCGACGCGCACCGGCGACACGCGTCTGCCGAGGCGTCGTATTCGCCCCTGCTGATCGGTCTGATCAGGGAACGCGAGGCGCTCTACAGGCGGATCGAAGCCCGCGTGGAGGCGCAACTGGCCAAGGGGTTGGTCCGGGAAACGCAGCATCTCTTGGAAAATGGGTATGGACGTCATCTGGGCGCCATGAAAGGGCTGGGCTATCGGCAGATGGCCGGGTATCTCGCAGGGGACTATGATCACGTCGAGGCGGTCCGGCGGCTGAAGCGCGATACCCGCCATTTCGCGAAGCGCCAGCTCACGTGGTTTCGGAAAGAGCCTGAGGTCGCCTGGCTGTCCATCGGTGAGCGCGAATCCTCGGAAGAGGTGGCCGCCAGGATTCTGGAGCGCGTCACTCGGTTTCTGTCGCATCTGGCGACGCGGTCGGCCCCCGGGACGGTGGTCGGCAAGCTGGCGGCAGCGGCTTCGGCAGGCGGGTAGCGTTGCGGTGTTGGTGTGAGAAAGGTGGCGATGGCGAGACGAAAGCCTCAGGCCGAAATCGGGATCATCGGCGGGAGCGGGCTGTACGCCATGGAGGGACTGGAACGGATCCACGAGATCCGGCCCGGCACGCCGTTTGGCCGTCCGTCGGATGCCCTGATCCTTGGGGTGATCGATGGCGTACGGGTCGCGTTCCTGGCCCGGCACGGCCGCGGCCACCGGATCGGGCCGAGCGAGATCAATTACCGCGCCAATATCTACGCGTTGAAATCGGTCGGGGTGACCAGGGTCATCTCCGTGAGCGCCGTCGGGAGCATGAAGGAAGCGCTGCGGCCGGGCCAGGTCGTGCTGCCGGATCAGTTTGTGGACCAGACCAGACGGCGCGCCAGCACGTTTTTTGACGAGGGCATCGTCGCGCACGTGGCGTTTGCCGATCCGGTCTGCGCCGCCCTCTCCGGAGCCCTGTTCAAAGCCGCGACCGGTGAAGGCGCCGTGGTGCATCAGGGGGGCACGTATCTGTGTATCGACGGCCCGCAGTTTTCGTCCCGCGCGGAATCATTTGTGTATCGGCAATGGGGAGTGGATGTGATCGGAATGACCAATCTGCCGGAGGCGAAGCTGGCCCGCGAGGCGGAGCTTTGCTATGCCACGATGTCGCTGGTGACCGACTACGATTGCTGGCATGGCAGCGAGGAATCCGTGACGGTCGAGATGATTCTGGACACGCTCCGGAAGAACGTGGCGTTGGCCAAGCGGATCCTGCGCGCAGTGGTGCCCGTCGCGGCAGAGCCGCGCCGGTGCGGCTGCGGGCACGCGCTGGCCAACGCGATCGTCACGGCGCCGGACCAGATTGGTGCGTCAACGCGCAAGCGGCTGGGACTCCTGATCGGCCGGTACCTGGGAGCCCGCCGAAGAGCTGGTGGCTGATGGCTTACAGCCAATGGTAAGAGGTCTGGCCATACGCCATAAGCCATACGCTCTGGAGGGACTGAGTGGGTAAGCTCTTAGTGGTCGGATCCGTGGCGCTGGATACGGTCCGGACCCCGTTCGGGGAGGCCAGCGAGGTGCTGGGGGGCTCGGCCGCGTATTTCGCGACGGCGGCCAGTTACTTCACCACCGTGGACCTGATCGCGGTGGTAGGGGAGGATTTTCCAGATCAGCATCTCAAGTTTCTCAAGAGCCGGGGGATTGATTTGACGGGCCTCGAGCGGCGGAAAGGCGACACGTTCCGCTGGAAGGGGGAATATTCGTATCAATTGAACGAGGCCAGGACTCTGGACACTCGCCCGAACGTGTTCGAGACCTTCCGGCCCTCTATTCCGGATCGGTACCGATCGCCCGCCATGCTCTTCCTTGGCAACATCGATCCGGAGCTTCAACTCGACGTGCTCCGCCAGGTTCGACGCCCCCTCCTGGTGGCCTGCGATACCATGAATTACTGGATCGATCGCAAGCGAGAGGCGCTCTGGCGGGTGTTGGAGCAGGTTGATGCGCTGATCATCAATGACGGCGAAGCCAGAGCGCTCGGCGGTCAGCCGAATCTGGTCCAGGTGGCCCGGGACATCTTGACGAAAGGACCGAAGCACCTCATCATCAAACGGGGTGAACACGGTGTGCTGCTGTTCAACCACAAGCAGACGTTCGGGGCCCCGGCCTTTCCGCTGGAGCAGGTGCGGGATCCGACCGGGGCGGGCGACACGTTTGCGGGAGGATTCATGGGCTACCTCGCGGCCACCGGCAATCTTTCCGAGGCGTCGCTCCGCCAGGCGATTATCTTCGGAAGTGTCATGGCGTCCTTTACCGTGGAAGCGTTCAGCCTTGACCGCTTGCGTGTACTCGACTACAAAGAGATCGAGGCGCGTTTTCGGGAATTCAAGCGCCTGACGCATTTTGAGGACCTCTCGTGACCAGGGGACTCGCTGCCATGCATGATGTGTGGCTTTGTCGAACTCACGCCCTGCCTGTCTCACCGCGCCGCCGCGTCCATGGTCGGTCATCCTCCGCGCGGCTCGTTCGCATCCCATGCGCCGTGGCGCTGTGCCTTGGCGTAATGCTCGTGCTCGGAGGCTGCGTGACCGTCACTGAGGATAAGATCAAGAAGGCGAAGGGACATTACCAGGAAGGAATCGCAAACCTGGACGCAGATCCCCAGCAAGCCTTCGTGTCATTCCAGAAAGCGATCCAGGCCGATCCACGGCACAAAGAAGCGCACTATTCCTTGGGACGTCTCTACGCCCTGCAAAGGAAATACCGACAGGCTGAAGAGGAGTTCCGCGAGGCCATTCGGATCGATCCGGATTATTCTGAAGCCCATAACTACCTGGGCGCCATGCTCGCCCTGCAGGACCGCTGGACGGACGCGATCGAGTCCTACCGTCGGGCGCTCAGCAACCCTTTGTATGCGACGCCTGACATCGCTTGGTTTAACTTGGGACTCGCCTTGGCGCACGAGGGGGACATGGAGAAAGCCACTCAAGCCTTTGAGGATGCGCTGCGCATCAATCCGCCCAACGTCCAACCAGCAGCGATTCATCTTGAGCTCGGGCGGGCGTATTACAAGCTCGGCTATGACACCAAGGCGCGCGAGGAGCTGACTCGTGTGTCTAGTCTGGATAAGGGAGGGGAGTACGCCGCCGCGGCCGCAAAATTAATCGACAGACTGAGGCGGTAGCACACGATCATGAATTCCGTGGGTGAGTATTTTAAACAGGTTCGGGAGGCCAAGGGGCTGACGCTGGAGGAGGTCGCCTCAAAGACCCGCATCCACCCTGAGTTCTTGAAGGCCCTGGAAGAAGGGAATTTCGCGAAGCTTCCCGATCAGGTCTTCGCCAAGGGGTTTGTCCGGGCCTATGCCCGATCCCTGGGGATGGATGAAGATGAGACCATTCGACGGTTTGGGGAGTCCGCGGGGGCCTTCTATGGCAGGCAGGGGGAACTGGAGCGTCTCCGGCTGCAGCAGGCTGAGGATGAGCGACGGAAAAGAGCGAACCGCAAGATTACGGTTGCAGCAGTCGGGGTCGCCCTCCTCGGGCTGGTACTGCTCGTGAGCCGAGAACAGTCCGCTGTCTTCAGCCCCCGCCCGACGACGGAAACCGCGTCTTCCAAGGCTACAGCCCCGCTCCCGGCGGCCAAAAGCTCAGGAGGTTCGGTGGCGAGCCAGCCACGGGGAGACTCGTCGGCTGGTCGAGAGGGTGAGCGAGCTGAGAGCGGTCAGGCACCGGGCGCCGAGCCCGGAGCTCTTCCTCATGCTGCCAAGACCGGCACACCTCCATCGCCGGCCGACCGAGAGGAATCCGTGCCGCCGAAGAACGTTGCGATTGAACCCCTGGCAGAACTCCCCCTCGAAGGTGTTTCTGCCGAGCAGCCGCCCCTTGTCTTGGATCTCGAGGCGCTGGAACTCAGTTGGGTCGTGGTACAGGTCGATGGCGCCAGTCCACACGAGGCGCTGCTTCGGGCGGGCGAAAGGATCAGTTGGAAGGGCAAAGACCGGTTCACCCTCACCCTTGGCAACGCAGGCGGAGTACGCGTGGTATTCAACGGAAAGCCGCTAGGCCCGTTCGGTCCGGTCGGAAAAGTCGCACGGGACATTGTGCTGAAGCGGGGAGGGTAGGGGGGGGCTGACGGAGGGCGGAGCGGCCAGGCTAATCCCCCGTGCTCGCGCACCGCGCACTCAGGATTGATTGGTTCCGGGCCTAGGCGGATGGAGTGCCGGGTACCCGTTGCTCAGTTTCATGCAACGGGTGATGACGCGCGCAGTCTGAGGCTGCCCGGCCACCCCCTTGAGAACGGTTAGAGCGGTGTGAGAACCTCCATGTTGATCCCCTCCTTTCCAGCCGAGGATGAATGACGGTTGACAAACCTTGAAAAGCGTTGCTATAGTGCGGGCCGTTTTGAAGCGCCCGACCGACCAGGTCCCTGGGTAGAGCATACAGGAATCATAATCCGTCAGGTTGATCTAACGAGAAGGAGGAGCCCTGATGCGGTACGTATTGAGATTCGCCGGTTTATTGACTGCACTCATGTTCGTTGCGGCCACGGCGGTCGTGGCCGAAGAGCGGGATCCGCTGAAGCCGAGAGTCCCCCCTGACCAGATCGCAGATGCAAAGGCGCTCAAGAACCCCATTGCGAACACACCCGAAAACGTCGCAAAGGGGAAGGCGTTATTTGAGGGAAAGGGCACCTGCTTTAACTGCCACGGCAAGGAGGGCAAGGGGGATGGTCCGGCCGGCCAGATACTGAACCCGAGCCCGCGGAACTTCACCAACTGCAAGTTCCACAAGAAGCGCAAGGACGGCGAGTTCTTCTGGGTCATCAAAAACGGAAGCGCAGGAACCGGGATGGTGCCGCTGATTCCGGCCGCGATCAACGAGGAAGAGGCCTGGACGATCATCAACTACGAGCGGAGCTTCTGTAAGAAGGATTCAGAGTAATACCCGCAAGGGCGCGAGGAAAAAAGCAGAGGGGACCCCCCCTCTGCTTTTTTATGCCCTCAATACGTCAGCGGTTCTGAGGCGCCTGGCTGGCCCTTGGCTTCGTCAGCGTGAAGCCGGCGAGCTTGCTCGTAGAGGGCATGGCCGGGAACACCAGCGGATGCTGCTCCTGCCTGAAGTCGCTCCTGGCCGCAGCCGGTACTGATGTCCCAAGAAAGGCGGTCAGTTCCCCCAGCGTGACCTCCCCATCGTGGTTGACGTCGGCCTCACCCCGGAGCCCCCGGAGCAGGTAGTAGGTAAAAAGCCCGTGACGGAGCTTGTCCGATTCAAGGGCGTTGTGAAGGCCTGTGGTTCCGATCAGATGGACAATCGTTCCCCCTCTTCCAGCCCCTCCCCCACCCACGTCCCATCGAGGTAGCTTCGCTTTGGCTCGGGCGTCCCTGCCCACCTGCGACACCGAGCCATCAAAGATCAGCAGCGTCAGTTGGGCATGTAGCTTGGAGAGCGCCGCATGAAGGTCGTTGAGCGGATAGAGCCTTGACACGGAGTTCCTGCTTCCCTCGTAAGGGACCAGATAGGTCTCGCCCGATGGAGACACCACCGCCTGTCCGGCGAAGTAGACGATCACGACGGACTCGCGCTTCACTCGCGGCGGGAGCCAATCGAGGAGCGCCTCCTCGATGCCGGGCCGCAATGCCTTCCGGTCTTGCAGGACCAGCGCGTTGGCGGGCGGCACGCCGCCCAGGGTTTGAAAGTGGGCGGCCACCAATTCGGCGTCCCGTGCCGCGTATTTGCGCGTGTGGTTCCGCTCGTCGCGATGGGCCCCGATCCCAACCGCGATGAGGAACGCCTGGGGCCGCTTGAACTCCGCCGATGCGGCGGGCACCCGGGCAACATCGTCGTAACGCCCGGCCACGAAGCCCCCGCCTGCAGCCAGCCCCCCTGGCCGCATCGCAACCACGATCGTCTGCGCCGCCGGAGCGGCTCCGCCGGAAGCCTCCGCGATCGAGACCAGAAGCTCGGCTCGCTGCGCTGGAACCGATTGGGGCAGCGTGGCCGCGAACTCCACCGACCGGGATTCTCCAGGCTGGAGGGCTCCCACCGTCAAGGTGGTGGCGGGAAACTGCGTGACGACCGCGGGCGTGCCGGCCAGGGTCACCGAGACGCCTTGAGCCGGGGCGGTCCCCGAGTTCACCAGGTCCACCCGCAGTCTGACACGCTCGCCGCCTTCCAGGATCAGGTTCCCGTTCTCGTCGAGGATCGTGGCCTTGAACGAAAGGACCTGTCCTGCGGACACGGACGGGGGGGCCTGGGGGGCCGGGGCTTGGCCAGCCGAGGCCTGGCCGGCCGATGCGGTCATGGGTTCGGGAGCCAGTAAAGCGCGAGCCTCTCGAATGAACTTGGAAGAAAGTACCACGGCGGTATCAGATACGAATTTGTCAAGGCTCGCGTAGGCGCACCGCTCCTGGGTCGGTTCGAGCAGTAGTCGTTCTTGTCGTGAGACCTGGAGCGGCTGCTCACGGAGGAGCTTTCCTGTCGAGTCCCGGAACGTCGCGACCGCGTCCAGTGCGAGCAGGGCAGGCTCACGGTCGTAGACATTATCGTTTTTAATGTTGAAGCGCGGCTTCAGCAGAGTGATGCGCACGTCCACGTCAGGCTTGGCCTGCGTAGTAGGACCGGAGCCGGCGAAAGAGACGGTCTTGAATGTCTGGTAAGCAGCCTGGAGCAACGTGTCTTCGAGAACGGGTCCGATCCTGACCTCCCGAGGATGGTTGCAGGAATCCAGATACGGGGCACTCGCATCGGACAGGGAGGAGTCGAATTCCATCCTGACCGAGACGGGAATGGGGGGGCCGAAGTCCGGGAGCGTTGCCCTGCCGAAGGCTCCCGTGATCTTCTCACACCCCACTGAGAGCGCCGGCAAGCAGAGGAGCAAGACCCCGCCTTGCAGGTATTTCCATGGCACAGAGTTGCGTCTCATGACGGCTCACCCAGATTAATCTGGCGCCACGGTACCGAAATCGACGTTGAAATGCAACTCCGCCCTGCGACAGGAACTTGCCAGCCGCGGGTGGCTCGTTTATCCTAGCGCTCCATGCTGGTCCTGGGCCTCTCGAACATGCGTGATGCGGCGGCGGCACTCGTCCGGGACGGCCGCATCCTGGCCGCGGCCGAAGAGGAGCGGTTTGTCCGGATCAAGCATGTGACCGCCTTGCCGGTGAACGCCATCCGGTATTGTCTCGAAGTAGCCGGGGTCCGGCTGGCTGATGTGGACGGGATCGCGGTGCCCTGGAAATATTGGGTGCTTGGCCGCCGGGCCGCACTGGCGCTTGGTGCCATGGTCCGGTCCCCGACGCTCTTTCGAGTGAAAGGACGACGAAGTCTGGAGCGGCTGGGCCACGAGTGGACGGAGCTCGCGCTCCTGGCCCCTAAGCTCCAGAAGCGGTTCGGAGCGGGCCGGTACCGGCCAGTCTTTCTCGACCATCATCTCTGTCATGCCGCGAGCAGTTTCCTCGTTTCCCCGTTTGAACGAGCGGCCATCCTGGTCGTCGACGGAGCCTCGGAAGCCCACACGGCGATGCTGGCGGCGGGAGAAGGGAACGCTATCAGGGTCCTCAAGCGGATCGCCCTGCCGCATTCGCTCGGGCAATACTACGCCGCGATCACCGCCTATCTCGGGTTTCGCCCTGACCAGGACGAATACATCGTGATGGGCCTGGCAGCACACGGGGAGCCCAGGTTCGCCGAGGTGTTGCGGAAGCAGGTGTTAGGGCTGCTGCCTGATGGCGTGTTTCACCTGAATACACGGCTGCTGGACTTCCATCTGGCACGGGTCGGCATCTTCGTGCCTGAGCTGTTGCGTCTGCTGGGCATAAATCGGCGGCCCGGCGACGAACTAGTACAGCGCCACCGTGATGTTGCCGCCAGCGCCCAGCTCGTCCTGGAGGAGGCGCTCGTGCACATGGCCCGTCACCTGCACCGCCTGACCGGGGAGCAGAATCTCTGCATGGCCGGGGGCGTGGCCTACAACTGTGTCGCCAACAGTCGCATCCGTCGCGAACTTGATTACCGGCAGGTCTTTGTCCAGCCGGCAGCGGGGGATGCGGGCACCGCCCTGGGCGCCGCGCTCTGGCTCACGAACCGGCGCGGCGGGCTGCCGCACCGGGAGGTCATGCGGGATGTGTTCCTGGGGCCGCAGTTCACCGAGGCGGACTGCCGGCGTTCCCTGGACCGCGTCGGGCTTCACTATGACGTACTGACGGACGATGCCTTGTGTAACCGACTGGCGGCGGAGCTGGCACATGGCCGGCTGGTATTCTGGTTTCAGGGGCGCATGGAATGGGGGCCGCGGGCGCTGGGCAATCGAAGCCTCCTGGCCGATCCGCGGCGGGAAGACATGCGGGAGTTGATCAATGCCAAGGTCAAATTGAGGGAGCCGTTCAGACCGTTCGCGCCGGCGGTGCTGGAGGAGCGCGCTGGAGATTACTTCGACGGCCCTTTTCCGTCGCCCTTCATGCTGTTCACCTTCGCCGCGCTGCCGTCGGCCAAAGGGGTGATTCCGGCCGTGGTCCATGTGGACGGCACGTCGCGCATCCAGACCGTGGATCGGCATGCCAATCCGCGGTTCAGGCAGCTGATCGAATCGTTCGAGCGGGAGACCGGTGTCCCGGTACTCTTGAATACCTCCTTTAACGTGGACGAGCCGATTGTCTGCCATCCCGATGAAGCGGTTCGATGTTTCCTGCGGAGCCAGGTTGATTGGCTGGTGCTCGGAAACCTGCTGGTGAAGAGGCCGCAGTGAATCGTTAAACGTGAATTGTTAAACGTGGGGGAGCAAGTTTTTTGGCGAATAACGATTCACGAATAACGAATAACGTCCGATACCCCGCCCTCGATGCTCTCCTGCTGTTTTTTCTCCTGAACCTCGTCCTCCAGCCTCTCGTGGAGCCGGACTTCGGGTGGCACCTCCGGACGGGACTCGATCTGCTGAGGAACGGATGGCGGCTGCCGGAGACCGACCCCTATTCCCACACCATGCCCGACTGGCCGTGGGTGGAGCATGCCTGGCTCACGGACGGCTTGATCGGCCTCATCTATACGGGCATGGGCCCGCTGGGTGTCATCCTGTTCTTTGCGGCGGTGACGGCGGGCGCGTTTTTCGTGGCGGCCGGCCTGGGGCGGGCGGGCCGGACGCACAAACTGTTGGCCATCTCGGGCGCTCTCTGGACCGCGCTGCCGTTCCTTGGCGCGCGGACCCAACTGGTCACGCTTCTTGGACTGGCCACGGTCCTCTGGGCGTGCGACCGGTATCTCGCAAGGCGGGTGGCTCACCTCTGGCTGCTTCCGCCGCTGTTTCTCCTCTGGGCGAATCTGCACGGTGGCTTCACGGCGGGGTTATTCGCGCTGACCCTGGTCTTGCTCATCACGATCGCCACGCGCCTGGCCGTGAGCAGGTGGGCCTCCCTGGCCGATCGTCTCGATGAGCCAACGCTGGCCTGGCCACACATCGGACACCTCGCATTGGTGATCGGCCTGTGCGTCCTCGTGACGCTGCTCAACCCTTATGGCTGGCGTCTTTACGGCGAGATTCTCATGTCATTGTCGGACCGGTTTATGATCGCGACGTTGCATGAGTGGCAGCCGGTCTCGCTCCAAAGCCGGACCGGCGTCAGCTATCTAGGGTACCTGGCCGCGCTGGGCTTTGCCCTGCTGCTCCTCTATCGCCGGATCGAGCCGGTTCGATGGACAGTCCTGGCGGTGTTCCTGGGCCTTTCGTTGCGGCACTGGCGCAATGTCCCGTTCTTTCTGCTGGTGAGCGTCCCGCTGTGGGCTGAACTGCTGGCCGAGCTGACGGCACGGATGACAACGCGCTTCCCGGTTGTCAGGCAGCATGCCAAACGGTGGCTGTTGGCCGCCACGCTGGCGGCGGGCCTGGGGGTCGGCATCTTGGGACCGGGCCACCTCGAGCGGGTGGCCCGGTCAGGCCTCGCGCCGGCGGAATTCTTCCGAGGGACCGAGTATCCGATTGAAGCGGTGCAGTGGATTCACGAGCATCGGGACAAACTCGGCACGCGGCTGTACAACGACTACGACCTAGGCGGATTTCTGCACTGGTGGCTGCCGGGCGAGAAGATTTTCATTGACGGCCGTATGCCGGCCTGGAGAATCGGGAATCGGCGGATCTACTACGATTACCTCGCCTTGACCAACTGGGATCCACCCGCGCTCGGGGTGCTCCAGAAGTACGGCGTGGATTGGGCTCTGGTGGAACGCGGCAGTCCCCTTGCCCAAGCCTTAGCAAGCCTGGATGAGTGGCGAGAGGTCTACGCAGACACCAAAGTCAGTATCTACGTCAAGCGTGGAACATGAGTCACCGCCTCGGTTGACGATGGCTCATACCGCCCGTTTGCGTAGTTGCGCCTGACCGCGAACAGATCCAGCAACATGCGCAGGCCGTCCTGCAGCACCCGAACCTTCGAGCCCGGCTGGTCCGCCCAGTTGACCGGCACCTCGGCGATACGGTACCCGCGGCGTTGGGCCACATATAGGAGTTCCAGATCGAACCCGTAGCCGGCGACGAGCGCCGCCCCAAAAAGATCCCGGGCGACCGTCTTCCGAAACAGCTTGAAGCCGCATTGCGTGTCGCTAATCCCGGGAATCCCCAGCCGCTGGACGATCCAATTGAAGGTATTCCCGAGCACGCTTCGGTGCCACCGGGCTTTGACGGTGTACCCGCGATCTCGCGATGCCAGGAAACGGGAGCCGATCGCGATGTCCGCGCCAGTGCCGATGGCAGCTTCCAAGCGCTCCAGTTCCTGAATAGGGGTTGCCCCATCCGCGTCCGCCATGAGCTGGAATTCACCCCGCGCCACCTGCATGCCGGTGCGGACGGCGCACCCCTTGCCGGTGTTCTGGGCCAGCCGAAGAAGTCGGACCGCCGGTTCTTTTGTTCGGAACTGCTCGACCAGTGCGGCGGTTCCGTCATGACTTCCATCGTCCACGACCAGGACTTCGTAAGGCTTGGCACGCCGTCCTAAGTAGCCGGTGATCTCAGTCATATAGGGAACGAGACGCTCGCGCTCGTTGTAGGCGGGGATAATGACGGAAAGATGAACGGTTTCGCTCTCGTAGAGAGTCGTCACAGGGGCTCCCTGGGTTGCAGGAGGGTGCCAGCCTAGCTGAGGCCGGCCTAGATTGCAAGACAGGGGATGGGCTTGACAGATCAGCCTCGCTCGCGCGAACGTATAGATGATAGCAAGTAGCAAATAGCGAATAGCGGGTAGCGAATAGAGAATAGCGAGTAGCAAATAGCCGAGAGCGGGTAGCGAATAGCCAATAGCGAGTAGCTCCGAGCAATTAGCGACAAGCTGTCCGCTACTAGCTAACGAAGCTGATCGCTGCGTGCTACCAGCTAGAAGAGGAGGTGTGCCATGCGCCTGTTGGGACTCGTGGGAAAGCCTGTCGGTCTCTTGCTGGGAGCAGCCTCCCTGTCCGCCTGCGCCTCCATGGTTCCACCGAGCCGTATGGCCGAATACGTCGGGCCCCAGGCGGTGAACGAGCCGCTTTCGGCCTCACCGCTGCCGCAAGGTCCTCTTCGGGCCGGTCTCGTGCTGGTCTCAGACACCACGGCCTCCGGTGCCGCGCCAGCCCTTCCCGACGAGGCGCTGAACCGGCTGGCCGAGTCATTGCGGCGGCAGATCAACGAATTTCTTCCATCTCTCAAGATCGAGCGCATCCTGCCTGCCGAGGGTATCCGGCCCGGGGGCGATATCTCTCAGTTCAGCGAGCTCGGGAAGAAGCATGGATTGGACTACGTGGCGGTTGTGGTGGCGTCCAGCACCGAGCAGGAATACCCCATGACCCTTTTCCTGGGATGGGTGTCTCACAGCCAGCCTGGCTTGCGGCGCGACAACTGGTCGCTCATGGAAGTCGCCTTGGTGGATGTGAGGAGCGGGCGGTCCTTGCTCCGCGCCGAGGGGCGAGGCTGGGCCACGCTGGATCGTCCGATGGCGCCCGGCATTAACCAGTGGTATCCGGTCATTTGGCGGCGTCCGCAGGATCCGAACTGGCGCTGGTGGCCGCCGACCTACGCCGGCGCGCCCAATACGCTGCGAGTCATCGCGATGAATGAAGCGGCAAAACGCCTGCTGATGCACCTGCAGGACGCCTGGATCCAGAAACGCCAGGCCGAACTGACCGCCGCGAGTGGGTAACTCTGCGGTCCCTCCCGGTCGTCCTCCCAACTCGGCGTGTCCCGTTCGATCTTCTCCCTGGCAGACCAGCTATTCCGGAGCCGGGAGGGAGGTTTTTTGTCTTTGAAGGCGGGAGAGTGGTTGGTGTAGAATGACCCGTTGTCCGCCTGGCAGATCAAGAGGCGAGCAGCCGTAAGCGGAAACGACCGAGCCGATGAACCTAACGAAGAATTGAGGTCATACGTATGCTGATGAGCAGCCAAGGATCGTTCAGACGTCACCTGTGCGGATGGGGAGCGGTGTTGCTCTCCGTGACGGCGGTCGGAGTCACGGCCCCGGTCGGTCGTTCCGGCTGGTTCACGTTGCCCGTCGTTGAGGCCGCAATGCCGGCACAACTGGCGCAGGGGTTTGCGGACATCGTCAAGAAAGTGACCCCGGCGGTCGTCAATATCGCCGTCACCGGGGGCGAAAGTACCCGCAGGCCGGGAGGGCCCCGGCGACCTCCGCTTCCACCGGGCCCGTTCGGAGGGCCTCCCGAAGGGCCGCCAGGCGAAGAACCCCCCGGGATGGAGCCACCCCCCCTGCCAGGGCCTCCAGGCCGTCCGGATCAGAGCGCGGGGTCTGGTGTCATTCTGGATTCCAACGGCTTCATCGTGACCAACAACCACGTGGTCGAAAACGCCACCCAGATCACCGTCACGCTGAGCGATAAACGTGAGTTTCCGGCGAAAGTAGTGGGGACTGACCCGAAGTCGGACCTGGCGGTCGTCAAGATCGAGGCGGAGAATCTGCCCTCGCTCAAATGGGCCGATTATGACAAGCTGCAGGTGGGCGATGTGGTGCTGGCGGTCGGCAGTCCATTCGGCTTGAGCTCGACCGTCACGCTCGGGATTATCAGCGCGCTGGGCCGCGGGAATGTGGGGATCGCCGACTATGAGGACTTCATCCAGACCGACGCCGCGATCAACCCGGGCAACTCGGGTGGGGCGCTGGTGAACCTGAACGGCGAACTGATCGGCATCAACACCGCTATCTTCTCCAGAACCGGAGGGTCGGAAGGCATCGGGTTCGCGATTCCCAGCAGCATCGCGCTGGACATCGTGGACAGCCTGGTGAGGACGGGCAAGGTCGTGCGAGGATGGATGGGGATCGCGATCCAGGAGATCACGCCGGCGCTGGCCAAGTCGTTCAAGCTCCCGGAGCACCGCAAGACCGGCGTGCTGATCAGCGATGTCAACGAAGAAGGTCCGTCGGCGAAGGCGGGCCTCAAGCGGGGTGACGTGATCGTCGGGTTTGATGACAAAGAGATCCAGAACGTCAGCCAGCTTCGGAATATGGTCGCGCGCACGCTGGTAGGGCGCAGCGCCAGGGTGAAGGTGCTGCGGGACGGCAAAGAGCAGCTCGTCGCCGTCAAGATCGGCGAGCGGCCGGCGGATGAGATGCTGGCTCGCCGTGAGCCGCCTGCAGCCGTGCCGGCTCCGGAGGGCGTGAAGCCGCCGGACAACGTGCTGGCGTCCCTCCGCGTGCAGGCGCTGGATACGGCGACGATGAGCCAGCTCAACCTGCCCAGCAAGACCACCGGCGTCGTCATCAACCACGTCGAAGGTGGCAGTCCCGCGGAAGCGGCCGGCCTCCAGCGGGGAGATGTGATCCAGGAGGTCAACAGAGAAGTCATCAAGAGCCTGGAGGACTATCAGAAGGCGTCGGCCAAGATTAAGAAGGAAGAAATGGTGGTGTTGCTGTTGAGTCGTCAGGGCAACAACCTGTTCGTGGCGGTGAACCCGAAGTAAGGGAGGTTGAGGTTAAGGTCGAGGTTGAGCGAGGACCTTGCTTGAAGTCCGGATCACGGCTGAGGCTCAGTTCACCCCTTAACCTCAGCCTCAACCTGAGCCTGATTGCTCTCAGGAGCGGCGATGGCTGACTGGTCACGGTTCAAGAGGTGGCTGCAGGACTCGGTCTTCGCGCCGCTGGAAGACAAAAAGATGCCGGTCATGGAGCACCTGATCGAGCTCCAGGTCCGGCTGACCCGAGCGGTCATCATCATCGGCGTCGTGTTCGTCGGGACTTTCTTTTATGCCGATACCTTGGTGCAATGGCTGCGCGTTCCGCTTCAGAACATGTTTATCCCCGGGAAGCTCGCATGGGTTCCCACCGATCTCCCGCTGATCCCGTTCGTCTTTCTGGCACCGGCCGAAGCGCTCTGGCAGAACGTCAAGGTGGCCGGCCTGTTCGCGCTCGTGCTCGCCACCCCGTACGCGATGTGGGAGCTGTGGCAGTTCGTGGTGCCGGGCCTGCATGTCCAGGAACGGCGCTTCGTCGGCCCGTTTGTCCTGGTCAGCAGTGTGGCGTTCTACGCCGGGATTCTGTTTTCGTTCTTCTTCGTGTTACCGTTCGCCCTGAATTTCCTCGTCTCGTACGGTGTCAACGCCGGGTTCATCCCCCAGCTCTCCATCGCGCAATACGTGGGCTTCGCGCTCTGGTTCCTGCTGGTGTTCGGCCTGATCTTCGAGGTGCCGCTCGCCCTCACGCTGATGGCCAAGCTGGGGTGGGTGGATGCCCCGGTCCTGAAGCGGTACCGGAAATGGGCGTTCCTGGGCGCGTTCGTGTTCGCGGCGATTCTGACCCCGACACCCGACCCGTTTAATCAGTGCTTGATGGCCCTGCCGATGTATGTGTTCTACGAGGTCGGCATCATCAGCGCAGGGGTCTTCGGGAAACGAGGCAGAGGGGTCGGGCTGACACCAGAAACGGCGGCGGCCGTGGCGCCTGCCGGCGGCAACGGCGGCCTGACGCCCAGACCGGCGCAGCCGGCCATGACGGCCGAAAGCGAGTATGTGGGCGTTCCCCATGCCGGCCACAAGCGCTGAATCGAGAAAGCGAGCAGCACATAGCGAGTAGCAAACAGCTTGGGGCATGAGACTGGCCGCGTCATGATCTTTGCTGTTCGCTGCTGGCTGTTCGCTATTAGCTGAGATGTTGAGAGTCGCGATCCTGGTGATCAGCAGCACAATCGAGTCGGGAGAGGAGCCTGACAAGGGACGGGACGCGGTGGAGCGGATGGTCAGCGAGCTGCCCGGCACGGTGGTCGCCTATGCGCCGGTGCCTGATGATCGGAACGCGATCCGCGACCGACTGCGTACCCTGTGTGGGACCGACAACCCGGACGTGATCCTGACCATGGGTGGGACCGGCGTGCGACCCACCGACTGGGCGCCGGAGGCCACCCGCGACGTCATCGAGAAGGAAGTCCCCGGGATCGGAGAAGCGATGCGTCAGGAAAGTCTGAAGAAGGTGCGGACCGCGATGCTGTCGCGCGGAACAGCGGGTATCCTGGGCACCACCTTGATCGTCAATCTGCCGGGAAGTCCGAAGGGGGCCCGGGAAAACCTTGCGGTCATCCTGCCGGTGCTGGAGCACGCGGTGGAGAAAATCAAAAAGACGTGAGGCGTAAAGCGTGAGGCGCAAGGGGTAAGCGGAATCGAACCCCCTAACGCCTCACCCCTCGCGTTTTACGAGGAGAAGAAATGCCGGGGCAACTGAATGTGATCCAGCATCCGGGGTCCGGAAGCGGGGATGCCTGCACCTATCTGTGGGCCTGCGCCATTTGCGACGAGAACGAGACCTGCCAGAAGGACAAGGAAGGACATAGTCGTTGGCTCGTCGCGCAGCGGATGCGGCAGATCGAGTATAAGGTGTTGGTGATGAGCAACAAGGGAGGGGTGGGCAAGAGCACGGTCACCACGAACCTGGCCGTCAGTTTGGCCCTGAAGGGGCACCACGTCGGCATCTGCGACATGGATATCCATGGCCCCAATATCCCGAAGATGGTCGGAGCCGAGGGCCAGAAACTGAAGGTCAGCACGTCCGGAGGGATCATCCCGTATCGAGCCTATAACCTCAAGATTGCGTCGATGTCCTTCCTCCTCCAAAATTCCGATGACCCCATCATCTGGCGCGATGCCTACAAGTACGAATTCATCAACCAACTGCTCGGCGGAGTCGAGTGGCAAGATCTGAATTTCCTGTTCGTGGATCTCCCGCCTGGGACCGGCAATGAGTCGGTGACGACGATTGATCTGATCGGGAACGTGAGCGGGGCCGTCATCGTCACCACCCCGCAGGAAGTGGCACTGTTGGATTCCCGGAAGTCGGTCTCGTTCGCGAAGGACAGCCAGATCCCGATCATCGGCATCGTGGAAAATATGAGCGGGATGGATTGCCCGCATTGCGGCCAGCATATCGAGGTCTTCAAGAAGGGCGGGGGCGAAGCGTCCGCGCTGGACATGGACGTGCCGTTTTTGGGTCGCATTCCGCTGGACCCCGACGTGGTGACCCAATGCGATGCGGGTGAGCCGTTTGCGATGTTCTACTCCGACACCCCCACCGCCGAGGCGTACCACACCATCGCCAACAAGGTTGAGCAGTTTTGTAAGCGGAGCGGATCGTTGTTGCGGGTGTCGCCGAAGCGCCACTGACCCGAAACCTCGAGGCGATGGGCTATAGGGAAGGCGATCTGCCCTATTGCCTCTAGCCTATCGCCCATTGCCTGATATGGGAATCGTCATGCAGGGACTTACGCCGCTTCATGAGGCTCAGAAAATAGTCCTGGCTGCGGCTCAGCCGCTTGCGGTCGAGAAAGTCGGACTGCTCGATGCGCTCGGCCGCGTGCTGGCGGAAGATATCATCGCTCCGAGGGATAACCCCCCGTGGGACAACTCCGCCATGGACGGGTTTGCCGTGCGCTGGGAGGATATCAAGCAGGAGCACGCGATCACGAAGCCGATCCTGTTGAAGGTGATCGAGGAGGTGCCGGCCGGCAAGGTGCCAGCCAAAGTGGTGGGACGAGGCCAGGCCATCCGGATCATGACCGGGGCGCCCATTCCCAAGGGGGCCAATACCGTGGTGAAGGTGGAAGACACGGAGCCCTCCGAGGCCTCGGTCAGGATCTTCAAGGAAGTGGAGCGAGGAGCAAATATTCGCCCCCAAGGCGAAGACGTCAAAAAAGGGGACTGCATCATTGCCAAGGGCACGCAGATCCGTCCGGCCGAGGCAGGCATGCTGGCCATCCTTGCAAAATCCTTTGTTCCGGTCTATCAACGGCCCCGGGTGGCGATTCTCGCGACCGGGGATGAGCTGGCAGACCTCGACGAGCGGTTCGACGAAACGAAGATCGTCAATTCGAACAGCTATGGGACGGCGGCCGCGGTGCAGGAAGCGGGGGGAGTCCCGGTCCTGCTCGGCATTGCCCAGGATCAGCCGGCGGTCTTGAAGGAGAAGATTAAGCAAGGCCTGAACGCCGATCTCCTCGTGCTATCCGGCGGCGTCTCGATGGGCGACTATGATTTCACGAAAGCGGTGTTCAATGAACTGGGCGCGGAGATGCATTTCTGGAAGCTGGCGATCCGTCCCGGGCAGCCATTGGCGTTCGGCAAAATTCAGGGCAAACTGGCCTTCGGACTGCCGGGCAATCCGGTGTCATCCATGGTCACCTTTGAGCAGCTCGTGCGTCCGGCCCTCTTGAAGATGTCAGGACACCGCAGCTACGGACGCCCCGTGATCCAGGCCGTGTTCCAGGAGAAGTTCTCGAAGCGTCCTGACCGCCGGCATTTCCTGCGGGGAATTTTGAACCGGGAGAACGGCGTGCTGACGGTTCGAACCACGGGTGATCAGGGCTCCGGGATCCTGACCTCGATGGTGAAGGCGCATTGCCTGATCGATGTCCCGGAGGACGTGGAACGGCTGAACCCGGGCGACACGGTCACGGTGCAGCTGCTCGGTTCCAACTTTTGGGTGTGTTGAAGGCCGTTAACCGTTATACGTGAACCGTTGGCGATAGTAACTGAGTAAATAAGTAAGTGAGTAATTACCAATTACTAAGTTACTTAATTACTTGGCTTATTCGGGGTCGCGATTAACGATTAACGGATAACGATTCACGTCTCATGGCTATTCCCATCCTCTGCGTCGTCGGGCGGTCCAATAGCGGAAAGACCACGCTGATCGAGCGCCTTATCCCGGAGCTCGTGCAGGCAGGCTATCGCGTGGCGACGGTCAAACATGCAGGACACGGCTTCGACCTGGATACGGAGGGAAAGGATAGTTGGCGGCATAAACGCGCCGGCGCCAGCACGGTGATCGTGCTGGCGAGGGGGAGCCTGGCGATGTTTTCCGACGTGTCCGAGCAAATCAAGGTGGAGGAGATACGGGACCGGTACCTCGATCATGAAATCGATCTCATTATCGCCGAAGGCTGGAAGAGTGATGACTATCCCAAGATCGTCGTCGTACGGGATCAGCTCGGCGAGGTTCCGGTGTCCCCGCAAGGCCTGCTGGCGGTCGTGTCCAACGAGCCGGTGGATGTTCCCGTGCCTCGCCTGCACCCCGACGACGTGCAGGCGCTGAGCGCGCTCATTATCCGTCATTTTCCCAAACTACCGGTGGCATGATCCGGAAGCCCAAGGCCATCGTCATCATGGCGATCGTTGCCGCCGCGCTGGCCCTTGGGGGAGTCGCCGTCCCGCTGACCAGTCATCCTCGGTTCTGCGCCAGCTGCCATAACATCAAGCCTTCCTACGACAGCTGGGTCGTGTCGACACACAAGGACGTGACCTGCGTGGACTGTCACGTGCGGCCCACCCTCGAAGGATACCTGAACGACAAGGTGAAGGCCGGCCTCAAGGACGTGGCGATTTCTGTCTTTGGCACGCCCACCGATGCCCACAACCTCCAAGCCACCGTTCACACCGAGGTCTGCCTGAGCTGCCACCGGGCCATCCTGCGCGTGTCGGAGGTCGCTGTCCGTGACCTGCCGCCACCCGTGCAGAAAGTCGGGCTGGTCATGAGCCATCGGAAGCACATCGAGGCGTTCGCCAAGCGGGCAAAAGGGGAGGGCTGCACCACCTGTCACTCTCGGGTCGTCCACGAGAAGCCGATCAAGGGCTACCCGATCGTCCTCCCACGCGGGCATGTGTCCGAGGACAGCGAACCCTACTATCCTGATCATCCGGAAGGGACGAAGCTCCGTTCGGCGGCTTTGGCGGATTGCTTCCGATGTCACGATGGCAACGCCACGTACGAGGGGAAGGTGCTCGACAAACGGTGCGAGACCTGCCATCTGCCGGAGAAAATCGCCGGCTATCTTTTCAACTAATCGCCTCCCGAGCCCTTCGATGTCCGATCCGATCGTCGAAGTCCGAGGCCTCACGAAGCGGTTTGGTGAGTTCACCGCCGTGGACGGGGTGTCGTTCGAGATCCATCCCGGGGAGATCCTTGGCCTCTTGGGTCCGAACGGGGCCGGCAAAACCACCACGATCCAGATGCTGCTGGGGCTGATCACCCCGACCGCCGGGTCGATCCGCATGTTTGGGTTGGACCTGGCCCGA
>MNDM01000039.1 GCA_001914955.1 Nitrospirae bacterium 13_2_20CM_2_62_8 | reverse complement strand
CATGCAGCGTATAGACCTCGGTCGGCCGAAGGCGAGCGATGAGCTCCGTGAGTTTCTGTTTGACCAGAGGGGCATTGATCTCGTCCGCCGCGTCAGGCTCGTCGAAGAAAAGGACTTCCTCCACACCTAAGACACGAGCCGCGCGGAGAGCTTCCTCCCGTCTCACCTCGGCCATCCGCTTTTCTGTCCAAGCAAATGGGTTCGACGCACGTCCTCCATCGGTCACGACGACCGAGGTGATGATGGCCTTCGACTCAGCCAGTTTGGCGACCGTGCCGCCCATGCCGATCTCCATGTCATCGGGGTGAGCGCTCACGATCAAGATCTGTTGGCTGATTGCGCGGGAAGCCGGCATACCTCATCCAACCAGCACAGTCCGCGACAGTCAAGTCCACTCACTTTCCAACTCTACACCCGTCCTTGATAATAGTGAGGTCCCCACTGGGCGACTCTCCAGCCGCAACGGTGTAGGTGTAAATCAAATGGCCTCGCTCTACATCGCAATACACGCTAAACAAGAGATTATCCCCCACTGACTGGTGCCCCATGAGCCGCAAGAACGTCGGCTGAGCCTCGCATTCTGCTGCCGTGGCGGGTGACGGCCAATGATCGATTGACTTCCCAATCAATAACCCGATCGAGAGCGTAACCATCGATATCAAGATCGCTTGCCAGACACTGTTCATGGTGCACCCCATTTCGTTGCGCTTCCCTGTGGTTGGTGATTCTGCCCCAGCGTGCTACCAGAAGAGCCAACCACATTCGCTGGACACAAGCAATCAGGTCAACCGCCACCCTTTCTTTTCCACGGGCTAGAGGAGAAGTCGCGGCTTCAGCTCTTCCCCAACTCGCTGATGTGGAAGGCCGAAGAAGGCGGGGCCAAGCAGACCGGGCGACTCGTTGCGTGAGGAGAGTCAGAAGCTGGGGCCTAAACAGAAACCGTGGAGAGGAACGCAGGTCTAAAGATAACGTCCACTGGGCTACGTGTCATACATCACGCCGGTAGCGGCCGGCCTAGGTCTCGGGGCAGGAGGGACCGTGGCTCTTTTCTCTCCCGTTTTATTGTGCTTATTCCCCTTGTGTTTCTTAATGCCTTTCTTTTTTGTCTCCTTGGCGCTGTTAGCGCCCTTCGACTTGACCTGCATGATCGGAGCCGTCGGCGTCTCACGTGCCGCCAGTGTCGCCTGAGCAGAGGCCATCGTGCCGAAAAAGACACCCAACACGATCGTCCAAATCGCCCTGGACCAGGTTTTCATAGTCTCACCTCCTCTCAAGCGATCATAAGGGAGGGGCAATACAATGCAAGCGAAATGGGTCTTTGGAGCAGTGCCTCAGGCGCAAGGAAGAGGGAACGGTCAGGAACGGGGAAATACTGTCGCTTGTAGCGCAGTGGCTCGGGAGATGAAAAAGGGGTCGGGAGTCTTTGTATTCTGGTGCGCGCGCTCCGCGAGCACTTCCACCCCTCCTCCCCCTTACTGAGGTACCTCGACTAATTTCCCTTGGCGGGAATGGCCCGGTTCAGAGCGAACCCTTCGACAGGCTCAGGACAGGCTTCACAGGAGGAGCGGCACACCCACCGATTCCTTTCCTCACATTCCTTCCAGATCACTGGGGGAGGCGGCCTGGTTAGTCCCCAACTGCGCGCATCGAGCGACCACTGTTTCATCGTGGGGGCTCTGCGAGCAATGGGGACTGACCAGGTCGCCCGCCCCGCCTCTCACTTTATCGCCACAACCATCGCATCCGGCCCCACCAGCCGCTCCACCCGAGTTTTCGTGAAGCCGGCGTCCCGCATCCATCCCGTGCAATCCTTGCCGGTGAAGTCGAAGCCGCCGTGCGTCTCGATCAGCATGTTCAGGCTCATGAGGAGGCCGAGCGCGTTCTGCTTCCGCGCGTCATCGATGAGAGCCTCGTGGACGATCAGCGCCCCGCCGGCCGGCAGCGCGTCGTACGCCTTGCGGAGGAGCATCATCTTCTCCTCGAGGTTCCAGTCATGGAGGATGTGCCCCATGATCAGCACGTCGGCCTTCGGGAGCGGTTCCTTGAAGAAGTCTCCGGGATAGAAGCGGAGACGCCCGTCCAACCCCTTCGCGCGCACGTAGGCTTCGAAAATCGGATGGACCACCGCCAAGTCCATCCCGCCACCCGAGAGGTGTTTGTGCGCCAGGGCGATCTCCACCGGGACGCCTCCCTGCGCGCAGCCGATGTCCACGAAGGTGCGGTACTTCCGCCATGCAAACTTCTTGGCGATCGCCCGCGCCGCGCCCAGGCTCAGGCCCGTCATGGCCTTGAGGAAGCCTTCCAGCCGTTTCGGGTCCGCGTAGAGGGTGCCGAAGAAGTCCTCTCCGGTCTTGGCCTCGTTCTGCGGCCTGCCCGTGCGCAGGGCCTCGGTGAGCGAGCCCCAGAAGCGATAGAGCCGGGCATTGGCCATCTCGAGGATCCCGCCCATGTACGACGGCTTGGCGCGGTCCAGGAACAGGTTGGTCTCGGGCGTGTTTGCGTAGCGATCGCCGGTCCGCTTCAGCATCCCCAGGGCCACCAGCGCATCGAGGAAGTCACGTGCGCTCCGTGGATGCAGCCTGAGGAGCTCGGTCACTGCGGTAGCGTCCAGGGGGCCCTTCGCGAGCTCGGTGAACAACCCGAGCTCGATCGCGCTGAGCAGCGTCTTTGAACCCCAGAATCCCAAGCCAAGCTGCATGATCCGATCAGGAGTCAGTTGACGGTCACCCATGGATCGCTCCTTCTTGTTACGCGTTTTCATGGGAGCCATTATGCCGCCGCTCAATGGAATCATTCAACCGTAAAGCTGGCCAAGGGTGGGCGATGAAAAGAGATCGGGAGAGGTTCGCTAGGTGTGTTCAAGAGGCCGGGGCGACGTCAGAATCGCATGCAGGATGTTCAAAAAGGCCGCCCAACGAGGCCGCAGGGGGTGCGGCGACTGAGGCGTACGTTTTTCGGTACGTCGCAGGGAGACGCACGACTGAGAACAAAGTTGGAGGCCTTTTTCAACATCCTGCCACCTGGCGGTCGGCGTGATAGGAGCTGCGGACCAATGGCCCGGATTCGACGTGGCTGAAGCCGAGGGAGAGTCCTTCCGCTTTGAAGGCGGCAAATTCATCCGGATGGTAGTAACGGGCCACGGGCAGATGCTGCTTCGTGGGGCGGAGGTATTGCCCGATCGTCATGATATCGCATCCGACCGTGCGCAGGTCGCGCATCACGCCCCGGACTTCCTCGTTTGTTTCTCCCATCCCGACGATGAGCCCGGATTTCGTCCATGCCCCCATCCTCTTTGCCCTGTCTAGCAGCGTGAGAGACCGCTCGTACTTGCCTTGGGGCCTGATGGACGGGAACAGCCGGCGTACGGTCTCGATATTATGGTTGAGAATATCCGGTTTCTCGGCAACGACTGCGGCAAGCGCCGCTTCGCTGCCCTCAAAATCAGGAATCAGCACTTCCACGGCGCAAGGCGGGACGAGACGCCTGATGTGCCGGATCGTTTCCGCGAAGATCCAAGCCCCGCCGTCTTCCAACTCGTCACGGTTCACCGACGTAATCACGGCATGGCGAAGGCCCAGCGCCTGCACGGCCTGAGCGACGCGCAGAGGCTCTTCCCGATCAAGCTCCAAAGGTCGTCCTGTCGTCACGGCGCAGTAATGGCACCGGCGCGTACAGATGTCCCCCAGGATGAGAAACGTGGCGGTCCGGTTGTTCCAGCATTCCCAGACGTTCGGGCACCGGGCCTCTTCGCAGATCGTATGCAGGCCCAGGCTGTCCATGGTCCGCCGAATGTCCCGGTAGTCGGGGCCCTGCCTGATCGTGACCTTGAACCAGGGTGGGAGGCGACGGCCCGAATGGCCGATCTCGTCTGTCGGGATGAAGGTCATGACGTGCTCTAGTGTAGCATCAGGGCTTGATCAATTCTTGAGGATGTTCCAGGATGCGCTTGAATTCTTTCAAGAATTTTGCTCCCTGAACCCCGTCCAGCGCGCGATGATCGCAGGACAGCGTGACGGTCATACGCCGGCCCGGTTTGACGCCGTCAGGCCCCACGACCGGCACATCCCGCACCGCCCCGACCGCGATGGTGGCGGCCTCCGGCGGCATGATGACGGCGATGAAGTTATCCACCTCGAACATCCCCAGGTTGGAGACCGAAAAGGTGGCGCCGGTGTATTCGTGCGGCTGGAGCCGCTTGGTCCGTGCCCGTTCGATGAGCGCCCGCGCCTCGGTTGAGATTTGTTCCAGCGTTTTGCTCCCGCAATCCCGCAGGACGGGCACGATCAGGCCGTCGTCCAGCCCCACGGCAATCCCGATATCAATGCTCCCATGCTGGCGCAGCGCATCACCGATATAGGAGACATTGATCTCCGGATGTCGGGTCAGGGCCATCGCCGCCGCTTTCACGATCACATCGGTCAGGCTCGGATGAAACCGGCGGGTTTGTTTCAACTGGGTGCGCAGCTGCTCCGTCTCGTCCATCGCGATCTCGGCCGTCAGATAGAAATGCGGGACGGGCGCCTTACTCTGCGTCGTGGTGCGCGCGATGGCTTTCCGCATCTGGCTGAGCGGGCGATCGGTGGCTCCCGTGGTCCGGGGGGAGACAGTCCCGCCCGCCTTCAGGATATCCTCTTCGACAATGCGCCCCCCGGGACCTGATCCCGTCACGGAGGCCAGATCGATCCCACGCTCGCGAGCCAGTGCCTTGGCACGAGGCGACGCCTTCACGCGATCTTCCTCTCCCGCGGGCTGAGCGGCCGGCGGTGTCGGCCTGCCCTGGTTGGATTTTAGCGCTGGAGCGGGGCTCATCGTCTCAGCCAGGACGGGCGCGATATCCTCATCCGGGTCCGCGATCACCGCGATTAATTCACCCGCTTTGACGGTCGTGCCCTCGCGCACCAGCACGCGCCTGAGCGTGCCGGAGGCAAAGGCCTCGAGATCCATCACGGCCTTATCGGTCTCGATTTCGGCCAGCACATCCCCGCTGCCGACCACCTCGCCCTCCCGCTTCTTCCATTTCACGACGACACCCTCTTCCATCGTATCGGTCAGCTTCGGCATGACTACCCGACTAGCCATCGAATTCTCCATCAAAATCAAGGGATGCCCAACCAACGGCGGACCCATCCAAACAGACCGGATGACGGCGGGGGCTTCCGCTCAGGATCCGGATACTCGATCCACGGCTCCTGGCTGCCCAAATAGTGGGCTCCGTTAAAGCTGAGCCGACTCCTGAGCTGGGTATAGCCATTCGCCTGAAGCCGGCCGATCAGCTCGTGGAGCGCCGCGGCTTTGGTTTCCACGTCTTCGCTGACCACGATGGCGGTCTCGTACCGGAGCGAGGCACGATAGCTGCCTTCCCGCCGCTCCAGTTCGACCAGCCGATTGAACCCGCGCGCTCGCTCATCCAGCCCCGCCAACTGATGTTTCTCCACCACGCCGTCCGCCATGGACCGCCCTGCTCGCGCCCGCGGCGCACTATGCCATGTTAGGACGCTCGGAACACGGCCAGGAGGTCGCTGAGAGCGATCGTCTTGTTCTGAAGCACCGCCCGCTCCCCTTTCAACTCCTTGAAGATCGCCTTCTTGCCGGTTCCGCCCTTCAAGTACGCCGCTCCCAGTGACAGCACCCGGTCGCACTCTTTCTCCACCTTCCCCTTCACCACTCGGTTGACAGAGAGGCTCTCCATCAGCTGGGCCTTGGTCGCCGCGAGATGCGCCTGCAGATCCCTCTCCGGGAATCCCTGCCGCGCGGCCTCGTCATGACAGCGATCGAGATACTGGGCCAGGAAGACATAGAGCCGGACCAGCGTCTCGGTGATCTCAATATGTCTCGGCACTGAAGAATGAGCAGACACGTTGCGTCCTCCCTTCCCTACGGTCCGTTGACTAGCTGTCTGACGGCCGCAAGGACGCGCCCTCGATCAGGAATTGCCGCATCTTCAAGGGGCCGCGTATACGGCATCGGGACATCCGCCCCCGTCACCCGCACTACGGGCGCATCCAAATAGTCAAACGCCTGCGCGTAGGCCAGCTCGGCAATCTGGGCGCCAAGCCCCGCGAAGAGCCAGCCCTCTTCCACGATCACGAGCCGGCCGGTCTTCTTGACGGAGGACACGATGGCCTGCACATCCAACGGCTTGAGGGTTCGGGGGTCCACGACTTCCGCCTGGATGCCTTCCCGGGCCAGATCCTCCGCCGCCTCCAATGCCAGCAACAGCATCTTGGAGTAGGCCACGATCGTGACATCGTCGCCCCGGCGCTTGACCTCCGCCTGACCGATCGGGATCGTGTACTCCCCCTCCGCCACGTCTCCTTTCGTGGAATACAGCAGTTGCGCCTCGATGAAGATGATCGGATTCGGATCGCGGACGGCGCTCTTTAAGAGCCCTTTGGCATCGTGCGGGGTCGCCGGCGCGATGACCTTCAAACCCGGGACGTGACAAAACCACGCCTCCAAGCTCTGCGAATGCTGCGCCCCCAATTGATGTGCGGCGCTCCCCGGCCCGCGGATGACCATGGGAACCGCCAACTGTCCGCCCGACATGTACCGGATTTTAGCCGCGTTGTTGACGATCTGATCCAGCGCCAGGATGCCGAAGTTAAACGTCATGAGCTCGACGATCGGACGCAACCCGGCCATGGCCGCACCGATGGCCAGCCCGGTGAACCCCGCTTCCGTAATCGGGGTGTCCAGAACCCGCTGCGTGCCGAACTCTTCCACGAACCCCTTGCTGACCTTGAAGGCCCCCTGGTAATAACCCACTTCCTCGCCGATCAGGAAGATGCGGTCGTCCCGCCGCATCTCCTCGCGCATGGCCTGGTTCAACGCTTCGCGGTATGAGATCAGCATGGGTGATTACTCGGCGTAGACGTCTTCCTCGAGAGCCGTTCGAGCCGGGAACGGACTCTCATCGGCGAACTTCACCGCGGCCGCGACCATCTCTCCCACCTCCCGCTCCAGCCGTTTAAAATCGGCTTCCGATCCCAGCCCACGGTTCGTCATGGTCCGGCGGAGCAGCAGCAACGGGTCGCGTTGACGTTCTTCTTCCACTTCTTCCTTGGTCCGGTAGTGCCCATGGGACGGGTCGGCCATCGAATGACCCATGAACCGGTACGTCAACGCCTCGACGAAATAGGGGCGCGGCGCGGACCGAACCTTGGTGACGACCGTCTTCATGAGCGTGCGAACCGCCAGCACGTCCATCCCGTCCACCGTGTCGGCCTCAATGCCGTACGCACGGGCCGTCTCCGCCACGTCGGAATAGAGGGCGACCGCCCGATGGACCGGCGTCCCCATGCCGTAGCGGTTGTTTTCACAGATGAAGATCACCGGCAACTTCCAGAGGGCGGCGAGATTGAAGGCCTCGTGCGCCTGCCCGGTGGGCACCGCGCCTTCTCCGAAGAAGCAGAGGACCACCTGGTCTCGCTTCTGGTACTTGACGGCAAAGGCCAACCCTGTGGCCAGCGGAAGGTGCCCTCCCACGATCGCATAGCCTCCCATGAAGTTCCGCCGGGCGTCCACCAGATGCATGGACCCCCCCTTCCCCTTGCACAGACCGGTCGCTTTGCCGAACAGCTCCGCCATGACTCGGCCCGGCTCCGAGCCCTTGGCCAGGCAGTGCCCGTGGTCTCGGTAGGCAGAGATCACGTAGTCATCCGCCCTGACGGCGGCGATGGCGCCCACGGCGATCGCTTCTTCACCGATATAGAGGTGCAGGAACCCGCCGATCTTGGCCAACGCGTACATCTCCGCAGATTTTTCCTCAAACCGGCGGATCAGCAGCATCTGGCGGTAGAGAGACAGGAGGTCGTCGCGGTCCATCAGGACCCATTATGCAGAATGCGGGCGGGAGACACAAGAAACGTGGTCGAGTTAGAGCAAAATCTTGACGTCGCTTCCTTCGACCTTCACCTGGTAGGACTTGACGCAGGCCGACGGGTTGTTGATCGATTTCCCGGACTTCACGTCGTACTGCCAGCCATGCCACGGGCAGGTGACGGTGTCGCCCTCGAGTTCGCCCTCGCCAAGCGGACCGCCGCGATGGACGCAGGTATTGTCGATCACGTAGTAAGTTCCGTCCACGTTGAACACCGCGACGGACTGGCCCTTGACCTCGGCGACCACGCCGGTGCCCGGCGCCACATCTCCCGCCCCCGCGACTTTCACGAATTCAGGCATGTCCCCTCCCCTTCTTATGTCAGGTTGAGGTTGAGGCTAAGGTTGAGCAGGACTCGATCGACGGCTTGCCTGTTACCCTCAACCTCAGCCTTAACCTCAACCTCTCTTCCTCATGTCCCCAGCGGCCGTTTGATCTTCTTCACCAGGCTGTCAAGCGACGCGCTCGGCTGGCCTCCAGTCCCTGCATCCATCCCGCTGATCCCATCCACAAGCTTGGCGGCAATCCCCCTGAACGCCGCCGCCTGAGGCGACGCGGGATTGGCCACGACGATCGGCATCCCTGAGTCCCCACCGGCTCGGATGGCGGGATCGATCGGAATTCGCCCGAGAAACGGAACACCCAACTTCTCGGCGGCCCGCTCGCCGCCCCCATGAGAAAAAATTTCAGTTCGCTCGCCGCAGTGCCCGCAGACGAAGAAGCTCATGTTCTCGATGATCCCCAGCAACGGGACATTGACCTTCTGGAACATCATCATCCCCTTCCGCACGTCGTGCAGAGCCACCTCCTGAGGCGTGGTCACCGTCACCGCGCCACAGATGGGCACCAGCTGAGTGAGGGTCAACTGAGCATCCCCCGTTCCCGGTGGAAGATCAATGAGCAGATACTCCAGCTCCCCCCAGAGAACATCGCGCAGGAACTGCTGGATGGCGGTGTGAATCATGGGACCCCGCCAGACCACGGCCGTCTCCTCCGGCACGAAGAATCCCATCGAAATCAGCTTGACCCCATGGCTCTCGGCCGGCTTGATCTTGCCGTCCTGCTGCTCAGGCGGTTTCGGGACCCCCATCATCATCGGGATGTTCGGCCCGTACACGTCCGCATCCAACAGGCCGACCGTCGATCCCGAGAGGCGGAGCGCCACCGCAAGATTGACCGCCACGGTGGTTTTGCCCACTCCTCCCTTGCCGCTGCTGATGGCGATGACATGCTTGACGTTCGGGATCAGGTCTTCTTTCCCCTGATTCCGCCCCTGGGTCATCCCCCCGCTGTTCACTTCTCCCATGCCACCGTCCTCCTCACCTCCCCAAGCTCAGACGCAAGCCTCACTGTCCCTCCCCTCCCATACGCACCGTTGTCAATGTGGCAACTGACCGATGTCCGTCGCGCGGTCAGCTAAGCTGGGTGGCGAACTTCTTGCGTGCGCGGCCTATAAGGGGCGACGGACGAGATTCGCGATTGGACGCGATGACCGGGTCCAGAATCTCTCCGCACGTGACGCAGCGCCAGCCTTTGAAGGACAAGGCCCCCGTGTCGTCCCTCATGTCTTCAAAGACATCCTGCACCATGACACCCCTGCAGCGTGGGCAGTCCATCGTGCATCTCCTCCTGAACGGAACCAGGTTGGCGTTGTTATGATACGCCACCGCCGGTGAAGAGACAAGGGGTGAAGACCAAGGCTGGGAGCCGAATGGCGAGAAGGTCAGGATCGAATCCGCTGCAGATTATAGGCCAATCCGAGCTTCGACAGGGAGAAGATCAGCCACTTGGAGGGATCAAAGTTGTACCACCTCGGTCCATTGCGATAGTCGCGAAGGAACGTGTGGTGATAGTTATGGTAGCCCTCCCCGAAGGTCACGAGGGACACCCACCAACTGTCCCGACTGCTGTCTCCGTCTCCATGTGGCTGAGCACCCCAGAGATGACAGATGGAGTTGATGCAAAACGTGGAGTTGAGCACGAAGAACACACGGCACACGCCGGCCAGCAAAAAGCAACTGAGGCCTCCCATCCAGCCTCCGTGGAGCAGACCGACCCCGAACGGCAGCGCCAAGCCCGACAGCACGATCGGGATATAGTACCGGTGCTGCCACATGATCAACGGGTCCTTCCGTAACGTGATTTCGTATTTCTCCTCCCGGTAGGGAGAGACATGGAAGATCCAGCCGCAGTGGCTATGCCAAAATCCCTTCATCGCGTTGTAGGGGTCGTCTTCCTCATCACACCGGGCATGATGCCGGATGTGATCCCCGCACCACCGCAGCGCCGAGTTTTCCAGCGCCCACCCGCCGGCCACCAGAAAGCAGGCCCTGACCCAAGCCGGGCATTCGAAACTCCGATGCGAGATCAAGCGGTGATAGCCCACCGTGATACCGAGTCCGCTGGTCATATACAGCACGCCGAACATGATCCAGTCGAGCGACGTAAAGCCGACCTTGACGCCGAACATCGGCACGCCGACGACCGTGACCAGCGTGAAGATCACAAATAGTACGATGACGGGGTAATCAAGCTTCCTGGAAGGTTTCTCCACCTTCGCTCCTCCTGCTGGATCGCACAGCCTCGTGCGAGGGTGCACAACGTGATTGTTGCAAGTATGGTATCGAACTGTTGCGCTGGTTTTCAAGAAAAATCGTCCGAGGTGTATACTATCTGTTTATAAGTCTTTTACGCCGTGGAGGGGATGAAGAGGGAATGGAGCTGACCGACTCGGTACTCGAGCCTGCCATTCATCGCATTGGCCGAGCGCTGGCGAAACGATCCGCGGGGAGTTCTCCGACGGTGTTCGACCCCCGCTGGTGGTCAGGAAACCTGCTCGAGTGGTGCATGAAGGATGAGACCTTCAAGGTTCAGTTATTCCGCTTTATCGATGTCCTGCCCTGCCTCCGCGATGATGCCCACGTCGCCCGACTGCTGGAGGAATACTTTGGGGAGACGGAGACGCTGGCCCCCTCCCTTCAATGGGGGTTGCGCGCGATGTCCGCCACGCGCCTCGGGGCTCGCTTGAGCGCAAAGTCGCTCCGGCATCAAATCCACCAGATGGCGCGCACGTTCATCGCCGAAGCCTCGATCGAAAGCGCGGTGCCGGTCCTGGCGCGCCTCTGGACAGAGGGGCGTGGGTTCTCGGTCGACCTTCTGGGGGAAGCGACGGTCAGCGAGCAGGAGGCCGACCGGTACCGGGACCGCTGTCTCGAAGCGCTGCGGGTTCTAGCCAAGGCCACGGCCGCCTGGCCTTCCCTCCCGGTGCTGGAACAGGACCGCTTCGGGCCGCTCCCGAGGGTCAACCTGTCGGTCAAGTTGTCGGCGCTGTATTCCCAATTGGACCCCATCGATCCCGAAGGCTGTTTCCGCGCCGTAGCGGCACGCCTGCGTCCCATACTGGACCTGGCGGTGACTGTACCGGCCGCGATCACGTTCGATATGGAACAGGCGGAGCTGAAGGATCTGACGCTGATGATCTTCATGCGCCTCCTGTCCGAAGACGCCTACCGCCGCTATCCCCATGGCGGCATCGCCATGCAAGCTTACCTGACGGAGTCGGCCGCCGACCTCCACGGCCTGATCCGATGGGTGCGGCAACGCGGCACCCCGGTCACGGTCCGGCTGGTCAAGGGGGCGTATTGGGACTCCGACTCGATCCGTTACCGGCAGCGGGGTTGGCCGGTCCCGGTCTTTAAAACCAAAGCGGAGACGGATCACCACTACGAACTCCTCAGCCGGACGCTGGTCGAGCACGCCGGCTTCATCCGACCCGCGTTCGGCACGCATAGCCTGCGCAGCCTGGCGCATGCCCAGGCTGCGGCGGAAGCGGCGGGGCTGCCGCCGGATGCCGCTGAATACCAGATGATCTTCGGAATGGCCGAACCGCTTCAGGCCGCCGTCGCCCAGGCCGGAGGACGTGTCAGGATTTACACCCCGGTGGGGGAGCTCCTCCCGGGGATGGCCTACCTGGTGCGCCGCCTGCTGGAAAACACGTCGAACGAATCCTTCCTGCGCAAAGAATACGCTGAATCGCAGCCCCTCGATCTCCTCCTGGCTCCCCCGCACGTCCCGACTCCTCCCACCTCCAGCCGTTTTATTGAAGAACCATCGGAACCCGATCTCACCGATCGGTTCATCAACGAACCTCATACGGATTTTTCGAAAGCGCCGGCCCGAGCGGCCATGGCCCAGGCGATCGCCTCGGTCAGGGCCCAGTTAGCCCGTAGACTTCAATACCCGGTGGCGCCCGGCCTCTCACCGTCCGGGGCGGATCTCGTCTCACGAAACCCCAGTTCGCCGGGAGAGGTGGTCGGCCGAGTGCCCGGCTTCGCTCCTCACGAGATCCCCGTGGCAGCCCGACACGCCCTCTCAAGGCTGCCCGTCTGGACGGCGATGTCGCCGGCACAGCGGGCTGATATCATGACTAAGGCGGCCGCCGCGATACGGCTACGGCGCGTTGAACTGTCCGCGTGGGAAATTTTTGAAACCGGCAAAACGTGGCATGAGGCCGACGCGGACGTGGCGGAGGCGATCGACTTTCTCGAATTCTACGCCCGCGAGATGCGCCGCACCGGGGCGCCGCGCCGGCTGGGCCGGGAGCCCGGCGAGTTGAACCAGTTGGCGTTCTCCCCGCGGGGCCTGGTGGCCGTCATCTCACCGTGGAATTTCCCCCTGGCGTCATCTCACCGTGGAATTTCCCCCTGGCG
>MNDM01000026.1 GCA_001914955.1 Nitrospirae bacterium 13_2_20CM_2_62_8 | reverse complement strand
CGGATTGCTTCCCGTGCTCCCGCACCGCGCACGATAAGAATGTGCTCGGTGGACGGCCGCAGTTGGAAGCAACCCGGTCGCGCCACCAGGCCTGGGAAAGGTAGGAAAATAGGGGGGAGAAATCATGGATATGTTTGGGAAGGTGGGGTTGGTCGAGATTCCGGTCCTGATTGCGCCGGATCAAAAGGCGTGGCTGGACCGCATGATCAAGGAAAACAAGATCGCGATCCCGCCCGGGGGGACCTTGGAAAAGGGATCGTTATATTCGATGTTCATCCGCATGCTGCTTCACAATGCGATGGAGGAGCAGAAGCGGCAGGAGGCGTTGGATGCAGAGGATGAGGACGAGTAGGAGCTCTTCGCGGGCCTTTCCTTTGTATCTTGACCGATACGGAGTGTATCGTTTTGGCCCAAGAAAAGAGCCGATGGCTGATAGCTGATGGCTTATGGCTAGAGGGAGAGGAGAAGGTGAAGGGAGACAGGCGCTAGAGGGTCTTGAACACAGCGTCGGCGCTCTTAATGGTGTGCTCGATATCCTCGGAGGTATGTGCGGTCGAGAGGAAGGCCGCCTCGAATTGGGATGGCGCAAAATAAATTCCCTTCTCGAGCATCTGGTGAAAGAACTTGGCGTAGACCTGCGTATCGGACCGCTTGGCTGAGGCATAATCCACCACCGGCCCCTTGGTGAAGAACACCCCCAGCATGGAACCCACCCGCGTCTGGGTCAACGGCACGCCGGCTTTCTTTGCCGCTGCCCCGAGCCCTTCTGCCAGCTCTGCTGCCCGCTGCTCTAACTTCTTGTAGACACCTGGAGCCTGCAGCTTGGTGAGGGTTTCGATCCCCGCGGTCACTGCCAAAGGATTTCCTGAGAGCGTGCCGGCCTGATAGACCGGCCCTGCCGGCGCGACCAGCCCCATGATCTCCCTTTTCCCGCCATAGGCGCCGACCGGCAGCCCCCCGCCGATGATCTTCCCCAGGCAGGTGAGGTCCGGCCTCACCCCGTACAGCGCCTGCGCGCCGCCGTAGTGCACGCGGAACCCGGTGATCACTTCGTCGAAGATCAAGAGAATCCCGTGGGCCTCTGTGAGCGTCCGGAGGGTGGCCAAAAATTCCTCACCTGGCGGCACGACACCCATGTTGCCAGCGATGGGCTCAACGATGATGCAGGCCAACTCGCGATGGTGCTCCAGGATCAATTGCTGGGTGGTCCTCACGTCGTTGAAGGGCGCGGTCAGCGTGTGGCGCGTAAAATCAGCCGGCACGCCCGGGCAGTCGGGAATCCCCAGCGTCGCTAGTCCAGACCCGGCTTTCGCCAGGAGATAATCGCTGTGCCCGTGATAGCAGCCCTCGAACTTGAGGATGCCGTCCCGTTTGGTGTAGGCGCGGGCCAGCCGGATGGCGCTCATCACCGCCTCTGTGCCGGAACTCACCAACCGGACCTCTTCGATGGACGGCACCGCCTCGGTGATCATCCGTGCGAGCCGCACCTCCAGCTCGGTCGGCGCACCGTAGCTCGTGCTGTTGGTGACGGCGCGGGCCACTGCCTTGACGACCGAGGGATGAGCGTGGCCCAGGATCATCGGGCCCCAGGACAAGACATAATCAATGAAACTATTTCCGTCCACGTCGTAGAGTCGGGAGCCCTTGGCGCGTTTGATAAACAGCGGCTGCCCGCCCACGGCCAAGAAGGCGCGGACCGGACTGTTGACGCCGCCGGGGATAAACCGGAGCGCCTCGGCAAAGAGTTTCTGGGAGCGTGTCGTCTTCATGAGAGCTCTCAGCCCATCAATGTGTTGCAACCTAGCACGCGAGACTTTTCGCGGTCAACGGATGGATGGGGTTGGAAGGACACCCCTGTCGCTCTTGTGCTCCCGGAGCGCGCGGCCTCAGAAGGCCCTCGCTCGACGGGCGCAGTTAGAGCAACAGGGGCGTCCTTCCAATGACGAGGGCTGGTCAGAAACGCGGCTCAGCATGCATCCGTTCCATCCGAGACTTCAATAGAAGGATGGGCTGCGGGGCGGGACCCCGCCGCTCCGGCGAAGTCGCTCTAGGTCCTCCCGCACCTTGTCGGGACAGAGCCAAGCCTAGAGAAAAGAATCGGTTCCTTTCCAGACGAGGCACAAAGAGAGAGGAGATGTTCTTTGCGGCGGTGGCGGGCGTTTGTTAGAATGGCGTGCCGTGCGTGCGGGTCCTGTCGCTGACCCACCCGGCCGTCCTCGCACCCCGCCCGGTGTAGGGACCCCGCTGCGGGCGGCCGGGTCCCTGGTCAGCGCCACCCGCACTGAGAGTTCGTAGAGGGTAAGGAACTCATGGGAATGCGAAAAGCGAAGATCGTGTGCACGATCGGGCCGGCCACTGAGTCGCCGGAGCTCCTGGATCAACTGATTGAGAGCGGGATGAACGTGGCCCGCTTGAATTTCTCTCATGGCTCGCATGAATCCCATGGGCGCGCGATCAAAGCGATCCGCGCAGCAGCCGCCAGGCGGCACGTGGCGGTGGCCATCATTCAGGATCTGCAGGGGCCCCGGATCCGGGTCGGACAGGTGCCGACCGGCGGGATCGAGCTGGCGCCAGGCGATCGGGTGAGATTGCTCGCCGGCGAAGGAGAGGCGCGGACGCGCGGGGCCGATCACGAAATTCCCGTCACCTATCCCCACTTGGCGTTGGATGTCCGGCCTGGGGCACGGATTCTGATCGATGACGGCCTCGTGGAGCTGACCGTGACGCGAATCGGGCCCGGCGTCGTCGACTGCGCCGTGGTGACCGGGGGACGAGTGACCGCCCACAAGGGGATCAACCTGCCCGGCACGCGGATTACCGCGCCCACGGTCACTGACAAGGATCTGGATGATCTCCAATTCGGCCTCACGCAGGGCGTGGACTACGTGGCGCTGTCGTTCGTCAGGGCCCCGGAAGACGTGGCGGCCGCCAAGAAGATCATTGCGGAGAGTGGCGCGGATGTGCCGGTCATCGCGAAGGTCGAGCGGCCCGAGGCGATTGCGTGCCTGGAGTCGTTGCTCGATCAGGCAGATGGCGTGATGATTGCCCGCGGCGATCTGGGTGTCGAGATGGGCCCGGAGGCCGTGCCGGTGCTCCAGAAACGGATTATCGCCGAGGGGAACCGCCGGCGCCGTCTCGTGATCACCGCGACGCAGATGTTGGAATCCATGACCCAGCACCCCCGCCCGACTCGGGCCGAGGCCTCGGACGTGGCCAATGCCGTCTTCGACGGCACGGATGCCGTGATGCTGTCGGCGGAGACCGCGATGGGACGTTATCCGGTCGAGGCGGTGCGCGTCATGGATCGCATTGTGCGGGCCGCAGAGGAAGGGATTGCGCCGCGAGTCGTCCGTCGCTCCGACTCAGGGCACAGCGAGGTGTCGTTCCCGGAGGCGATCTCCGAAGCGGCTTCCTCCGCGGCTGCGGCAACCGCCGCCGCGGCCATCGTGGTCTTCAGCGAGTCAGGGACGACGGCGCGATTGATCTCGAAGCAACGCCCGGTCGCTCCGATCATCGTGTTCACGCCGTTTGAGCCTGTCCGGCAGCGTATGGCGCTCTACTGGGGGGTGGTCCCCCACACGATGCCGCGAATCGAGCAGACGGACGAGCGGGTGCGCGAGGTGGAGCGTCGCCTGCAGGCGGAGGACCTCGCCGCCAAGGGGCAACGGATCGTGATCCTGTCGGGAACCCTGACGGGCCAGCGCGGCGGGACCAACCTCATGAAGCTGCATCAGATCGCGTGATGCGAGGGACGCTCGTGACGAGACCGTCGTGCTCCCTCGTGGCCGCTCTGCTCCTGCTCCTCCTTTCCAGCGACGGGCTGGCGCAGACGGGGGCGCTCAACAAGGATCCCGTCGAGGTGGTGACCAAATACTTGTCCCTGGATCGGCATGGCGCCCGCCTGGAGGCCATGTCCGTGGAGGTGCTCAAGCCCTACATTAACTGGAAGGAAGAACCGGCCTGGGGGCACGTGGTGGTGATCACGGACTTCGAGGTCCTGGATGACATCGCGCAGTGGCAGATCATCGACATGCTGGAGGTGGTGATTCCGGTCAAGTTCCGGGTGCTGGGCTCGATGTATTGGGAGACCGCGGGGTTCTTGCCGGGGGCAAAGGTGGAAGAGATCCGGTTTCGGGTGAAAGGGATGGTGGGGCGCTGGCGCATTATGGAGCCGATCTTACCCCCGCACGTCGGGCAAAAACGATTGATCGGTTTCGTACGGCAGGCGATACTCGATGAAAAAAACCCTTCGCGCCAGGCCAAGCTGGGGGAGTTGCTGGCGGCGTTGAAGAAAGCGAGATAGCGGCGGCTTGGTCAACCTGCAGAACGTGAAAAGTTGGAAGGGCGCCCGTGTCGGTCCTGTGCTCCCGGAGCGCGCGGCCTCAGAAGGCCCTCGCTCGACGGGCGCAGTTGGCCCAACACGGGCACCCTTCCAATGGATAGTGGGACAAGAAGGCAACAAGATGCGCGCAGATGGGGATTAACCAAGCCGCCCTTGTAAAATGAAGTGACGAACAAGGTGAGAAAGAGCAAGGAGACCGAGCAAACGATGGTGCGCAGCGGTTCGGGAAAGGTTCGATCCAAGGTGCCGATCGATCTGCTGATCTTTGACCTGGACGGGACGCTGATCGAGTCCAAATGGGATATCGCCACTGCGGTCAACCTGACCTTGGGCGATCTGGGATTGGCGCGGCGGCCCCAGGAAGAAATCTTCAGCTTCGTCGGCGACGGCATCAAGCGCCTGCTGCGGCAGGCGGTCGGCGAAGAGAACCACTCACGCTACGAGGAGGCATTGAGGATCTTTCGAGGGCATTACCTGGCCCACTGCCTGGATCGCACGAGGTTCTACCCCGGCGTTGAACCAGTGCTGACTCATTTTGCCGGCAAACACAAGGCCATCGCCACGAACAAGTCGCTGGAGTACACGACGAAGATCCTAGATGGTCTGGGCGCCCACCACTTCGCGTACGTCATCGGAGGAGACGACGGGTACGGCCTGAAGCCGGAGCCCGGCATGCTGCTCAAGGTGATCAAGACTTTGAACGTTCACAAGGACCGGACCGTGCTGGTTGGCGACAGCACGAACGATATCAACGGAGGGCACAATGCCGGGATCAGGGTCTGTGCCGTCGGGTACGGCATGGGCAACCGCGAGAAGATGGCGGCGTGCCAGCCGGATTGGTTCATCGAGACACCGGAGGACCTGATGGAGCTGTTCGCATAGAGGACAGGTTGAGGCTAAGGTTGAGGTTGAGAAGGAGCATGATGCACGGCTTGAGATTTTTTGTGCTGCTGAGCCTCGTCCTGAACCTCAGCCTCAACCTTAACCTTGACCTGGCGCGCGGTAGCGGTTTAGCCGAGCGAGTCATCGAGCACCGGCTGGCGAACGGGCTGACGGTCCTCCTGGTCGAGCGGCACCAGAGCCCGGTGGTCTCCATCAATTTCACGTTCGGGGTCGGCGGGATCGACGAACACACCGGCATGACGGGGGTCGCGCACCTGTACGAGCACATGGCGTTCAAGGGAACGAGGACGCTCGGCACGAAGGACTACGAACGCGAACGGCCGCTTCTGGAGGAGTTGGATCACATCAACGCGAACATCGAGACTCATCGCGAGCAACTGCGCGCCTCCAGCCAGGACGCCTCGGGCGTCGATTCCCCCGCACTGCAGCAGCTTCAGCAGGCGTTCAAGGACGCGCAGAAGCGCGCCGACGAGTGGGTGATCGGCAACGAAATGGCGCAGCTCTACCAGCGGCATGGGGCGGTCGGCCTGAACGCCAGCACGGGCAAGGATGTCACGCGCTACACCGTCAGCCTGCCCGCGAACCGCCTGCCTCTCTGGGCGGTGGTCGAAGCCGACCGGATGGCGAATCCGGTGCTGCGCGAGTTCTACAAGGAGCGCGCCGTGGTGATGGAAGAGCGGCGGCTCCGGACCGAGGACAACCCGAACGGCCTCCTGCACGAAGCATTCACGGCGGCCGCCTTCCAGGCCCACCCCTACGGCTTCCCCACCATCGGCTGGGCTTCCGACATTCTGGCCCTCACCCCGTCCGAGACCGACCGGTTCTTCCGGACCTACTATGGTCCGGGCAACGCGGTGGTGGCCATCGTGGGGGATATCAAGCCGCCCGAGGTCATCGCCTTGATCGAGGCGACCTTTGGCAAGATCGCCGGGACCACCCCCCCGCCCCCTGTCGTGACCGTCGAGCCTCCGCAACGAGGGGAGCGGCGCGTGGAAGTGGAGTTCGATGCCGAACCGAGCGTGCTGGTCGGCTACCATAAGCCGGCGCTGGGGCATCCCGACGACTTCGTGTTCGACGTGATCGACTCGGTGCTGTCCGAAGGCGTCACGTCGCGCCTGTACCATCGGCTGGTCCGGGAGAAACGGCTGGCCACCTCGGTCGGAACCGATCCCAACTCCCCCGGTGTCCGTGGTTCCAACTTGTTCACGATCAGCGCCGTGCCGCTCGCGCCGCACACCACCGCGGAGCTGGAAGCGGCGATCTACATCGAGCTTGATCGGCTGAAAACCGAGCCTGTCACGCCGGTGGAATTAGAAAAAGTGCTGAACAATCTCGACGCCGGATTGGTCCGGTCGCTCCGTTCCAACGGCGGGCTGGCTTCGCAACTGGCCTATTTTCAAACCGTGGCCAAGGACTGGCGGTATCTGCTCAAGGCGCGAGACCGGATCGCTACCGTGACGCCGGCCGACATCATGCGGGTGGCGGCTCAGTCCTTCGTGAAGTCCAACCGGACCGTCGCGACCCTCGTCAGATCGGCTTCCGCGCGGAACACGTCCCCCGCCGCCCAGCCAACGTCCGCCACGCCGAAGGCGGTGACCCCGTGACCAAGCCCCTTGCCACGCTGTGTACGGCCGCCAGGATCATGGTCCTGGTGGCGGTCATGGTTTCTGTTTTCGCCGCCGGGACCCAGGCGGCATCTCTGCAACAGGCTCAGAAACTCCAGTCCGACCCGCGGCAGATGCGCTTCGAGCCGGTGGAGTTCAACCCTCCCGAGCCGGAGCGTCTGGTGCTCGAGAACGGGATGGTGGTGTACCTGCTGGAGGATCATGAGCTGCCGCTCGTCACGATCACGGCGACGATGAGAACCGGCGGATGGCTGGATCCCGTCGACAAAGTCGGGCTGGCCGGCATCGCGGGCACTACGATGCGGACCGGCGGGACCAAACGGATGACCGCCGCCGAAGTGGACGTGGCGCTGGAGCAACTGGCAGCGCACATTACGGTCGGGATCGGGACCGAGTCCGGCTCGGCCATGCTGGACGTGCTCAAGAAGGACCTGACGCGCGGGCTCCGGATTTTCGCCGACATCCTCAGGACCCCGGCCTTCGATCCGGCGCGTGTCGAGCTGGCCAAGCTTCAGGTGATCGAGGCGATCCGCCGGCGCCAGGACTTCCCCCAGTCCATCGCGGGGCGCGAGTTTGAGAAGATGATGTACGGACCGACGCATCCGTTCGCGCGGGAAGACACGGTGGCCTCGGTCTCACGGATCACGCGCGACGACCTGGCGGCCTTCCACGCCCGCACCGTCCATCCCAACGGGATGATCCTCGGCGTGACGGGCGACTTCCACCGTGCGGCGATGCTGGCCGAGCTGCGCGAGGTCTTCGGCGACTGGCCCAAGGGAGAGGTCCTGCCGATCGTCTTGCCGCCCCCTCAGACAGTGGGGGCCGATGACGGCCGGGCGCAGAAGAAAATCCTTCGGTTTGTCCGCAAGGGCACGTCGCAGACGCACCTCCGAGCCGGTCACCTGTCGGTGAAGGAGAATGATCCGGACTATCCCGCCCTGGCGCTGCTGAATGACATCCTGGGTGGCAGCTCGTTCAGGAGCCGCCTCTTCCAGGACATCCGCACCAAACAGGGCCTGGCCTATTCGGTCAGGAGCGCCCTGCGGGTCGGCATGCGTGAACCGGGCGTCTGGCTGGTGCGCGCCGAAACCAAGCTGGGGTCGACGCAGGAGGTGATCAGCCGGTTGGTCAGCAACCTGGAGCGCCTCCGTGAGCAGCCGGTGACCGACGCCGAGTTGGACGAGGCCAAGGAAGCCTTCGTCAACTCGTTCGTGTTCTCCTTCTCCAGCTCGTCCGCGATCGTCAGCCGCCTGATCGGGTTGGAGTACGATGGCCTGCCCAAGGACTTTCTGCAGCAGCTCCGCGACAAGGTGGTGAAGCTGACGAAGGAGGATCTGTTGGCGGCGGCTCGGAAACATCTGTATCCGGAGCGGCTGAGGATTCTGGCTGTGGGCCCTCCTGAGTCGTTGCTCCGCGTGTTGTCGGGGTTCGGGGAGGTGGAGGAGATTAAGTTGGAGCCCGAGGGATGAAGGGGCTGGGTGTGGCAGGGCCAATCGCTTCCGCGCCTCCAGCGGCACCCCACCACGGCAGTCCGGGGTGGAAGCCTTCTGGAATTCCCGCGGCCGCGATCATGTGATCGCGGTGCCTTAGTCAGTTCCAGCTTTCCTTCCCCAGATGCCGGGAGGGACCCCGCCGCTCCGGCGAACGTGCGCTCTTGGCCCTGCCACCCCATCTCTTCCACCCGCTCCAAGCGATGTGGGGGGGAGACGAGAAGTGATCATGATCGATAAACGCTTACAAATTACTGTGGCCCAGGGGAGCATTCTGGGGGTGGAGGCGGAGGCGATTGTGAATGCGGCGAATAGCCAAGGCTACATGGGTGGCGGGGTCGCGGGGGTCATCAAGCGGGCGGCCGGCGTTGAGGTCGAGGACGAAGCGAGAAAGCAGGCGCCAATATCCGTGGGGAAAGCGGTCCTGACTTCCGGCGGGAAGACCAAGTTCAAAGGGATCATCCACGCGCCGACGATGCCGCAGCCAGCCATGTGCATCCCTGCTGAGAACGTCGCGCTGGCGACCAGAGCGGCGCTGGCGTTGGGGGATTCGCACGGGTTCACGTCGATCGCAATCCCGGGGATGGGCACGGGTGTCGGGGGCGTCGCGCACGCGGAGGCAGCTGCACTGATGGTCAAGGAAATCAAGGCCTATTCGGCGCACACGCTTCGCTCGGTAGTGTTGGTGGACGTGGACGTGGCGATGGTGGAAGCGTGGCGAGAATGCCTAGCGGGTAGCTAATAGCAAGCAGCGAATAGCCAGCAGCTGATGGCTTGATGACTTAAAACAAGTTGAACCCCTTGTCTCTATGCTATTAGCTGCTAGCTATTCGCTGTGAGCTTATTGATGTCCCTCGAAGACGACTTCTGCGACATCGTGAAGAAGGCCCGCATGGGGCAGGGGTTGACGGTGGCGGATCTCGCGCGAACGACCGGTCTGCCCGCCGGCGATGTGACCGTGCTCGAGCGCGGAGGTCGGTTGCCCACGAAAGCGGAGGTCCACGCCATCGCGGCGGCCCTGCAGCTCAGGGCTGAGCCGCTGACACAGATTGCCCTCGATGGCTGGGGACCGGCACCGACACCGTCCTCGGTGAGTTGCGTGGACACCGTGCTCGGTGATATTGGAGGGTACGCGGTGAAGGGCTACGTCGTACATGATGCCGGCGAGGCGATCTTCATTGATACGGCCTACAATGCGGACGCGATGCTGGAGGTCTTAGAGCGGCGCCACCTCCGGCTGACGGCGGTGTGTCTGACACATGGCCATGCGGATCATGCGGGGGGCCTGGATGTCATGCTCCAACATTGGAGAGTCCCCGTCTACCTCGGCGAGGCCGACAAACCCTTGCTGGGCTGGCGTCCACCCAAAGAGGCCTTCACCCAGCCGGATGATGGGCGGGTCATTCAGGTGGGCGGACTGTCGGTCCGGTGCATGGCGACGCCCGGCCACACGCCGGGCGGCATCTGTTATCGTGTCGAACAGGGAACTCAGCAGATCTGCTTCGTCGGCGATACCCTGTTTGCTGGCTCCATCGGGCGGGCCAATCCGTTTTCGCTCTACCCGGCCCACCTGGACTCGGTGCGGCGTCGTGTCTTGACGCTCCCGGCGCGCACCGTCCTGTTTCCAGGCCACGGACCAGCCACCACGGTCAGCGAGGAGTTGTCCCACAACCCGTTCGCAGCCGAGTCTTGAGTGAGCATGCGCGATGGATGAACAGCGAGAGCACCATTGGAACGGCGATCGCCTGATCGAGCTCGAGGCCCCGCCCATCTTGTCGCTCGGCCTGGAAGAGGAAGAGCCTGGGCCACGGTTCTCGGACTTGGCGTGGCCGATCGTTCTCTTTCTGTTGACGGTCTTTACGACCCTCTGGGCCGGTGCCTACGCGACACGGAGCAATCCCAAAGAGGCCTTCACCCAGCCGGATGATGGGCGGGTCATTCAGGTGGGCGGACTGTCGGTCCGGTGCATGGCGACGCCCGGCCACACGCCGGGCGGCATCTGTTATCGTGTCGAACAGGGAACTCAGCAGATCTGCTTCGTCGGCGATACCCTGTTTGCTGGCTCCATCGGGCGGGCCAATCCGTTTTCGCTCTACCCGGCCCACCTGGACTCGGTGCGGCGTCGTGTCTTGACGCTCCCGGCGCGCACCGTCCTGTTTCCAGGCCACGGACCAGCCACCACGGTCAGCGAGGAGTTGTCCCACAACCCGTTCGCAGCCGAGTCTTGAGTGAGCATGCGCGATGGATGAACAGCGAGAGCACCATTGGAACGGCGATCGCCTGATCGAGCTCGAGGCCCCGCCCATCTTGTCGCTCGGCCTGGAAGAGGAAGAGCCTGGGCCACGGTTCTCGGACTTGGCGTGGCCGATCGTTCTCTTTCTGTTGACGGTCTTTACGACCCTCTGGGCCGGTGCCTACGCGACACGGAGCAATCCCAAGGAGGGGCCATTACAGTTCCTGCTCGGCGATCCGGCCGCGCTGCTGAAGGGCCTGCCGTTCGCGGGCACGCTGCTGGGGATCCTGGTCACGCATGAGTTTGGCCATTACCTGTTCTCGCGCATTCATCGCGTGCCCGCCTCCTTGCCGCTGTTCATTCCGGGGCCGCCGCATTTCATAGGGACGTTCGGTGCCGTCATCCGGATGCGCAGCCCGATCCTGAGCCGGCGGGCGCTGTTCGATATCGGCGTGGCCGGTCCCATCGCCGGATTTGTGGTGGCGGTCGTGGCGCTGGTGATCGGCCTCAGCCTCTCCAAGGTGGTCACGAACGAGGCGGTGTACGGACTTCACCTGGGAGAGCCGCTCTTGCTGCAGTTCGTCTCGTGGCTGGTTCTCGGGCCGCTTCCGCAGGGCTACGATGTGGTCCTTCACCCCGTTGGGTTTGCGGCCTGGTTCGGGCTGTTCGTGACCTCGTTGAATCTCATCCCGATCGGCCAGCTCGATGGGGGACACGTGGCCTACGCGCTCTGGGGCCCGCGGCAGCGGACGGTGGCCCTGGCGATGCTGCCGATCCTGTTGGTGCTGGGATTCATGCCGGGCGGCTGGCCCGGGTGGTTCCTCTGGGCGGGGATGGCCGGCTTGGTGGGGCTGGGCCACCCGCCGGTACGGGACCCGAGAGCGGCCTTAGGCCGGACGCGGATCTGGGTCGGATGGGGCGCCTTGGCGATCTTTGTGCTGACGTTTGCGCCGATTCCGTTCTCCGTGTACTAGTAACGGATCCGAGACGCCTTTCCATATTATTGCCGCGCCCCTCCTTTCTATTTCCGGATGATAAGCGATGATCTGTCCCAAATGTAAATTTGAGCAGGCGGATCGGAACTTGGAATGCATACGATGCGGGATCATTTTTGCCAAAATCCGGCCCTCCGCGGAGAGCACGATCACCTCAGAAGCCGATCCCCTCCCCCCCATCGCAACGAACGAGGCACAACACTTCGATCGCTTTGCATGGGCAAAAGACTTGCTGCTTTTCGTTGAACCCCAGGTGAATCCATTGTTCTTGGCCGGTAGGGTGATCGTGTATCTGATCCTTTTGATCTGGGGTTGGAAGTTTATTGTCACACCGATGGAGACAAATTACGTCGGTGAATCATTCATGCACAACATCAACCTCCCGTTCCATGAAGCCGGGCATATCATCTTTAGTCCTTTAGGACGCTTTCTGACGATTCTTGGTGGAACGTTGGGGCAGTTGCTCATGCCGTTCATCTGCCTGTGCGCGTTTCTGATTAAAAACCGGGACCCGTTCGGAGCCTCTGTCGGCTTATGGTGGGTGGGGCAGAATTTCATGGATATCGCGCCGTACATCAACGACGCCAGGGCGCTGGAATTAGTTCTGTTAGGCGGTGTCACCGGGAAGGATGTCGAGGACTACCATGACTGGGAGAATATTCTCGGTACCCTGGGGTGGCTCCAATACGACCACGCCATTGCGCAGGCATCGTATCGTCTGGGGATTCTCTTGATGGTGGCCGCATTCATCTGGGGCGGATATATGTTGTCCCTGCAATTTAAACACAGAGACTCGTTCTCGTAGCCGCGGGCGATTCGTTCTCCACAGCCTGCTACTCTCCCAAACGAGAAATCGCGGTGGCCACGGCGTGGACCTTCTCTTGATCTTCCCCTACCGTCACACGACCTTTCGATCCCCCATAGTTCGCGGAGTGTCCCGGCGCAAAAATCTGCGCCTGCACGATGGCTCGATCCCCGTCGAACACGTCAGGGGTCTTGATCATCGGCTTCCCGCACACACCCAACACGGCGACCCCGATCGATCCGGTATCGTCCTCCAGCGTAAAGGTATAGGCGCCGTAGCAAGTGGTGCCTGACGTCTGGACATAAGGGTCGAGCGCCTTCACCTGCCGGACCGTGCCCTGGAAGGTGACCTGTTTCAGATGGTAGAGGTCGGGATCGGCGACGATCTCGCCGATGACGACGGGTTCGTCGCTCAGGGCGAGGACGGGGCTGGCGAACGTGATCAGGAGTGCGATGGAAATTGAACTGCCAACCTTCATGCGACGGTCCTCGAGCGGTCAGTTGCCGAGTTTCCTGACTCCCTTCGCAAGGGCCTGGACCGTGAGTCGGTCCGCTCCCTCGCTATACTGATGCCCCACGGTGATCTGCGCCTCGATGGCCACCTGGTCACCCTCGGACACGTCCGGCGCCTCTGCAGGTGACATTTGGGACACACACGGGGGCCGAGCTGCCACGCTGATCTGCAGGAAGCCGGTGTCATCCGCGAGCACGAAGGTGTAGGGGGGGTGGACAAAATAGCATTGGAAGTCCAGCCGTGGATTCTTCCCGGGCTTGTCTTGAAGGATTTGCACCTGGTGCGCGGTGCCCTGAACGGCAATCATTTTCAGGTGGTACGGCTGAGGATCGGCCAGGAGCTTCGCAATCGTCATCGGTTCCCCGGCCGGAGCCGCGATGGGATGCATGAGCCACACGAGGGCGGAGAGGAGAACAACCCCTAATTGTTGCATGCGACTCGCCCTCACAGCTCGTGCACCGCCTCCGCCGGTCCGGTCCGGGCATTCTACCATTCCGGTCATCTGATCGGTGGCTTTCGTCGGCAGTCCTCCTCCAGCTATAATGACGCCCCTCCATGGAGCCATTGGAATGAAACCCATGTCGCGACCGCTCGACGTTCTCGTGGTGGGCGCCGGACCGACCGGGCTCACGATGGCCTGCGAACTGAGGCACTATGGTCTTTCCTGTCGGATCGTTGACCAGGCTGATGCCCCTTCCGGCATCCCCAAGGCCGTGGCCGTGCAGCCGCGCACCTTGGAGGTGTTTGACATCATGGGTCTCGACGAGGAGTTCGTGGCCAACGGATGTCAGGTGCAAGGCTTTAACGTCTACGCCGGCGGGCAGCGTCTTGTCCACCTCACGATGGACGGGATGCCGACTCGCTACTCCTACATGCTTACACTCCCGCAAAGCGAGACGGAACGGCTTCTCACCAAGCGACTGTCAGACCTCGGAGTCGAAGTTGAGCGGTCAGTGCAGTTCGCCAACGTCGTGCAGCAGGAGGACGGCATCACCGCCACACTGCGCCATGCTGACGCGACGACAGACACGGTCCAGGCCCGCTGGCTGATCGGCTGCGACGGGGCGCATAGTGATGTCCGGAAAGCGGTCGGGTTGCCGTTTGAGGGAACCCGGTACGAGGAATCCTTCCTGCTCGCCTATGTGCGGATTGAAGGGAGAGCGCCGGTTGATGAGGCCCGTGCCTTTTTCATGCCCGATGGCCCGGTCGGCCTGCTTCCCCTGCCTCAGGGACGGCATTACTTGATCATCCCTCTCCTCAAGGAGACGGCCGAGACCGACCGGACGACAGTCAGCCTGGACGAACTGAAAACGTTGCTGGCCCAGCGTGGTATGGCCAGCCTCCGCATCCTCGAAGCCTTCTGGATCACCAAGTTCCGGGTCCACCGCCGGATCGCGCCGTCTTTGCGCGTCGGGCGGGTCTTTCTCTGCGGTGACGCGGCGCACATTCATAGCCCTGCGGGGGGGCAGGGGATGAACCTGGGGATCCAGGATGCGTTCAACCTGGCGTGGAAGCTTGCGCTCGTGACGAGCGGGGTCGCGAAGCCGCGCCTCCTCGATAGCTATCATGCTGAACGACACCCGATTGCCAGTGAGACGCTGATCGGGACTGACCTGGCGACCAGGGTCATCACGCTGCGAAGCCCCCTGGCCCAGGCCGTCCGCAACCAGGTCGCGATGTTCATGTCGTCGCTCGACGTGGTCCAGCATCGCCTCGCGCAGGCGCTGAGCGGGCTCGTGCGCAACTACCGCAAGACTCCGATGGTGGGGGAGTATCATCGGGGATTTCTCGGCGTGGTGACGGGAGTCCACGCGACTGCGGAGCCGCCCGGCTTCAGCGAGTGGCGAAAGTTTGTCGCCGCACCTGCCGCCGGGGATCGGGCGCCTGATGGCAATCTGTCGGTCCGAGGTACGGGTGTTCCCGTGAGACTGTTTGAGCTGCTGCGACCTGGTCGCCATGTCCTGCTGCTCTTCGCCGGCCGCGGGACGACCCCGGCCCGCTATCGCAAGCTGGAGGAGATCGAGCAGGGTGTCCGGGCCCGCTATCGCGACCTCATCGCGGTTCATCTCGTGGTGCCGCAGGCGGCTCCGACGGCTGCGCTCCGCTGGGATGGCTCGCGGCTGCTGGATGCCGAGGGCGAGCTGCGCCGTCAGTACGGGGCCGGTTCCGAGTGCCTCTATCTGATTCGTCCGGACGGGTACGTGGGCTACCGCAGCCAGCCGGCTGACGCCGGCAGACTCTCGGCCTACCTTCAGACGATGTTCATCTGATGAGCGCGTTCAGCAGGGCGGTCGCCTCGCGCAGTGAGGGAGAGAACATGAAGGGGCATGACAAGCGGTTGGACTCGTATATTCAACAAGTCCGGCCCCGCTTCGAGCGGATGCTGGCTGAGATGGTCGAACAGCCTTCGATCAGCATGGACCCGACCCACGCCCCAGATATTCGACGCGCGGCCTTGCTGGCCGTCCAGTTCCTCAAAGACCTGGGGGCTGAGGCGCGGATCGTGGAGACCGGCGGCTATCCGGTGGTGTCGGGTGGATGGACGACCGGCGCCAGGCACCCGACCGTCACGGTTTACAATCATCTGGACGTACAGCCTGCCCAGGAGCCCGAATGGCGGCAGCCGCCCTTCGCCTTCCGGAAGCGCAAGGGGGTCTATTACGGTCGGGGCGCCACGGACGACAAAGGGCCCGCCCTGACGGCCCTGCTGGCGGGTCGCTATGCGGTGGAGCACGGTGTCCCGATCAATGTCAGATTTCTCTGGGAGCTGGAGGAGGAGATCGGCAGCCCGCATTTCGCCGAAGCCCTGCGCCACAAGGACGCGATCCCGCGACCGGATTCCGTGGTGGTCTCGGACACGATCTGGATCGCGAAAGGCCGCCCGGCGGTCCCCTATGGGTTGCGCGGGCTGCTGGGGGCCAGGCTCTTGCTTCGGACCGGAGCCAGCGACGCGCATTCGGGCCTCACCGGCGGGGCCGCGAGAAATCCGCTGGCTGAGCTGTGCGCGCTGGTGTACGCCTGCGTGGACGCGCGCACCGGTCGCGTGAAGATTCCGGGCTTCTATGATGACGTCGTGCCGCCCACCCAGGCCGAGATCAAGAGCTTTCTGGCCTCAGGCTTTCAGGTCAACCGGTTCATGCGGGCATACGGGTTCCGGACGCTCAGGACGACGAACCCCGCGGACGTGCTTCGCCGGATCTGGGCGTCGCCGACGTTCGAGGTGCATGGCCTGGTGGGGGGCTACCAGGGGCCCGGGGTCAAAACGGCCGTCCCCGGCCACGGCGAGTTGAAAATCAGCATGCGACTGGTGCCGGATCAACGACCGGAGAAGATCTTCGCGTCGCTGCGTCGCTTCGTGGCCAGGCAGAATCCGAATGTGACGGTCGAGCGGGAAGGGATGCTGCAGCCGTTCCGCGGGGTGTTCAAGGGACCGTACGCGGACGCGATCCGCGACGCGGTGCGCGCCGGGTTCGGCAAGGAGCCGGCCTTCATTCGGGAAGGCGGGTCCATCGGCGCCGTCGCCACCATGCAGCGTGCGTGGCGCGTTCCGATTCTGTTGCTTGGCCTCAGCCTGCCGGAACATGGCTACCACGCGCCGAACGAGTATTTCGACTGGGGACAGGCCTCGGGCGGGATGAAAGCGTTCGCGCACTATTTCGCAGAGCTGGCGAAATTGGGCAAGCGAGTAGCTGGCAGCGAGTAGCGAACAGTTGAGAGCTTCTGGCTATTCGCTGTTCACTGTTCGCTATTAGCTAGGAGGCCGCCAGGAGCGGCTTGAACGAAGGGTCTGTTTCGATGAGACCCTTGAGCGTGTCGTTGGAGAGCAGATACCGCCACGACTCCTGGCTGGCGCCGGCGAGTTGCAGATACCAGCCGCGCGCTTCGATCAGGTGGTCCAGCATGGCGTGGTTGTCGCGCTTCGGGGCGAAGGCTAGGCCGTAGGCCATCGTGAAGGCTGCGGCGAACTTGTCAATTGGACGATCCGTGAGCTTGAACGCCTCCTCCGCCTCCTGATAGGCCTCCACGATGACAGGGTCGTCGAAGATACGGTTCCAGGCCACCTTCGCGATCTTGGACCAGGCCAGCTCAATCAAGGCCCGAGCCCGAAGCGCCGCGCGCTCGGGAGGGAACTGCTGCAGCAGGGCCTGATGTGTGGCAATCGCAGCGAGTTGGTCGTTGTTCCATCGGTAGGCGTTGCCCAGGCGAAAGCGATTCTCCAGGTCTTCCGGTCGCACTTGGGCCAGCTTCTCCATCGCGGGGATCATCCGATATAAGAAGTCGGCAGGCGTCGGCTTCGAGAGGCCGCCTACCTCCATCCCAAGCGAGATCTCCATGCGCGTCGTCTGCGAGTAAGTATTCCAATAGAGTTCGTTAAACCGCACGGCCAGCGCCTGGTCGCTCACCCGCATGTTATGAGCGGCTGCCCCGTCGTTCAGGATCGCCTGGTACAAGTCGCGCGTCAGCGCAGTCAAGGCCTCAGGCTGGGCAGGATCTAGGATCAGCACCCGATTGAGCATCGCCATACGCTCGCGCAGGTCGGGAAACCGGCTCGCGCGTCCCACGGCAGCGATCAGGACACCCGGTGCATCGGCCGGTGTCCACCACGCACCGGATTGAGCCACGTAGCCGCCGGTCTCGGTGACGAACGGGACGGACGGATGCGTGTCCGTGGATGCCGTGACCGGCAGATTCACGACCGCCGCGTCGCCGGGAAATCCCAGCTTCTTCAACCCCGACAGGACCACCCATTTCACCGTGACCGCTTTCAGCGCCGCCCGGGGACGCTTGACCGTGTTGGTCCACCGGTACGCGCCCGGGGCGTATGTCGCCGGAGAGGTCAACGGGTCCTTGTAGGTCACCCGCAGGCGGACCAGCGTGGCAGGCGCCGCCATCGGCGGCGCATCGTCGCGAATCCTGAACGAGCCGGCAGGCAGCGGCAAACTGGACTCCGGCTCGATCCGGAGTCCGCCGGCCGGCGGAGACAAACCCAGGAGGTCCATGACAAACACCGATGCCGGATAGAGAGACAGGTCCTCTTTCAGAAACACCAGGTTTCCCGCGCCGGGCCACAGGCCGTCCATCCCCTGCTCCCGCCGCTCGATGGCGGTTTCATGGGCTTTCGCAAGCGGCTCCCAGCATTCGGCATACACGCTGGCAGAAGGGGGAGGGAAGGCCGTCAGGCGTCTCGCGTTCGCGGACACCATCCGGTATTGACAGGCAAAGTCGAGCTGAGCGGCTGCCACACGATCGCCGGACGCCAGCGCCTCGGCGTACTTCCGTGCGACGGAGAGGGCCGCCGCTGACTTGGGAAGAGACGGTTGGGCTGCGAGGGCCGGTCCCGAGACGCGGTCGACGGAAGGGATCAGGCCGACCAGTGACGGCACACTGGACAGGAGGACGCCGAGAAAAAGCAATCGATGACCGATCATGGGAACCTACTGTAGCATGCTGGAACAGCGAGGCGTCAACGCCGTTCTTGCGGCGGAGGTGGCGTCAGCGATTTGGGTTGGAAGCGGATCAGGGATCGAATGTAGGCCAGCACCTCCCGCCGCTGCTCCTCGCTCAATCGGTCTTTCCACGCCGGCATCGCGGAGCGGGGCTTGCCGTTGGCGATCACGGCCAGGAATTCGGCATCGGACTTCACCGACGAGCCGGCCGAGATCAGGCTGGCCGGCCGCGGGGAGAGGAACGGCGCCTCGGGCCCGTCGCCGCGGCCTTCAGGCCCGTGGCACACCACGCACTGCTCCAGGTAGATCACCCGCCCCCGTTCCACCACGCTGTCCGGAGCGCCGCGCACGAGGCAGGCCGGAACCATCAACAGACATGGCGTCATCAGCAGGAGAGGGAGCTTTATTGTGCGAAGCGGCGGCACGCGCATTCTTCTCCAATGGTGTGGCAGGGGCTCAGAGCGCACGTTCGCCGGAGTGGCGGGACCCCGCCCGGCATCCGGAGAAGGAAAGCTGGAACTGACTCAGGCACCGCGATCGGGTTCCCGTTGCTCGTTCGATGCAACGGGTGAGGATCGTGGCCGCGGGAATTCCAGAAGGCTTCTACTCCGGACTGCCGTGGTGGGGTGCCGCGGGAGGCGCGGAAGCGATGGCACCTGCCCCCCCCCTACTGCACCACGATCGTGGCTCTCATCTCGTGTCCGGGCATGTCGCAGAAAAAGGGGAACACACCGGTCTGTTCGGGGACGAACCGGATCTCCGCCCGGCCCTCCGACGGGATGATCACGCGCTTAAACCCGTCGTGACCGAACTCCGGCGCCCCGTTCCCGGTGATGTTGAGGTTCACGCCGACGAAGAGACCGACCGGCACGAAGGCATGCAGCTCCACGTCGTGGTTCTGGAAGACCAGTTTCGTTTTCTGTCCGGCACGGAGCATGACGGTGGATGGCTCAAACGACCGGGCTCGAATATTCACGATGACCTGCTGCTCCGGCTCCGAATCGGAAGACGCGAGCGTTGGGACATGCTTGTCGGCTTCGACAGGCCCACTCATCGCGAAGACCATAAGAGTCGCCAGCCACCCGCGCTGGAACGCGGAGAAGAACTCGGATCGACCGCGCATGAGCACCTCCGTGCGTCATTCTACTGCGGGAGCCGTGATTTGCGCCACCGGGCTTCGTCCCGAGCCGGTGTCAGAGAGCGGCGCGCAGCCGAGGACTCGGCTGGAATCAACCGCGCCCGGCGGCCTGGAGAATCTGAGTGCGAAGTCGGGCTTTGAAGGCGGGAGAAAGGGGGGCGGGATTGACGTGACCACAGAGGCTCACCGTCTGCCGCAGGGAGGCGACAAATTCCTCGCAGTTGGGACAGGCGCCCAGATGTTTTCGGATTTCCTTGCAGATACCGACGGACAGTTCGTCGTCCAAATAGGCGGAGAGACGGCGAAGCACTTTTACGCATCGGGCTTTCGAGTGCCCGTGATGGGGATGTAGGGGACTACGATAGATCGCCATGGCGCGCCGAGCCGTGCTCATTCAACCACCTTCCGCCTCAGCAATCAAGTGCTGCCCGTCGTCCGGGCAAGGTGAGGGTGTCCTGCAATGCCGCGCGCGCTGAGCTCCCGCCGCACAAATAACCGGGCCCGATGGAGTCTGGATTTCACGGCGCGCTCGTTGAGGCCCATGATGGAGCCCACCTCCCTGGCGGTCAGCCCTTCCATATCCCGCAACACCAGCACCAATCGGTACTTTTTGGGCAGCTTCACAATGGCCTGATGGAGCGCCCGCCTGATCTCCTTGTTCTCCAGCGCTTCCTGCGGGGTCAACCCTTCCGTCGGAATCTGCAGCCGGAACTCGCCCTCGGAGGTCGGGATGAATTCGTCCAGTGAGAGCTCCCGCTCGGGCCCCCCCTTTCGCTTGCGCCGCATGCGGATGCTGGCCCGTGAGGCGATGGTGTAGAGCCACGTCGAAATCTGCGCATCCCCCCTGAAGTTTTTGAGCCCGCGGTAGGCATTGAGAAACGTGTCCTGGACCAGGTCCTTCGCGTCGTCCTCCTGACCGCACATCCGCTGGGCGAACCGATAGATCCGGTCCACGTGCTCGCGGTAGAGCTGATCGAAGGCCTCGACATCGTTCCCGCTGCCCGCTGCCGTCTGGGTGTCGGCCCCATGACCTTGTGTGCGACTCTTCATTGAGCAGGGCGGAGTGTACGTACGTTCCCATGGCCTGTCAAGGCGCCGCCGTATGACTCGCCGGCCGGCGGAGGATGCTCATTTCCGTCTCACCAGGATGCGGATGGACGTGCCGAGGAACTCGAACCGCTCGCGGAGGCGGTGCTCCAGAAACCGGAGATAGGTCGGGCCCACGTCCTCGGGATGACCGACGAAGAGCGCGAACACCGGAGGCTGTGTGGCGACCTGGGTCACGTACACGGATTTCACCGCTTTGCCGGGCTTGCCTTTTCGCACCGGCAACGGGTTCTCGGCGATGACCTCCTGTAAAAACTTGTTGAGCAATCCTGTCGGGATGCGTCTGGTGAAGGCCGTCACCACCTGGTCCACTAGCGGGAAGACCTCGCTGACGGAATCGGGTTTGAGGGCAGAGCCGAAGAGAACCGGCGCCCAGGGCAGGAACGGCAGGCGACGCCGGAGATCGAGCTCATACTGCCGGCGGGCCGCGTCGTCGCCTTGGCGGAGATCCCATTTGTTCACGAGCAAGAGACAAGCGCGCCCCTGCTTCAGGGCGAGGCCGGCGATTTTCGTATCCTGCTCCGTGATCCCCTCCACCGCATCGAGAATCAACAGCGCGACATCGGATCGCCCCATCGCGCGCATCGCCCGGGCCACGCTATAGCCCTCGATGCCTCGCTCGATGCGCCCGCGCCGTCGGATGCCGGCTGTATCGGTGAAGATATAGGAACGTCCTCGATGGCTGACCGTCGTGTCGACGGAGTCCCGCGTGGTGCCTGGAAGTTCGAAGACCACCATTCGCTCCTGCCCGAGGAGCGTGTTGATCAGCGTGGACTTGCCGACGTTGGGCCGGCCGACGATGGCAATGCGTGGGGGAGGTTCCGCCGGTTCCGCTCCCTCGCCGGAGACCGGCAGCAGGGGAAGGATTGCTTCCAGGAGCTCATCCACTCCCGTGCCAGCCTCGGCCGAGAGAGGATACAGTGTCTCCTGGCCCAGTCGATAAAAGTCCGCCTGCAACGTCTCCGATTGGGGCGTGTCGATCTTGTTGATCGTATAGAAAGCCGGTTTGGTGACCCCGCGCAGCAGGCTGACGATCTCCTCATCGCCGGGGGTCAGGCCGGCTCGGCCGTCCATGAGGAAGATCAGGATGTCGGCCTCGGCAATGGCGAGCTGCGACTGGCGGCGGATGAGGGACAGCATGCCGTCGGTGGCGGAGGGATCCAGGCCGCCGGTGTCCACCAACCGGAAGGCGCGTCCTTGGTAGGTCCCGTCGGCGTAGTTGCGGTCTCTCGTAACCCCCGGCACGTCATCCACGATGGCGGTCCGCGCTCCCAGTACGCGGTTGAACAGCGTGGACTTGCCGACGTTGGGCCGCCCGATAATGGCAACTACTGGGGGAGCTGATGGCTGATGGCTCATGGCTGATCGCTTGGAAACCATCGGGGTAGAGGTCACAAGCTGAACGAACGGTGTGAATGGAACCGTATCACAGGATGTTTGAGTAAGACAACGGCTGTCGTCGGAGGGATCATGCCTCGTGTATACTCTTTTCCCATGAACCATCGGCCATCAGCGATCAGCCATCAGCTCTTCGATTGGGACCAGGTGGATGACGTGCTCCTGGACATGGACGGCACCCTCCTGGACCGGCACTTCGACAATTTCTTTTTCGAGGAGGAGCTGCCCAGGCGGTACGCGGCCAAGCATGGTCTGGCGGTCGAAGAAGCTTCGGAGCGGTTACTGACGATGTACCGGGCCGTGGAAGGGGAACTGAACTGGACGGATCTGCATTACTGGAGCAAGACCCTGGAGATTGACGTGGTGGCGCTGAACAAGGAATTGGAGCACCTGATCACCTGCCATCCGGACGCGGTGGAGTTCCTGCGCCATCTTCGAGCGCGCGGCAAGCGGGTGCATGTGCTGACCAACGCCCATGCCGCTGGTGTCGAGATCAAGATAGCTCGGACCCGCATTGATCGGTACGTGGACCGCATCGTCAATGCCTTCGAGGTCGGGCACTTAAAAACTCGCCCGGAGTACTGGCCGACCTGCCAGCGGCTGATCGGGTTCGACCCGTCGCGGTCACTCTATATAGATGATGACGAAGCCTGCCTGGCGGCTGCTCAGCAGTATGGCATCGGCTACCTCTATCACCGCTCGAAATCCAGCTCGCGCCTCCCCGCCCAACCGTCCTCCCGCTATGTGTCTATTGAGAGCTTGAATGCGCTTTTAGCTCCAGGCGATAGGCCCTAGGCGAGAGGCTATAGGTTGTCAGGATGACCGTCTTCCATTGCCCATAGCCCGTTGCCCATCGCCTTAGGCGGGGATCGCGACCCCGCGGTACATCTCGCCGACGATGCGGGGAACGCCGGGGAGGAGAAACCGATCCAATCGATCGATCTTCAACCCGCCCTGGCTGATGAGCGCGTCAATCGGCCGGTTGAGGTTGCAGCCGCAGGCGATCACTCGCTGAACGGGGTTGAAAAAGTCCTGCCACTTCGCCACGCGCGCGTCGTCGCTCCGGCCATGCTCCAGGAACACATACGTCCCTCCGGGCTTCAACACCCGTCGCACCTCGCGCAGCGCAGCGACTGGGTCCGGGATCGTGCACAGGGTCCAGGTACTCACGGCGCAGTCGAATCGTCCGTCTTCAAAGGGCAGCGTCTCGGCGCTGAGGCGCACCAGTTCGACTGGCAGAGATCTCTGCGAGATCCGTCGAGCGACTTTCCTGGGCAGGAGGGTCGCCGGATCCAGCGCCGTCAGCGAGGTCACCTTGTGGGGGTAGTGCGGCAGGTTGAGACCGGTCCCGAAGCCGATCTCCAGGACGTGTCCCTGCGCGGACGCCAGGGCCTGTTCCCGCAGTTCCTGGAATCGGCGGGTTCCCAAGGTCCAGTCCATGAGG
>MNDM01000077.1 GCA_001914955.1 Nitrospirae bacterium 13_2_20CM_2_62_8 | reverse complement strand
AAGCATATGAACAGCACCGCTATGCCGACTCCGAAAAGATGTTCCTGACGGCCCTCAAAGAGGCACAAACGCGTCAACTGGATAATGCTCACCTTGCTCGAACAACGAAGTCTTTGGGTGATCTGTACTACGGTCAGGGCAAATTAGCCGAGGCCGAGCCTTTCTACCGGCAAGCACTCGCAACCCGAGAGAAGACCTGGGGAACGGATCATCCCGATCTGGTTAGCATCCTAACCAACCTGGCCGCGATTTACGACAAGCAGGGGAAACTTGGTCAGGCTGAGCCACTTTACCAGCGCGCACTAGCAGCCAGCGAGAAGGCCTCGGGGATTGAACAGCCCCAGGCCAATACCATAATTAAAAACCTCGCCAAATCCTATAACGCCCAGGGGAAGAATAAAGAGGCCGAAGGCCTCTACCGGCGTGTGCTTGAACGCAGGGAAAGGCTTCTGGGACCGGACCACCTTCAAGTAGCCATGTCTTTGGATGATCTGGCTGCCCAATACAACGTCCAGAACAAGTTTACCGACGCCGCGCCCCTCTACAAGCGGTCGCTAGCCATACGTCAAAAGGTTCTTGGAGAGAACAGCAGAGACGTGGTGACTAGCCTCAATAAACTGGCAGCAACGTACGTCTTGCTCAACGAACCTGCTCAGGCTGAAGTACTCTATAAACGTTCTTTGGCAATCCTGGAAAGGACCCAAGGGGTTGAACATCCGGACACAGCTTCTCTCCTTAGTCAATTGGCAGGTGTCTATCAATCGCAGGGCAGGTTTGCTGAATCCGAGTCACTCTACCAGCGAGCACTCGCAATCATGGTGAAGCTACAGGGGCCTCAACACCCTGACTTCTCAGGCACCCTTCTAAACCTGGGGGTACTCTACCGCAACCAAGGGAGATATGTTGAAGCCGCAGACCTGTCCAGACACGCACTGAAAATCCGGGAGAAGGCACTGGGAGGTTCAGATCCTCAAGTTGCACACGCTCTGAACATGCTTGGAGCGGTCTACCTTGATCAGGGCAAGTATACCAAGGCTGAGCCTCACTTCGTGCGCGCATTGAGAATCTTAGAGCAGAGGACAAGACCCATTGACCGTTTCGATATGGTCACCAGCCTTCTTGGTTTGGCAGATATCTACAGCAAAACAAACAGGAAGTCTGAAGCAGAGAAGTTGAAGGTTCGAGCCCGAGTCCTGCGCCTTGAACAGACTAAGGAGACACATTGACTCGGCTGGCATCTGATAACGTCCCCAGACCGTCGTGTTCATTCTATGCTTAACGCCACCACTCTCCGGCTCATTCCATCGGAGTCCAAAAGGTGGAAAGTCCGAACGTTGTCGGGTCTGTGAGGACGCTCGACGTTGGGCGGTCATGGACGGGGTTGTGACAAGTGGGTAGCAGGCCATAGGCGCGGAATTTATCCTTTCAGGTACAGGGTCTATCGTTCTGGATACACATCGAACCCTCCTGGATGCGTGCCTCTACGTACTGAGTAGTCGAAACACCACCATTAGCCGTTTGATGCCGGTCTGGGCATGCCTCCTGCTTGACAGATTTTTGATTACCTCGTATAGAAAGGGGAACCTGACCAAATGAGGAGGAAGGCTCGGCATGGTCAAGATCCTGGTGGCGGATGATGAATGGCTGATCTGTGACCTGCTGCGGCGGATCCTCAGCCCCGTCTACGAGGTGGTCACGGCCATAAATGGCCGGGAGGCCCTGGCGCTGTTTGAGCAGCACCGTCCGCAGATCACGCTGCTTGATCTCGTCATGCCGGAGATGGATGGGATCCAGGTGCTCCGGCGGATCCGCGAGATCGACCCGGAGGCTTCCGTCATCATCCTGAGCGGGAAAGCGACGGACGCGCTGGAGCAGGAGGTACGGGCCCTCGGGGCGACCGACTTTCTTCGGAAGGGAGGCCTCTCGGTCGAAGATCTACGGGGGATCGTCGGCCGAGTGTGGCAGGAGGTGGAACGGGTCCCTTCGGCAGAGGGGCAGGCCGCGAAATCCATCCTGGTGGTGGATGACGAGCCAGTGATCCGCGCGCTGCTCTCGAAGTTCTTGACCCAGCAGGGCTACCGGGTGCGCGCGGCCCCAGACGGTCCAGCGGCGCTGGCGCTGGCGAGAAAGGAACCTCCGCAGCTGGTGATTCTGGATATCTACATGCCGGAGATGAACGGGGTAGAGGTATTCCGCCGGCTCCGCGCCCAGGGGTACCAGGGCGGGGTCATCACGCTGACCGCCAGTCAGGATCGACGGTTACTCCAGGAGATGCTGGAGCTGGGGTCGGTGGATGTGGTGGGCAAGCCGGTTGACCTTGACCGGCTCGCGTTGGTGGTTCAGGTGGCTCTGGCCCTCGCGTAACGTGAAAAGGGAGGGCGTGAAAAGGGGCGAAGTCAATTCATCGAGAAGAGTCTCGACTGTCGAGCTTCTTGCGCAGCTCGATGATCTCGCGCTCGAGGGCTTCAAAGCGGTCGGCGATGGGGTCAGGGAGGTTGATGTGGTCCATCGTGGCTTCGGGCATCCGCTCCCCTTCCATTTTGATGACCCGCGCCGGGACCCCGATGACCGTCGAGTTGGCCGGCACCGACTTCAACACCACGGAATTGGCACCGATCTTGACGTTGTCGCCGATCTTGATCCCGCCCAGAATCTTCGCACCGGCCCCCACCACCACGTGGTTACCCAAGGTCGGATGGCGCTTGCCGCGCTCTTTTCCAGTTCCACCTAAGGTCACGCCCTGAAACAGGGTCACGTAATCGCCGATCTCGGCCGTCTCGCCGATCACGACGCCCGTGCCATGGTCAATAAAAAAGCCTCGACCGATCTTCGCCGCAGGATGAATCTCGACGCCCGTGAACAGGCGGGCGACTTGGGAGACGAGACGCGGTAGAGACGGAACGCCCCACACATGAAGCCAGTGCGCGAGACGATAGGCTATCAGAGCGTGGAAACCCGCATACGTGAGAATCACTTCCAACCGATTGGTCGCAGCAGGATCTCGCTCGAAGACCACGGCCAAGTCGTCCCGTATGGTCTTAAACATGGCCTAAGGGATCTCTTCGATCAAACAGACTGCTTGGGCGGCGATCGCTTCTTCCTTCCCGATCGCATCCAGACCCTCTCCGCTCTTGACCTTGATGTTCACGATGTCCCGGTCAACCTTGAGGCCTTCCGCGAGCCGGGCCTGCATGCCGGCGAGGTGGGGACTCAGCCGAGGCGCCTGCGCGATGATGACCGTGTCAAGATTGATGAGGCGAAATCCTTTCTTCCCCAGCAATCCGGCGATATCTTCCAGGAGCCTGAGGCTTGAGATATTCTTGAACCGCGGGTCCGAGCTGGGAAATCGCTTGCCGAGATCGCCCTCCCCCATGGCCCCTAACAGGGCGTCACACACCGCGTGGACCAACGCATCGGCATCCGAATGGCCCACCAACCCTTGCGTGTGCGGAATCTCTATCCCTCCGAGGATGAGCTTCCTGCCTTTCCCTAACGGATGAATGTCGTATCCCAGGCCGATCCGCATGTCCCCCTCAGGAAGTAATTAAGTAAGTGAGTAATTGAGTAACTATCACAATTCCTCCTCGCCCAGTTACTCACTTACTCAATTACCAATTACATTTTCCGCTGCCCCTGCCGGGCCGCCAGGATGGCCTCGCCGATCGCCAGATCCTCCGGTCGCGTGATCTTGATGTTCTCCGCGCTGCCCTCCACGAGCGCCACACGATGCCCCAGGCGCTCCACCAGTTGCGCGTCGTCGGTCGCCTGGATGCCTTCCTGTTTGGCTTTCCGGTGAGCCTCCCGCAAGAGCGCAAGCCGGAAGGCCTGGGGAGTCTGAGCCAGCCACAAGCTGCGACGGTCCACCGTGCACTCGATCAGCCTGTCCGTCCCCACCTGCTTGACCGTATCCCGCATCGGAATCGCCACCACCGCGGCCCCGTGCTTCGCCGCCTGCTCGAGCACTCCCCCGATCATCTCCCGGGTGAGAAACGGCCTTACGGCGTCGTGCACCAGCACAAGATCCGGGTCGCCGTCTATCGCAGAGAGCCCATGATGCACGGAATCCTGGCGTCGCTCGCCCCCCGCCACAATTTTGTTGACCTTGGACAACCGGTGGCGGGTGACGATCTCCCGGAGACAGAACTCGCGGTCGGCCTCAGGCACGACAAGGATGATTTCGCCGACGGAGTCCGCGGCCTCCAGCACACGGAGGGTATGAACGAGGACAGGCAGGCCCCCCAACGTCAGAAACTGCTTCGGGATGTTGCTCCCCATGCGATGTCCCCGCCCGGCGGCAGGGACGATGGCAAGGGGAAGGTAAGGAGCCTGTCGGAGAGTCCCGTTCGTCACGAGGCGAAGGAGATGCGACCAGCTACGAGGCCGCAGGTTCGACCAAAACCGGAGGCGAATTCACTCAGGCTCCTAGCCACGCGCGACTTGGAACTCCTCCTTCTCGGCCTCTTCCTTGAGCCGCGTGAAAATCATCCGGCCGGCAGTCGTCTGCAGCACGCTCGTGACCACCACATCCACATTTCTTCCGATGCAGCGTTTGGCGTTGTCCACCACGATCATCGTTCCATCGTCGAGGTAGGCCACGCCCTGCCCGGCTTCCTTGCCTTCTTTGAGGACAAACACGCGGATCGTCTCGCCCGGCAGCACCACAGGCCTGAGCGCGTTGCACAGCTCGTTGATGTTCAGGACCCGCACCCCTTGGAGCTCCGCCACCTTGTTCAGATTCAGGTCGTTGGTAATGACCTTGGCGCCGACCTTCTTGGCCAGGACCACGATCTTGGAGTCCACGTCCTTCACATGCGGGTAGTCGTCATCCACGATGCGCACGTCAATATCCACCATCTTCTGAATCTTGTTGAGGATGTCCAACCCGCGGCGGCCCCGCGCGCGCTTGAGCGTATCCGACGAGTCGGCAATGTGCTGAAGCTCGTGCAGGATGAACTGCGGGACCAGGAACGTTCCCTCCAGGAATCCGGTCTCGCACAGGTCGGCCACGCGCCCATCAATGATCACGCTGGTATCAAGAATTTTAGTATTGCCGGCTTCCGCCGCATGCCCAGCGTGCGTGTCCGTCCCGGGGATCTGGTCCTTCCCGAACCTTGCGCCCAGCACCATCCCGAGGTAAGGCAGACCGAGGAGAAACACCAGCCCGCCGATGTGGAACAGGAACGTCTCCACGTCAAATATCACGCTGCCGACCCATTCGATAAGACCGGTCAACATGAGCCCGACGGCCAGGCCGACCGTTCCTCCGATGATGACGCCGAACGATGCTTTCTGGAGCGCATATTCCCCGGCTAGAATGAGTCCCCCCGTGATCGCCCCGATCGCCAGACCCATGAGCAAGACCGGGCTGTCGAACTCTTCTCCGCGCAAGAAAAGACCGGCTCCTGCGAGGGCGCACAGGAGAACGAATATAGTCCGTCGTACCATATGTACACCCCCTTTCGGCTTCGCATTATAGCACCGCGGTTCGAACCAACGAAGAGGATTATTGCTTGAGCGTGATGAAGCTGGTGCGCCCCTGCCGTTTGATCAGCAGCAGCACCGGCTGGTTCGTGCTGAGCTTGGAGACCACCCGCTCGTACACCGTCAGGCTGGGCACAGGCATTCGGTTGACCTCCAGGATCAGATCGCCTTCCTTGAGACCGGCCTCCTCGGCCACGCTGTCTGCTCGAACCCGCACGATGGCCACTCCTCGGTCGCTCCCTCCGAGTCCCAGGCGACTGGCGAGGTCACTATTCAATTCGCGCACGTCGATGTCGGCCAGGAGACCCGCCGGGCGCGCAGAGCCGCCCTCTTCCTCGCTTCCCGCCTGAGCGACGGTCTTCGGCTGCTCTGCGATCGTGACCTCCAGATTCCGAACGTGCTTGTCCCGCATAACTTTGACGGTCGCCTTTCTCCCGATCGCCGTCTGCGCCACGGCATTGCGGAGCTGCGTCGGGTTTTCGACCGGTTTCCCGTCAAATTCCACGATGACATCGCCGCGCTCGAACCCCGCGCGCTTCGCCGGGCTGTCATCCAACACCTCGCTGACCAGCACGCCCTTGGGTTCTTGCACCCCGAATTGCGTCGCCAAATCGGGAGACAGCTCCTGGATCGACACGCCGAGCCAGCCCCGGACCACCTTTCCGCCCTGGACGAGCTGATCCAGGATCGGGCGGGCCATATTGCTGGGAACCGCGAAGCCGATCCCCATATTGCCCCCGCTCTGGCTGAAGATGGCCGTGTTGATCCCGACCAGCTCCCCTCGCGTGTTGACCAGCGCACCGCCCGAGTTGCCGGGGTTGATGGCCGCGTCCGTCTGGATGAAATCTTCGTACTCGGCGATCCCCATACTGGCCCGCCCCACGGCGCTGACGATCCCCAGCGTGACCGTCTGGTTGAGGCCGAACGGGGTCCCCACGGCCAGGACAAATTCCCCGACTTCCAGCTTATCCGAATCCGCCCAAGGGATCGTGTGCAGGCCTTCGGCGTCGATCCTGAGCACGGCGAGATCGGTCTTGGCGTCGGTCCCGATCAGCTTGGCCTTGAACTCGCGCTTGTCGGAGAGCAGCACCTTGATTTCGTCCGCCTTGCTGACGACGTGATTGTTGGTAATGATCAGTCCCTTTGAATCCACGATCACCCCTGACCCGAGGCTCCGCTCTTTCCGCTCACGCGGCACCTCGAACCGGCGGAAGAACTCCTCGCCAAAAAACCTGCGGAAGAAAGGGTCCTCGAACGGCATCCCGTGCAAGCCTTCTCCACCCTTGCCGGTGCGAGTGGTAAACACATTCACCACCGCCGGCCTGACCGCTTTGGCTATCGAGACAAAATTACGGTCCACCCCGATGGACACAGGGGCAGGGGCGGGCGGAGCGGCCGGGACCTCCTTCGTGACCGTCGGTTCCGGAACCGCGTGCCCGAACGGCAGCCACCCCAGATCCGAGGCCACCACCAGCCCGATCAGAATCCCGATTCCCACGAGTAGAGTGCTCATCAACAATGACGACCCCCGGCGACTTCCTGGTCTACTGGGATTCAGTTCGCTCACGTGACCCTCTTCCAAAAGCTGCCAGCTAGTAGCTCTCAATATTACGGGATCTCGCCGGCATAGATCCCCATCACCGTCTGCAAAAACTTGATGGCGTCCGCCTTGGGGCGCTGGAAGGAATTCCGCCCGATGATGGACCCGAACCCGTCCCCGTCTCGAATGGCCCGGACTTCCTCGAAGAACGTCTTGTCGTCCCCCTTGGGACCACCGGAGAAGATCACGATCCGCCGCCCGGCGAACGCGCTCTGGACCACGTGCTTGACCCGCTCGGAGAGCATTTTGATGGGGACCTGCTCGGCCTCGTACACCTTCTTGGCCGCCGCCTGTTCAAGATGCGCGGTCGGCAGCTTCACCTTGATGACGTGGGCGCCGAGCTGCGCGGCGATCTGGGCGGCGTAGGCGACCACGTCAATCGCAGTCTCCCCTTCCTTGCTCAGTGAAGAGCCGCGAGGGTAGGACCAGACGACGACCGCCAGCCCGGCGTTCTTCGCCTCCTCGGCGATCTCACGCAGTTGTTCATACATCCGGCCGCAATGCACCGACCCAGGATAAATCGTGAACCCGACGGCGACGCAGCCCAGCCGCAGCGCCTCCTTCACGCTTCCGGTGACCGCCGGCAGCGGGTCCTTGTCCTCGTGCAGCATGTCGTGATTGTTCAGCTTCAGGATCAGCGGAATCGCGCCCGCGTACTGACCGCCTCCGGCCTCCAAAAACCCGAGCGGCGCCGCGTAGGCATTGCACCCGGCCTCGATGGCCAGCCCGAAGTGATAGTGCGGGTGATAGCTTGGGGGATTGGGAGCGAAGCTGCGCGCCGGACCATGCTCGAATCCCTGATCAACCGGCAAGATCACCAGCCGGCCGGTCCCGGCCAGCCGACCGTGATTGAGCAGACGGGCCAGATTCGTTCGCGTGCCCGCGTTGTCGCTTCCGTACCAACTCAGGATCTCTCGGATGCGATCGTTCATGCTTAGACCTCCAGAAAGAACGTTTTGTCTGTTGAGTCTGTTGAGTCCGTTTACGGACCTAACTGACCTAACGGACTCAACGGACCGAACCTCATCGGCGTCCTTGGATGAAGTCCTCCGCCAGGCTCACCTCTTCACGGCTGCCGATGATCAGTGGGACCCGCTGGTGAAGGGTTTTGGGTTCGACCTCTAGGACTCGCATGGTCCCGGTGCTGGCTTGTCCTCCTGCTTGTTCGACCACCATCGCCAAAGGATTGGCCTCGTACAGCAGCCGCAGCTTCCCTTCCGGCTTGTCCGTCTCGCCGGGATACAGGTAGATCCCGCCTCCGAGGAGAATCCGGTGGACGTCCGCCACCAGGCAGCCCGTATAGCGGGCGCTGTACGTCCCGCCGGTTGCCTTGTCGGGCGCCTTGAGATACTCCATGAACTGACGGGTGCCGGACGGCCATTTGCGAGAGTTCCCCTCATTCGCGCTGTAGACCTTGCCGGCGCGCGGCATCCGGATATTCTCATGCGAGAGCAGGTACTCTCCCACGCCGGGGTCCAGGGTGAACCCTTGAACCCCCTGACCGGCGGTAAAGACCAGCATCGTGCTCGACCCATACAGTAGATAGCAGGCCGCTACCTGGCGAGTCCCCTTCCGGATCATCTCCGGTTCAGAAGGCAACCCGCTTCCCTCGTATCGGAGGACAGAAACAATCGTGCCCAAGGGCATGTTGACGTCGGTATTCGAGGACCCGTCCAGCGGATCGAACAAGAGGACATATCTACCGTGCGGCCAGTTCTCGGGGAGGTGGACCGGCTTTTCCAGCTCCTCGGAGGCCAGCGCACAGACCAGCCCGCTATGGTGGAACACCTTGAGGAACGTCTCGTTGGCGAGCTCATCCAGTTTTTTGACGGCCTCTCCCTGAACATTGATCTCCCCGGTGACTCCCAGGACGTTGACCAATCCGGCCCGGCGCAGAACCTGGGCGATCATTTTGCCGACCAGGCCGATCTGGGCCATCAGGGCGGAGAACTCACCGGCCGCACCCGGAGGAGCTGCCTGCTTCTCAAGTATGAACCGGGTCAGGGTGACCGGAGACGGTCTCATGGTTTGCCCGTTCTTCAACGCGTTCCGATATCTGGATTGGTGGATGCCTGATTATATCGGTTTTCCAAAACCCGAGCAATCCTCTCGGCGGCGGGGCTCACCGCGCCGGCGGCATCCCGAACCCGTCGACAAGCCTGGCCACGATGGAACCGATGATCACCTTCGCTTTCATCATCACCGGCACGCGTCGGGCATCGTTCGTCAACCACACGCGGATGTTTCCCTCGTTCAGGAAAATCCCCTGGAACGGCATAATGGCCAGGACTCTGAGCGCCTCCACCTCGCCCCATGGTCCCTTCACCTTCTCGACCGCCTCGATCTGCACCTCCAGACGATAATTCTTTTGGTCGTGATGCACCGTCATCGCGAGTGACGATCCAGGCCGAAGCGACGGCAGGCTACGGAGATAATAGAGACAGGAGATCGCGTCCTGGGTCCCCGGCGGAATGCCCAGCGTGTTCGCCACCCCGTCCTTGATCGAGGTCACCGTCCCTTCCGCGTGGTGAAACGTGACGTCGAAGTCATTCTTCCTCCTCCCTTCACGTCTATGAAAGATCATCCGGTGCGGCGAGAGCGTCCCCGCATCAATGGCGGATTCCACCCTGTTCTCCACCGGATAGAAGGTGGAGACGAAGGAGCTGGTCTTGGCGTTGATCAGCAGCGTGAGGGTCGGACGGTCTTGGATCGGAACCGAGTCCTTCACCTCCATCACCGCGGATCCGGCACGGATTTTCAGCCAGGAGATCGTGTAGGTGAGACGCTCCCCCGCGGCAAAGGGCCGAGCGGCCGACACTGAGAGAGCGGGCGTCGGATGGGCAGGGTCACCGGGGAACAGGAGCGAGGCGAGAAGAACCAGGAGCAGAGACCAGTGAGGGCAACGGAGGCCTGGGATGCGGCGAGGCACCGGTCAGCGGGCGAACGCGCGCCGCGACTCTTCCAGCTCGGATTCGATCAAGGTCCGGATAGCCGCCAGGCGTTCAGGGGAAGAGGCCTCGAACCTGAGCACGAGCGCGGGTTGGGTGTTCGAGGCCCTGATCAAGCCCCACCCGTCATCAAAGACCACTCGGACCCCGTCGATCGTGACCACCTCGCGGATCGCGGGGCCTGCATCGCGACGCGCGGGGCGGGACTTGGCGCGCTCCACGAATCGCGCCTGCACGCGCTTGACGAGGTCGAACTTGAGCGTGTCCGGACAGTCCACCCGAATCTCCGGCGTGACCGATGTAACCGGCAAATCCGCGATCAACGCGGAGAGCGGCTTCCCGGTCTTGGCCAGGATCTCGATCAGCCGGCAGGAGGCGTAGATCGCATCGTCATAGCCGAAATACCGGTCCGCAAAAAACATGTGCCCGGACATCTCCCCGGCCAGCACGGCCGACTCGGCCTTCATCTTGGCCTTGATCAGCGAATGGCCGGTCTTCCACATGATCGGGCGGCCCCCGTGCTTCTGGATGTCATCGTACAGGCTTTGCGAGGCCTTGACCTCCGAGATGATCGAACTCCCCGGCCGGCTGGCCAGGATGTCCCGCGAGTACACCACCATCAGGCGGTCACCCCAGAGGATATTGCCCTTCTCGTCCACCGCCCCGATACGATCCGCGTCGCCGTCATACCCGATGCCCACATCCGCGCCGGTCTTTTTCACGGTCTTGATCAGATCCTGGAGATTGTCCACCACCGTCGGATCAGGATGGTGGTTGGGGAACCGGCCGTCCAACTCGCAGAAGAGACCGGTGACCCGGCATCCCAACTGCTCCACAGCCTCCTTGGCCACGAGCGCGGCGGCTCCGTTGCCGCAGTCAATGACGACATGAAGGCGGTCGGCCCGCACGGACGCAAAGCTCTTTTTGAGATAGCCCAGATAATCAGAAAGCATCGGTCTGGAAGAGACCGTCCCGGCTCCCGAGGAGAAACGGCCGGCTTCCATGAGCTTCCTGACATGCTGGATCTCTTCCCCGTGGAGCGCCTCCTTGCCCACACACAGCTTGAGGCCGTTGTATTCGGACGCATTGTGGCTGCCGGTGATCATCACGCCGCCATCCACCGGAAGCTGGAAGAGAGAGAAGTAGAGCACGGGAGTCGGACAGACCCCGATGTCGATCACGTTCAATCCACCCGCCGTCAGACCTCGAATCAGGCTGTCGCGCAAGGCCGGTGAGCTGGGCCGGCCATCCCGTCCCACACTGACCGCCTTCACCCCCTTCTCGTGGCCGAGGGTGGCGAAGGCCCGCCCGATCCGTTCGGTCACAGCCTCGGTCAGTTCCTTGCCCACGATGCCGCGGATGTCATACTCCCTGAATATTCCCGACAATCGATCACCCTATGTTCAGTAAGTTAGTAAGTGAGTAATTGAGTAATTTATGCTTTACGTCGTTTCTGTGAAGCAATGTAACTGTTGAGCACCTTGATAAGTTCGTAGGCTCTTGTTTTGAATTCAGTGCCAGATCTTGGATCAATGTATCCTTCGTCCATACACGCATTCAAGTCATCAATCAGCTCTGTGACCGAGCCTCTCGCCTGGCGGCAAAACTGAATATTTTCTTGGTAGTGATACCTGCCGATCCCCTCCGCAATATTGTTGGTCACAGATAGAGCTGCTCTTCTCATTTGGCTCGTCAGATTGAAGCGTTCATCCTGCGGCAAATTCTTGGCCAGCGATGAGATAGATTTTCTAAAGTCACGCGCAAGCCTGTAGACGTACAACTCTTCAAACGATCGCAAGCCTTCTCTCGCAGCAGGTTGCTCCATTCTGTTTAATCAATTACTTAATTACAAATTACTCAATTACTGTCATCGCCTTCCATAATCATCCGAAAATCGCACGATGTCGTCCTCGCCGAGGTACGGGCCATTCTGCACCTCGATGATCTCCAGCGGCTCGGAACGTGGATTCTCCAGCCGGTGTCGAGTCTCCTTCGGGACGCCGGTGCTCTGGCCCACTCCCAGATCGAAGACGCGAGGCCCACACGTCACCCGCGCTTTCCCTTGGATGACGACCCAGTGCTCGCTCCGCCGGTGATGAAGCTGCAGGGAGAGCCGCCCGCCGGGGTTGACCGTGACCCGCTTGACCTTGTAACCGGGCCCCTCCTCCAGCACCGTGTAGGAGCCCCAGGGCCGGAACACGGTTCGATGCTCCAGATGCTCCGGCGCGCCCTGTTTTTTGAGAATCTCCACAACCTTCCTCACGTCCTGCGAGCGTGCCTTCGGACAGACTAGCGTCGCATCCGGGGTATCCACGACCACCATATCTGCGAGCCCGATCGTCGCCACCAGCCGTCGGTCCGCGTACACGATTGAACCGTGACTGCCCAGATCCACGACGTTGCCGCTGACCGCATTGCCGGAGCGGTCTCGTGGAGCGACCTCGTCCAGGCTGGACCAATTGCCGACATCGGACCAGGCAAAGTCAACCGGGATCATGGCGGCGCGCGACGAGCGCTCCATGACTCCCTGGTCGATCGAGACTGGGGTGAGCCGTCGGTACGCCCGCGCCGCTTGCCCAGCAACGACGCCAGACTTCAGCCCCGCTCCGATCTTCTGTAGGGGGCGCGCCACAGCAGGCTGGTATCGAGCTATTTCGTCCAAAATCGTGGACGCGCGCCAGACAAAGATCCCGCTGTTCCAGTAATAGTTCCCGCTCCTGAGATACCGGGCGGCCGTGGTGGTGTCCGGCTTTTCAACGAAGCGGGCCACAGCGTAGCCCACCAGCCTGGCCCGCGTTGCTAATCGAGCGCGCCGATTCGGTTGAATATAGCCATAGCCGGTTTCCGGCCTGATCGGGCGGACTCCAAACGTGACCAGATGGCCCTGCGTCGCCAGCATAGTCCCCAGCGCCACCGCAGCCTGAAACCGCTGATCGCCCTTGATGATATGATCGGCCGGCAGCACCAGCATCATCGCGTCAGGGTCACGGCGGACCAATTCCATCGCCGCCAACGCGATGGCCGGCGCGGTGTTTCGCGCTTCCGGTTCGATGACGAAATTGTCCCGGAGCTGGTCCTTCCATTTCCCCAGCTGGAACCGGATCGAGTCGGCTTGGGCGGGAGTTGTCGAGATCAACACCCGACTCGCCGGGACGCAGCGGAGGACCCGGCGCATGGTCTGCTGGATCAGGGTCTCCTCCCCCATGATCCGGAGCAACTGCTTTGGGTAAAGGTGCCGGCTTAGCGGCCAGAACCGGGTGCCGCTCCCACCGGCGAGGATGACTGCGTAGAGATGCTTGTTGGTTTTCATTGCGCTCGTTTTGTCCGTTGAGGCCGTTTCTTCAGTTGAGTCCGTTCCGTCCGTTTGTCTGTTCAGTCCGTTAACGGAAATAACGGCCACAATGGACCTAACCGACCTAACGTTTAGACTTCGCTTCCAGAATCAGGTCCGCCACTTCGCGGACCGCCCCTTCTCCGCCCTTCTGCCGGCACACATAGTCCACAGCATTTCGAACAGCCGGTAGCGCATCGGCCGGGGCGGCACTGAAACCCACCGCGTTGAGCACCTCCAGATCATTGACGTCGTCCCCGATGTAGGCCACTTGCTGGAGGGTCAGCCCGTGTCTCGCCACCATCTCGCGCATGACCGCCAGTTTGTCCCGCGCCCCTTGATGCACCTCGGGGATTGCGAGCTTTTCGGCGCGCCGTGTGACCAACTTCGTTTCTTCCATGGTGATCAGCGCCGTGATCAGCCCGGCGCGCTGGAGCAGCTTGATTCCCATCCCATCCCGCGTGTTGAACTTCTTCAGCTCTTCGCCGGATTCGGAATAGTACATCCCCGCATCGGTCAAGACTCCGTCAACGTCCGTGGCAAATAGGCGGAGGCGCTGGAGCATAGCCAGGAAAGCTTTGCGGGATGGTCTCTTGCGGGATTTTGAGGGCACTGGAGCGCCAAGAATCACGACTTCAACCAGCCGCGATCTTAGCAGAGGTACGGGGGGTTTACAACAAGTTGGGAGGGAGGCGCAGGTAGGAGGAAGAGCTAAACAGTTCTATCTAGCACGCATGTTTGTAGAGAGGCGGGTGCACTCTCAGGTCTTCGACCTATGGACCCTTCAGTTGAAGCAGTCATGCACTGATATCCCCCCGCCCCTAATAGCAACCAGAATAAGTAGGCAAGGCTTCCTGCAAACATGTAGTCGAAGAGATTCCTGGTTATGAACCCCATCATCATCACCAGAACACCTGTGATGAATCGCCTGGTCCAGACGTCACTCTGTCGTCTGATTCCCTCGACCAGTGTCTTTCCCGCGGTCCAAAACACCCATACAATGAGCATCAATGCCGGGACCCCGCTGCCCATGCCAATCATCAGAAAGTAGCTATGAGGATGTTCCAACCATTTGGACCCCCTGATAGGGGGCGCGGCTGCTAGGAACTCTCCGTAGAGCTCTCTGAAAATATAGTTGCCATAGCCCGCTCCGACTGTCGGATTCGACCGCATCCCCTCCAGACCCTTTTCCCAAACGGCCACCCTCAACTCCAGGGAAACCGAGGAAATGGTGTTCACGTGATATCCCGCCTGCACCATTACATAGAAGCCTAATACGGCCGCCATGGAGACCGCGAGA
>MNDM01000064.1 GCA_001914955.1 Nitrospirae bacterium 13_2_20CM_2_62_8 | reverse complement strand
TAGCGCCTTCTCAGAGAATCCAGTAAACGGGCGTCTTCCACCGGGATTGCGAATCAAGTCGAAGGCTGGCTATACTCGTGCCGGTAATTGTTATTGAGGATAAGGTCGATGGTCCTGGTCTATGAAAATGATCCGTTAGAGACCGAAGATGCCGGCGGGCACTTCTATCACGTCTGCCAGGGAAGGATCGATCAGACCGAGCTCTCGGTCCCCCCGCCGGACAAGCCGTACGAATGTCCCAGGTGCGGAATCGAGCTGGAGACCGAAGATTTTTGGCACGCGCAACTCAAAGGCTCGGTGTAGGAAGCATATTTTTCTTTGCGGGTCCTGTCGTGGCGATCACCCCCCGTCGTCCTCGCTCCACCCATCCCCCCGTGGGGGTCACTTCCGGTATTGGCACGGCGCGGGCGCTGTGTGATGGTGCTCGGTTGCACCCTGTAGGCTGTTCGCCCCTTTCGCTGCGGGCGACGGGGGACCCGCTCGCCACGCCACCCGCTGTAGCAAGACACGGAGAGAAGGTCTTTTTTGCGGATTAGGGTTAGCGCATTGCTGCTGGCGTGATCAGGCGAAGGGAGAGTAGAGGTTTCTGATGCAGGGGAGTGCGGGTCGAAAGACAGTGTCAGTGATGCGTGGTTTTATGATGCTCTGCGAGACCTGCTACGATCATGTGATCGCCGATCGGTTAGTGGACAAGAAGAACTACGTGGCCGACCACGAAGCGCTGTTCGATACCATCTGTCCCGGTTGTACGGATATTAACCGCCCGCTGATCGACGACATGCTGGGCAGCTCGGAGTAGGTCTGACGAGCGCTCCGCCGCCGTGCGCATCGGATTCTGTCTTGTCATTGACAGGTCTTCCCATCGAACTGCTTGCATGCGGATTCCCCGCCCGCAACTTTCCATGTTTTCAGTAACGGGGGCTTCCCCGGTCTGACCTCAACCACAATGTCAATCATGCCCGAGATCGGAAGCTTGTCCAAATGAGGCTTCGCTGCCTCGCTCGCTTCTACAATGACGATCCCGGAATCGCCCGACACGAAGAGGAAGCCTTTCTCTTTATCCACGTCGATGATCGGGCTGAAAATACCTTTCTCCTCAGCGGCGACCGGTCCAATCCAGCTCAGGCAGAGGAGCGCGGTGACGATGACCAGCTTGCATCGCATACACGGCGTCGACTCTCTCACCGGAATCCTCCTTTCCCTACCAAGGCAACCAGGCGAGGTATTATGGCATTGTCTGGCCGAGCGGTCTAGAGGGTTTTTAGCGGAGAGAGCGCAGAGGATGTGGAGCACTCGGAAGTCAGATCGAATGGAATTCTGCCGGGACAACCTGGCGGTCTCTGATCCAATAGGCTCGGATATCCGGCTTGGACTTCTGTTCGAGGGAGATAATCAGGTAGGCCGCTTCCGGGTAATAGGCGAGGCCGATATCGGTGGTGGACGGATAAGCGGGAGAAGCCGTGTGTGAATGATAGATCACGATGAGGTCGAGCTGCCGCTGCCGCATGTCCTTGAACGCCGCCAGCATTTCCTTGGGGTCCATGAAGTAGGCCACCTCCGCTCGCGTCGTTTCCGGAAGATGGCGTAACCCCTTGACGTGCGCTTCGTCGAAGACCTGAGCCGCGCGCACGTCGTTGGCGACGGTGTTGGTGATCCGGTAGTGATGAACGACGGCACCGTTCCTTCCCGCCAGCAAGCCACAGCATTCGAAGGGGTTCAGCTCGCGGGCGTGGGCCACCATGTCGTCCAGAATTGTTCTGGGAATCTTCAGAACGGGCACGTTAGAGAGCGCACGAGACGGTATAATCGCCGCTCAGATCGGTGATGGTGGGGTGGGTCCCGCAGAGGTGGCAGCGCGGATCTTTCGGACGGGTCACTTTCCGGAACTTCATCTCCAGGGCGTCATAAATGAGCAGTCGATCCGCCAGGGTTTCCCCAATCCCGAGGATTTCCTTGATCGCCTCGGCTGCCTGAAGGACGCCGATCGTTCCGGCCAGCACGCCCAGCACGCCAGCTTCCTGGCAGTTCGGCACGAGTCCGGCCGGAGGCGGCTCAGGGTAGAGGCATCGGTAGCAGGGATAGCCTTCGTGGGCCTTGATGGTGGCCAGTTGGCCCTCAAACCGGAAGATGCTGCCGGAGATGAGCGTCCTCTTGGCGAAGTAACAGGCGTCATTCAGCAGGAATCGCGTCGAGAAATTGTCGGAGCCATCCAGGATGATGTCATACTCCGCTAAGAACATCAGGATGTTGGCGGCGGTGATGTTCTCCTGATAGGTCTTGATGGTGATCTCCGGATTCAGCGCGGCCAGCATCCGGCGGCCGGACTCCACTTTGGACGCGCCGACGGAGGCGGTGGTGTGCAGAATTTGCCGCTGCAGGTTGGACAGGTCCACCACGTCGCCGTCCACCAGGCCCAGTGTGCCCACTCCGGTTGCCGCGAGGTACAGACCGGCCGGAGATCCCAGCCCACCAGCCCCGATGATCAAGGCCTTGGCCCTGGAAAGTTTCTGCTGACCCTTCCCGCCGACTTCGGGCAGGATGATGTGCCGGCTGTATCGTTGGATCTGCGCGTCGGTAAAGCTCATCTTGAAACCGTTAGGCGTGAGACGTCTTATTCCACGACGTTCAACTCAATGGGATCGACCAAGACCCCTTTCTTCCGCAGCCCTTCGACCGCCCGCTCGATTTCGGCGACGTCACCGCTCAGCTCGACATCCATCCAGCCCGTGGTCTCTCGGACGTCGGCCCTCCGGACGTTGGTCACGACCTTATACTCATGGCCGATCTGATAGATGATCGGTTCCTTGATTTTGTTCTCAGGAAACCGGATGTGAAATCGGAGGCTGGGCATCACCGGCCTCCCGCGATCGCCGGGACGATGGACACTTCATCGCCTTCCTTCAAGGCCGTCTCCTTGCCCTTCAGAAACCGGATGTCTTCTTCGTTCACGTAAATGTTGACGAAGCGGCGCAGTTCACCGGTCTCGTCGTACAGCCGCTGCTTCAGGCCCGGGTGTATGGAGTCCAGGTTGGCGATCACCTCGGCCACACTCGCGCCTTTTGCCTCGACTTCGCCCTGGCCTCGGGTCAGCGGGCGCAAGGGGGTGGGGATCCTGACCTTGATCACGTGATTCCCCCGCCGGTTGTGCCCATTTTGAAGGTCCGCTCAAAACTCACGAGGCTCGGTTGGATGCGAACCGGCCGGCCAACGGCGTCAATCACCGCTTCCTGGGTCTTCAGCCCGTTCCCCGTGATGTAGGCGACCGTCACGTCGCTCTTCTTGATGATCCCCTGCTTGACCAGCTTCCGGAGCACACCGATCGTCACCCCGCCCGCGGTCTCGGCGAAAATGCCCTCGGTCTGGGCGAGCAGCTTGATGCCCTCCACCACCTCGTCGTCGGACACCATGTCCATGGCTCCGCGGCTTTCGGCTGTGGCTTTCAACGCATAATAACCGTCCGCCGGATTGCCGATGGCGAGCGATTTCGCAATGGTCTTGGGCTTCACCGGTCTGAAGAAATCGCGGCCCTCCATATACGCAGCGGCGATCGGCGAGCACCCTTCCGCCTGAGCGCCGTTGATCCTGGTGCGGACCTCGCTCACGAGGCCGAGCGCCCGCAGTTCGTTCAGGCCCTTCCAAATTTTCGTGAGCAGGGACCCGGACGCCATCGGGACGACCACCTGATCCGGCGCCCGCCAGCCAAGTTGTTCGACGGTCTCATAGGCCAATGTCTTGGAGCCCTCCGCATAGTACGGCCGGATATTGATGTTCACGAATGCCCAGTGGTGTTCGGCCGCAATTTCGCTGCAGAGGCGGTTCACATCGTCGTAGTTGCCCTCCACCTCGACCACGGTGGGGCGATAGATGAGGTTCCCCAGCACCTTGGCCGCTTCCAAATCCCCGGGGATGAAGACATAGCATTGCATCCCGGCCGCGGCCGCATGCGCGGCGACGCTGTTCGCCAGGTTGCCGGTCGAGGCGCACGCGACGGTTTCGAACCCCAGTTCCCTGGCTCGGGTTAGGGCCACGGCGACGACCCGATCTTTAAAGGAGAGCGTCGGGTGATTGACCGTGTCGTTCTTGAGGTACAATTCGTCGAGGCCCAGATAGGCAGCGAGGTTGCGGGCCCGCACCATCGGGGTGAATCCCGCGTGCGGACCGACGGTCGCCGCGCCTTCGACCGGCAGCAAGTCGATATACCGCCACATGCTGAGCGGGCCATCCTCGATCTTCCGCCGCGAGATGGTTTTCTTGATCTCCTCGTAGTTGTACTTGACCTCCAAGGGGCCGAAACACATGTCACAGACATGGATCGCCTTGGTCGGGTACTCCTTCCCGCATTCCCGGCAGACCAGCGCTTTCATCTTGGCCATCGCGCCACCACTCAAGAGAGGCTGAGGTTCAGGTTGAGGTTAAGGGGTTTCAGCACATGCAGCCTCAGCCTAAGCCTCAACCTTAACCTTAACCTGCTTCACGTCGCACACCTCCGGCTCGTGATCGAAGAGCTCCGTAATCGTCGGATGGTCCCCGCACAACGGACAGTTGGGATTCTTCTTTGTCTTGATTTCCCGGAACGCGGTACGACGTGCATCGAAGTCCAGCAGACGGTCGGTCAAGGGCCTGCCGACCCCGAGAACCAGCTTCAAGGCCTCGGTTGCCTGGATCGTCCCGATGATGCCGGCCAAGACCCCGAGCACTCCGGCTTCCTGGCAACTGGCCACGAGCCCGGGCGGCGGGGGATTCTTGAACACGCACCGGTAGCAGGCCGATTTCCTGGGGATGATCGTGGTCACGCGGCCTTCGAATCGGAGGATGCCCCCGTGCACCAGTGGCTTGTCGGCGAAGTAACAGGCATCGTTGCACAGGAATTTGGTGGAAAAATTGTCCGCCCCGTCAAGGACCAGGTCATACCCGCGAATGAGTTCCAGGGCGTTCCTGGATGTCAGCCGATCTTCGTGCATGACCACGGTGACATCGGGGTTGAGCGCCTGGATCTTCTCTTTCGCCGAGCGCACCTTGGACCGATCCAGGTCCGAGGTGTGGTGGATCACCTGACGCTGGAGGTTGGAGAGATCCACCACGTCACTGTCGATGATCCCGATCGTTCCGACCCCGGCTGCTGCCAGGTAGAGCGCCGCCGGTGAGCCGAGGCCGCCGGCGCCCACGATCAGGATCCGGGACTTGGCGATCTTCTTCTGTCCCTTCCCCCCCACTTCGGGCAGAAGAATATGCCGGCTGTAACGGGTGATCTGTTCGTCAGTAAAATCCATGTTCATTCCGTTAGCCGTGAGGCGCCCCCAGCCCCTCACGCCTTACGCCTCGCGCTTCACGGCCTAGATGTTGAAGTACTTTTCGATGCTGATATACCGTTCACCGGTGTCAGGAAGAATCGTCACCACATTTTTGTCCGGCCCCAGCTCCTCGGCCACCTTCTGCGCGGCGAACACGTTGGCGCCGGCCGAGATCCCGACCAAGAGCCCCTCTTTTTTAGCCAGCAGCTTGGTCGTCTGGTAAGCCTCATCGTCCGTGACCGTGATCACCCGATCCAGAATCGAACGGTTCAGGACCTTCGGAATGAACCCGGCGCCGATGCCTTGAATTTTGTGTGGGCCGGGATCTCCTCCCGACAGGACGGGGGACCCGGCCGGCTCGACCGCAATCACGTTGATGCGGGGATTTCGTTCCTTGAAGACTTCCCCACAACCAGTAATCGTGCCGCCGGTTCCGACTGCCGCCACGAAGGCGTCAATCTTGCCATTCAGCGCATCCCAGATCTCCTCCGCGGTGGTCCGCCGATGAATCGCGGGATTCGCCGGATTCGAGAACTGATCGGGCATGAAATAGGACGGGTTTTGCGCCACGATGCTCTCGGCCTCCTTGATGGCCCCCTTCATCCCTTCCCAGGCGGCGGTCAGGACCAACTGGGCTCCGTACGAGGACAGCAGGCTGGCTCGTTCCATACTCATGCTTTCGGGCATGACCAGGATTAACCTGTAGCCGCGCACCGCCGAGACCAGGGCGAGACCGATGCCGGTATTGCCGCTGGTGGGCTCCACGATCGTGGAGCCTGGTTTCAGCCGGCCCTGCCGCTCCGCCTCATTGATCATGTTCAGGCAGATGCGATCCTTGACGCTGCCTCCGGGGTTAAACGACTCCACCTTCGCATAGATGGTGGCGGCCCCATCGCGGGAGAAGCGGTTCAAGCGGACGAGCGGCGTCCCGCCGATCAGCTCCGTGATCTCTTTATAGGCCTGTCCCATCACCGGCCGCCCCCCATATAGAAGAGAAACTCGACTTGGTCTCCCTCCTTCACGGGCGTCGTCGCCAAGTGGTCACGTTCCAGCATCCGGGCATTCAGCTCGACCGCCACCATGTGGGGGTCGATGTTCTTGGCCTTGAGCAAATCCAGGACCGTGGCCCCCTGAACCTCCTCCGATTTTCCGTTAATTTTTACCAGCATCCAGAACTTCCAACCGGGCTTGGAACCAGGAGAATTCTCAAACGCTAACAAACTCTGTGCGCCCTTGTCAAGGAAGCCTCACGGTGGGTAGCGGCCTCATGTGATGGTGCCGCCAAGTTCTTCCCGCAGCCTCGATCACGTCCTTCGGCATAGATGTCCTGGCCGGGGTGAACCACCCCGGAACGATGATGACATCATTACGGTCTCCGCCCTCTCGCGACTTGCTACTTGGCCTCCGTTTCCCTTACAGTAGGCCCACTTTTTCAGAGGATGGCGAGGATGTGGAAGAAGAATTTCATGTTTCGGGCTCAGGAAGCCACCCCCTTGGACCAGTCCGAGAACGAGCTGTTTCATGACACCGAACCGGCCATGGATAGCGCCGGGATGCATTTTGAAAAGTTTATCTCGGTCTGGGTACAAGGGGAGGGAGATGACGAGGCCCCCACTGCCTACACCAATCTCTATGTGCGAACGGCCACGCTGGATTTCAACAAGCGCGCGGGCTTTCTGCAACCGCTCCAAGGACGGTCCCACCAGATCAAACAGATGCTGACGCCCGGCCAGAAGGCGTTCCTCAAGGACTGGCTGAACAAGACCTCTCCTGGCGCCTGGGATGCCGCAGAAGATCCGTTCCGGGCCCTGTTCGAAATAGACTGAGACTGTTGCAAAACCCCCGGAGCCCGGGGGCCACGAGTCACTCTCACCATGACGAGAGGGTGCGGTGTGGGACCCAGAGGATGCTGGAAAAGCCCGCCCAGCAAGGCCGCAGCGAGCGAAAGGCCGAGGAGGTACATACCAAGCTTCGCTTGAGCCGCTCGCTTCGATCAAATGCGAGCGGAGAGTTACTTTGCCTCCAGTAGGCTTGGAGCGGGTACGTTGAGGCCTTTCGCGTTATACCCATTGCATTATTGGAGCAATGGGTGCCCAAACGCCGCTGGAGGGCTTTTACAACATCCTCAGCTTATCCATACCAGCCATGACGCTCGACCGTCAATCCCAATCTCCCGCTTCCCCTGAGCCCAAATCCATTGATTCGGGTATACTGGGCGGCATGCGGAACCAGATGTCTCGCTCGGCCTTCGCGGCGTGGGCCATCATATGGGGGGTGGCGGCCGGGACCGGAGACGGAGCGGCGCAAGTCATCCGCGTGGGTCCACCGACCTGCAAAGCGATTGCGCTCACCTTCGACATGTGCCCGGTCCGGAAAGGCACCGGCTACGATGCCGAGCTTGTCAACATGCTGATGACCAAGCGCATCCCGGCCACGTTCTTTCTGTCCGGCCGATGGATGGCGACCCACGAGCAGGAGGTCCGAGCGTTGCGGGAGGTGCCCTTCTTCGAGCTTGGCACGCACGGGCAGGTCCACGCACACCTGCCGAGGCTGGACGCAGATCGCCAGCGCAGCGAGATCGCGTCCGCGGTCACGCTGCTGGAGACCAAGTACGGGCACCGCGCGCCGCTGTTCAGGCCGCCGTACGGTGAATATGACGACGCGACCGTGGGGATCGTGCGCGCGCTGGGGCTCCGTTTTATTCTCTGGGACGTGGTCTCTGGGGACCCCGACCCTCGGCTCTCCCGCTCTCGCATGGTCGAGCGACTCACGGCCACCGTGCGAAACGGCAGCGTGATCGTGTTCCACGCGAACGGCAAGGGGCTCCATACGCGTGAGGTGGTGGAGGATTTGTACCAGGATCTGGTTCTCAAACGGGGTCTTCAACCGGTCACCGTCACCGACCTGCTGGATCACTGTGAGCAAAGAACCAACCATTAGACCGTACAAGGCCGAAGACCGTGAAGCCGTGGTCCAGATGCTGGCCGACTCGGAGCCCTGGAAGAGGCTGGGCTACACCTCCGCCGACTGGGCACGACTGTTCGGCGCCATGCCGCAAGGGCGCGACGCATTCATCATCGAGACCAACGGCGCCGTCGCCGGCCTGGCGCTCCTTCGGCCGCGCTTCCTCATGGGCGATTATCTAGAACTGCTGGCCATCGCGCCGTCCGCGCGCGGGAAGGGATTAGGCGGCATCCTGCTGAACTATCTGGAAGGGCTGGTGTTTGCTCGAGCGAAAAACCTGTTTGTGTGCGTCTCCGACTTCAACCAGGAGGCGCGCCGGTTTTACCAGAAGCACGGGTACCAGAAGATCGGGCCCATCCCCAATTTTCTAATCCCAGGATCTGCCGAGATCCTGATGCGGAAAACAGTCGGGCCGGTCCGAAAGAGCTGATGGCTGATGGCATATGGCATGAGCCAGAGACCGGGCACGATGTAATCTTCTTCTGGCCATAAGCCATACGCCATATGCTATCAGCTCCTATCGGGAGACGAGCCATGCGTGTGAGGAAACTGCTGCACACCCGGATGCGGGTCAGCGACATGGACCAGACGATCAAGTTCTACACCGACGTGCTGGGGCTTGAGGTGCTCGAACGGAAGACGTCTCCGCGCGGGTCGCACCTCGCGTTTCTCAAGGTCCCCAACAGCGAGGAGCTGATCGAACTGTGCAGCTTTCCCCCCAGCGGACCGGTGAAGGTCCAGGAAGACCTAGTCCACCTCGCGTTCGAAGTCGAGAACCTGGACGAGACTATCAGCGCCCTCACCGCCAAGCAGATCAAGATTACCGACGGCCCCACCAGAAGCTCCTCCGGCAGCCGCTTTATTTTCATCGATGCGCCGGACGGCTACGAGATCGAATTGATCGAGCGTCCGCCGGGGACAGCGATCGTCTAGGACGAACATCCCCGACGACTTGCTCCACTCCACCCGCGCGCCGTACAATTCCGGCATGGCGAACGCCGTCGCGGTATCTCCCGAACTGCAGTCGAAGCTCGATCACCTGCCCGAGCAGCCCGGCGTCTATCTGATGAAGAGCGCGCGGGGCGAGATCCTGTATATCGGCAAGGCCAGGGTGCTGGCGGATCGCGTGCGCTCCTATTTCCAGAAGGGGGGCGACCACAGCCCGAAGACCGCGCTCATGCTCAGCCAGATGGCCGATCTCGAGACGATCGTCACGCGATCCGAATTAGAAGCGCTCATCCTGGAAAGTAATCTGGTCAAACGGCACCGCCCACGTTTCAACGTAGTGCTGCGCGACGACAAGCAATACCCCTATCTCCGCCTGCCCATCAAAGAGAACTTCCCGCGTCTTTCGATCGTGCGGCGAGTCCAGAAAGACGGCGCCCTGTACTACGGCCCCTACACGCCGGCCGGGGCCTTGCGGGAAACGCTCAAGGTGATTCGCAAGGTGTTCCCGCTGGCCACTTGCGAGATCGAGATTGACGGCACGGCTGAACGGCCCTGCATCGAGTTCGAGCTCAAACGCTGCATGGCCCCCTGCGTCGGCAACCAGTCGCGCGACCAGTACCATCAGATCGTCAAGCAGGTGCGGCAGTTCCTGGAAGGACGGGACCGCGAGCTCCTTGAAAGCCTGCGCGCTGAGATGCAGGCCGCGGCCGATCGGGAAGAGTTCGAGGAAGCAGCTCGGCTCCGCGACCGGATCTTCAAGATCGAGCGCACCCTCGAGAAACAGCGGGTGACCCAGACCGCCTCCACCGAGCAGGACGTGATCGGTCTCGCCAGGCAGGTCCCGGCGCAAGGCACTGCAGTTGACCTCCAGATGCTGTTTGTCCGCGGGGGGCTGCTGATCGGGCGCAAGGACTTCTTCTGGCCGAAGGCGGCGGACGCCTCGGATGAGGAACTGGTCCGGTCCGCCATCGAGCAGTTCTACAACAAGGAAGGGCTCCCGCCGAAAGAATTACTGGTCCCGACCCCGCTGAGTGAGGCAGGCTTGCTTGAAGCCTGGCTGTCGGAGAAGAAGGGCGAGACGGTCCGGATCATCGCGCCGGAGCGCGGGGCGAAACACCAACTGCTTCTGCTGGCGGAGGAGAACGCCGCAGCGGCGGTGGCCGATCACCTCCGGAACGAGGAGACCGACCGCCAGGCGGCTGAAGAGCTGAAGCGGCTGCTCCGCCTGGATCGGGCTCCGCGGCGGATCGAAGGGTTTGACATCTCCAATACGATGGGCGCCCAGTCCGTCGCCTCCATGGTGGTCTGGGAGGACGGGCAAGCCAAGAAATCGGACTACCGCAAGTTCCGCATCAAAACCGTCGAAGGCGCCAACGATTTCGCCAGCATCCAGGAGGTGGTCACTCGGCGCTACGGGGAGACAGAGGATCTGCCTCTGCCGGACCTGGTCCTGGTCGACGGGGGATTGGGCCAGCTCGCCGCCGCCCTGGACGGACTCCGGAAGGTCGGACACGCGGATCTCCCCGTGATCGGCCTGGCCAAGGCGCGCGGCGAGAAAGAGGAACGAATCTTCCTGGCGGGCCGGAAAAACCCCATCATCCTCCATCCCTCCTCACCCGCGACCCACCTCGTCCAGCGGATTCGCGATGAGGCGCACCGGTTCGCGATTACCTACCACCGGCAGTTGCGAGGGAGGACCATGGTCGCCTCGCGCTTGGATGCGATCCCCGGCATCGGCGAGACCAGACGGAAGAGTCTCCTCCGGCAATTCGGCAGCCTGGAGAAGATTGCCGAGGCCACGGACGAGCAGTTGCGCGACGCGGGCGTGAACGCCAAGACCGCCGCCGAACTCCGCAACGCGCTGGTCTCACCTTCCTAAGCATCCCTTCTCCTGGCGCAGTGGGACACATCAGCGTCGTGCCGTTCCCTCGTTTATAGGAAGTTTATAGGAAACGCACTTCCCTTGTTGCTTCTCTTACGATTGCTTACCCTGATTTAACCTTCCTGTCAGTCTGCTCTTACCCCGGCGTGCTAGTCTTCAGTTGAGTGACGCCCCCTAATGACATGGTCGGTCCGGCAGTCGCGGGAAGAAGCCGAGCGGGAAACTCACCCCTCCGAGGAGGGCCGTATGGAACAGGGATCACAACGAAAGCGGGGGATCAAGCGGACTTGGATCATCCTGGCCATGATTCTTGGAGTGATCATGTTGTCCACGTATCAAGTCTCCTCCCAAGTCCTCTTATCCTCGGCTAAGGATCGCGAGAGAGCCCTCATCGCGAAAGGGGAACGGCTCTTCTTTAACGAAACCTTCAACGGCAATGGCCGGACCTGCGGCACCTGTCACCGAGCCGAGGCCAACTTTGGGATCAATCCTGCGTTCATCGCGACACTCCCGGACGACGATCCGCTCTTCGTAGCCGAGTTCAACCCGGACCTCAAATTTAACTTTGAAAACCCCAAACTGATGCGGGAGTTCGGGCTCATCCTGGAAAACGTGGACGGGTTTAACGACCTGGAGAATAAATTCGTCATGCGCGGGGTGCCCCACGTGCTCAGCCTCCGGACGTCGGTGGCGAGTCCCCAGGGTCCCCGCACCGGATGGTCCGGTGACGGCTCACCGGATGGGACGCTCCGGTCATTCGCCACGGGCGCGGTCATCCAGCACTTCACCAAAACCTTGAGTCGTGTCCGCGGTGTGGATTTTCGTCTGCCGACAGAGGCAGAACTGGACGCCTTGGAAGCCTTCATGCTCTCGCTGGGACGCCAGCAAGACTTGAGCTTGCCGCTGCCATTGAAAGGGGTGGTCCCGAAGCGTGGTCAGGAGATCTTCCTCGATCGCAACGTCGGCAAGTGCAATCTCTGCCATGTCAATGCCGGGGCGACAGCAAGCTTGGGCGGCGCAAACCTTGGGAACATCAACTTCAATACAGGCGTGGAGGACCTGCCCGATCAACCCCCCGACCTGACGGACGAAAAGGTCCCCCCTGACGACGGGTTTGGGAGGCCGGGGGACGGCACGTTCAACATTCCACCGCTCGTCGAGGCAGCCGACACCGGCCCGTTCTTCCACAACAATGCCATCAGAACTATCGAAGGAGCGGTAGGCTTTTACGACGGTGACTCGTTCAACAATTCGCCGGCTGGCCAGCTCTTGAGCGGCATCGAGTTGGATGGCACGCAGATCGAAGCGATCGCCGCGTTTCTGCGGGTCCTCAACGCACTGGAGAACATCCGGGCCAGCATCGAGCTCTTGGAGGACAGTGCGGAGAGGCGTTTCCCCGACCCGGGGGACGCGAAGGAATTGCTCGAGCGCGCTGTCCATGAGACGGACGACAGCATCAGGGTGCTGACTGAGGCCGGTCTGCATCCCGAAGCCGTGAGCCATCTTCAAGCGGCGAAGCGGTTGACGCAACAGGCGATCGATCGTCTCTTCTTCCGGCACAGCCTCGCGGCGAAGGCCATTGCCGAACAGAAGCAAGCGCGGGAGCTGCTCGTCGAACCGTCTTAGAGGTCCTGTTGCCAGCGCCGAGGGTGCTGTCGGAAGATGCCCCGCAGCCCGGGTGCGCTGAAATCCGCAAACCGCCAGGTTAAACGGTTCCTTCCGGGCACGCTCGTCCTAACCGCCAGAGTCGTACAACCCCGTACAATTTTGTCAGGATGGCACCCCACGTCCCAGATCTTCCCCCTATCTTCATGCCACCTCTATTTTCTATAAACACTATTGATAATCAAGTAGTTACATGGCACTTCGTAGCGTCGCCTTCGGTCAATACCTAGGGCATGAGCCTTGCGTTGTTAGGGACCCGAATAATCCGCAATCCCCCTATTTCGGAAAGCTAAAGAAATACTAAAGAAATGCATATCATTCTGGAGGCAATGCGATGCGTCAGCATCCGGTAAATCCTACTCACATTCGTGACCGCACTCCGTCGCTGGCCCACCGGCTCGCGAGCGGGCTCGTCAAGATCGGCTTGGCCCTCAACCACCATGATCGGAAGACGGCGGGGTCGAACGGGCTTGGCTTAACCCAGACCAGGATTCTGGAATTCCTGCGACAATGCCCCAAGCGGTCAGCCAGGCTGTCGGCCATCGCCAGAGGGCTCAGCATCACGCCGGCCACGGCCTGCGAATCCGTCCGGACGCTCACCCAAAAAGGCCTGGTTCGGAAGGTGCGTTCTGAAACCGATGAACGTGTGGTGATCATCACGTTATCCACCGAGGGACAGCGGAAGGCAGACCATGCGGCAGGGCAAGACGGCTTTCTCATCGCAGCGGCCGAGAGCCTCACCCCCGCGGAACAGGAAGCCCTCCTCAAGACTCTCATCAAGATGACGGTGGCGATCCAGGAGCGTCGGCACGCCCCTGCCTCCATGGTGCAACGCGTCAATGGAGGCATGAGATCGAGCTCACCCCTGACACAGGATCTCAGATGACGCGACCAGAGAGGAGCAGGGCCTTGGAGACCCGCTGCATTGTCACGAGGAATGCGGAAGGATGAACGACTGAGAATCAGGGAGAGAAAGCAAATTGAAGGGAGAAGGCCATGCCGGGTCAGGAAGTGAGTAGAGACACTCTCGATCAAAGGCAATTATTGCAAGTCCTGACGGCCTTCGAGAAGGGTGACTTTACCGTTCGCATGCCGGTGGAGCTCACCGGCATGGCTGGTAAGATTGCCGATACTCTGAATGAGATCCTCGAACGCCAGCAAGAGCTCGTCAAGGAGTTCGAGCAGGTCAGCATCGCGGTGGGCAAGGAAGGACATGTTTCGCAAAGGGCATCCCTTCAGGGCGCCACCGGCGGATGGGCGGCCTGCATTGAATCCATCAACACCTTGATTGGCGATCTCGTCCAACCCACCAACGAGATGGCCCGTGTGATCGGTGCGGTCGCGAAGGGCGATCTGTCGCAGGCCATGGCGTTCGAGATCGAGGGACGACCGCTCAAGGGCCAATTCCTGCAGACGGCCAAAGTCGTGAACAGCATGGTCGGCCAACTCGGCTCGTTTGCCGAAGAAGTGACCCGGGTGGCGCGCGAGGTCGGCACGGAAGGCAAGCTGGGCGGTCAGGCGGCCGTGCCCGGCGTGGCCGGCACCTGGAAGGACCTCACCGACAACGTGAATTCCATGGCGAGCAATCTGACCAACCAGGTACGCAACATCGCCGACGTGACGATCGCCGTGGCCAACGGAGACCTGTCGAAGAAGATCACCGTGGACGTGCACGGCGAGATTCTGCAGCTCA
>MNDM01000015.1 GCA_001914955.1 Nitrospirae bacterium 13_2_20CM_2_62_8 | reverse complement strand
CGCTCACGGTAGTGGTGTCCCTAAAAACGGTGGGGGCCATTCTGGTCTTCGCGATGGTGTTGATCCCGGCCTCCACGGCCTACCAACTCACCCACAGCCTCTCCCACATGACGGCCTATTCGGTGGGTATCGGGATCTCCTGCGCGACCGGCGGGGTGATGCTCTCCTACCTCTGGGACCTGCCCTCCGGCCCCGCCATCGTGCTATTGGCCACGGCGGTCTTCTTGCTCTCTGTGCTCCTCTCGCCCAAGCGGCTCAGGCGCGCCGGCTTAGCAGCATCGTAGAAGAGACGGGTTTCAATTCAGAGGACGATCTGGCCGGTATGACAGGATGGGAAGCCATCTCGCTCACGGAACTGCCGTTGGGTTTGCGGGGTCGTATTTTTCGCAGCCCGATGCCGTTTGGAGATTTTGATCCGCAGGGGTCGGCGTTGAACGCTTTCAAGAAGCAGGAGGTGTCTGTTGTCGTGGTGCTGGTCGGCGATGAGGAATGTGCGCGCAAAGCGAGGCGAGACCTTCGAGCACTCTATGCGCAGGAAGGCTTCAACGTGATCCATGTCCCCATCCTTGATTTTGCTGCGCCTGCAAAGGTCTGTCTCGACAGCGCCCTCACGGCAAGCATTGAACACGCCCAAGCTGGACGCCATGTGGCCATTCACTGTCATGCGGGGATCGGCCGCACCGGCATGTTTGCAGCGTGTCTTGCGAAGAGGGTTCTCGGCCTCTCAGGCAGGCAGGCGATCGAATGGGTGAGACGATTGATCCCGGGAGCGGTGGAGACATTAGAGCAGGAACAATTTGTTCTCAGCGACTAACTTCGCTCAATTCAACCCAGCGGGTGACTTGCGGTCTAGAGCGTACGTCATCACCCGTTGCATTATGAGAGCAACGGGTCCCCGGTCCGCGGGAGGCGCGGGAGCGACAGGCCGCATGACACCTGCTTCGCTATTCCAGCCGAGCCTGCCTCGCGCGCGCCCACACCATACCGGTCTGTTCGTCCGCGCTGAAGCCCAGCTTCCCGTAGAAAGCCTGCTTGTCGCGGGTGCAGAGCCAGAACAGCTCGACGCGCTTCAGGTCGGGATGGTGCAGAATGCGCTCCATGATCTGGGTCCCGATCTCCTGGCCCTGATAGGCCGGATCCACGATCACGTCCCAGATCGACGCCCGGTACACGTAGTCGGTCAAGACCCGCCCGAATCCGATCAAGCGCTCCCCCTCCCAGACCGACAGCGCGAGATCCGTGTTTTCCAGCATCCGGCTCGTCTCCTCCGCCGTCCGCCCCTTGGCCCAGGGCGCCCGCTCATAGAGTTGGACGAGGAGAGCGGGGTCAAAATCCTTTCGTTCTGAAAAGCTGATCATGGTCTTGAGCGCGGTGGTTGTCTTGTATTACAGTACAGCCCTAGCGCATAGCGATGAGCTCAGAGCTTGAAGCGACAAGCTGCTTGCCGCTCGCACTCGGATGAGGGTTGATTCATGCACACGCAGGTCCGGACCTGTCCCTTCTGTGGACTCCTGATGTGGGTCAAGGAAGACCAGGTCGTCTATCCTGATGAGAATACGGTCCGCTACAAATGTCCCCACTGTCAGCAAACCGTCCAATTCAAGCTGGTTACGCAGGGGTCCAACGCCGCCGGCCCCAAGATGGGCCACTAGGACGTTGTGTCCGTTCAGTCCGTTAACGGACCAAACCGACCCAACCGACAAAACGGACCAAACGTTTAGAGTTCACAACCCCTTCCCCGCGCCCTCCAGTTCCGGCTGGTTCCCTGGTAAGATCCGATTCAGCGTCGCCCGGTATTCACTCATCCGTTTTTCCTCCGCCGGTGTCACCGCGATCTCCTTCTCCCGACGCATGCGGTCCAGATGATCCAACACGGTGAGCAGCGGCTGGATGGCGCTCAACAGCCGTCCTCCTTCGAAGGCTTCCAGGGATTCGAGGAATAGCTCATTGAACCTGCGGAACGCGGAGGTCCCCCCCTGCGTGCGGAATCGAAACACCGTCTGCTCGTAGGCCGCCACCACCTCCAGTGCCGGCTTGATTCCTCCGGGCATCACAGAAAGCGGGACCACCGTCGGCAGCTTTGCGCTATAGGCCTTCAGCGCCGACACCAAGCTGCCGATCACGTCGAGCACCTCACTTATCTCCACAGTCTAGGCCCTTCAGGTCGCTGACACATACCTGCCCCGCTTCCGTCTGTCAAGGGTCTCTCCTGATGGAGCCACGCGTCTTCGGGCTGGCCGCAGCCTGCACCGCGGCGTAGACCGCCTCCATGTCTGGTGGTGGTGGCGCAGTGAACTCCAGATATGTGCCGGTAGCGGGATGTAAGAATCCCAGCTTCCGCGCGTGAAGCATGACGTGCGGGATCGTGACTCCTTCAAGCTCTCGCACCTTTGGCCCTCCGTACGTCGGATCACCCAGCACGGGATGACCGAGGGCTGCCAAATGCACCCGGATCTGGTGCGTGCGGCCGGTCCGAGGGAAGACCTCGAGCAGTGTCGCCAGCTTGCCGAGGCGCTCGGCCACCCGATAGGCCGTCGCCGCACCTTTCGGCCTGGCGGTGCGGGGCGAGAATTTTTTGCGCTCCTTCACATCCCGCCCGATGGGAAGATCGATTACCCCTTCCAGCTTTTTCACGGCCCCCCATGCGAGTGCCTCGTAGACGCGCGTGATGCTATGCTGCTTGAATTGTGCCGCGAGCGACCGGTGAGCCTGATCGGTCTTGGCCACAACCATCACGCCCGATGTCTCCTTATCAAGCCGGTGGACCAGGCCCGGCCGTTCCTTGCCGCCGATCGACGACAATGAGCCCCCGGCGGACTCGAAATGGTGCAGGAGCGCATTGACGAGCGTGCCGGACCAGTGGCCCGGAGCCGGGTGGACGACCAGGCCGGCCGGTTTGTCCAGGACCAACAGCGCCTCGTCCTCATACAGGACGTTGAGCGGGATCGGCTCAGGCTTCAACTCGAGCGGCTGGGGCCGAGGAATCTCCAGGACGATCCGGTCGCCGGGTTTGACCTTTTGGCTGGGCTTGACCCGTCGGCCGTTAATCCGGATCTGGCCTTCTTCGATCAGCCGTTGGAGTGCCGAGCGAGAGAGCGCCGGCTCGCGGTTGGCGAGGAAGATATCGAGCCGCTTGGGCGATTCGCCGGACGTGACGAGTAGCTCAGTTCTTTCTTCTGCGTGATTCGTCAATCAAGTCACTTCCCTTTTTTCTTCGAATTCATTCACGAGGGCGAACAGCGTAAAAAAAGCATACTCCCAAGTTCTCAAGAAATCGATGGCCGACCGTGCACTGAGTTCAAAGCAAGGGCCACATCGAGATGGCCAGGCTTGCGCGGCTAGGGGCGAGGCTCTAGAATTCCGAAGCTGGATGCGGAGGCCGGGCTAGAGGAGGAGGTTCGCCATGACCAGTAAGAGTTTTATGAGGAGAGTGATGTTCGCGACGATAATCGTGCCGGCTTGCTGGAGCCTTTCCGCCTGCGGCAAACAACCGGGCGCGACAGCCGGCATTCCTCCCGAGACGGTCGCTGACTACCTGCATGCCGTGGTCGAAGCAGACCGGACCTTCTATACGATTCAGGTCGTGGAACGGCTACAGAAGAGGGGCAAGATGGTGGCGTCGGAGGATTGGCGCGTCTCCCACACCTTGCCCTTGCCGGCTCAGTTCTTGATGGAGTCCAGCGAGCTGGCTGCGAAGACCGGGACCAAGGTCCGCTATCGCCTCATCGGCCTTTGGCCGATCAACTCCCAGAACGGGCCTGCGACCGAATTCGAACGGAAAGGTCTCGAGGATGTCAGGATGAACCCGGAACGTCGGTACAGTGGAATGCTCACAAGCGGAGGGGAACGGTATTTTCAAGCGGTCTACGCCGACAGAGCCGTGACGCAAGCCTGCATCGGGTGCCATAATGCGCACCCGCGTAGTTCCAAGCGGGATTTCAAGCTCAATGAGGTGATGGGCGGGATGGTCATCAGCATTCCGTTGCAGCAATAGTCGGATCACCCGGACGATGAGCGGCGGGCACGCTCGGCGAGCTTCTTGCGAAGACGGGCTTTTTCGAGGCTGATTTGGGCTTCCTTGAGCTCGGACGGTAGCCCACCCACTTCGAGGCGCCGCTGGGCTTTGGCGACGGCCGCCTCGGCCCGTTCGATGTCGATGTCCTCGGCCTTCTCGGCGATCTCGGCTAGGATTGTCACCCTCGTCGGCGTGACCTGGGCAAACCCCCAGAGGACGGACATGTGGGACGTGACCTCGCCGACGCGATAGCGCAGGTCGCCGATCGTCAGCGTGGACAGAAAATGGGCATGACCGGGGAGGACGCCGAACTCGCCCTCGGTCCCCGGCGCGATAACCTCGTCCACCTGCTGGCTGAGCAGCAAGTGGTCCGGCGTGACGACCTCCAGTAAGAGCTTTCCAGCCATGAGCCTTCGTGACGTGTGACCAGTGACGTGTGACGAGTTAAAGACGGCAGATGGCTCTTACCCGTCACGTGTCACGTGTCACCCTCTTTTGACTCCTAGCTTCTCGGCTTTCGCTACGACCTCTTCGATGGGCCCCACCATATAGAACGCCTGTTCCGGCAGATCGTCATACTTGCCCTCGACGATCTCCTTGAAGCTCCGGACCGTATCTTTCAGCTTCACGTACTTCCCGGGCGTGCCGGTGAAAGTTTCCGCGACGTGGAAGGGTTGTGATAAAAAGCGTTGAATCTTGCGGGCACGGGCCACCGCCAGCTTGTCATCCTCCGACAGCTCGTCCATCCCCAGGATGGCGATGATGTCCTGCAGCTCCCTGTAGCGCTGCAACACCGACTGGACCGAGCGCGCCACGTGGTAATGCTCTTCGCCGATGACTTGGGGGTCCAGGATTCGCGACGTGGAATCGAGAGGGTCCACGGCCGGATAAATCCCCAACTCAGCCTGTTGGCGCGAGAGCACGGTCGTCGCATCCAGGTGCGCAAAGGCCGTGGCGGGCGCTGGGTCGGTCAGGTCGTCGGCTGGCACATAGATGGCCTGCACGGATGTGACGGACCCTTTCTTCGTCGAAGTGATCCGTTCCTGTAACGCACCCATCTCTGTTCCAAGTGTCGGCTGATACCCGACGGCGGACGGCATGCGGCCCAGCAAGGCCGAGACCTCCGAGCCGGCCTGGGTAAAACGGAAGATGTTGTCGATGAAGAGCAGGACGTCCTGGTTCTCCTCATCGCGGAAGTACTCGGCGACCGTGAGGCCGGTGAGGCCGACGCGGAGGCGCGCGCCCGGTGGCTCGTTCATCTGCCCGTAGACCAGGGCCGCCTTGGACTTCGTGAAGTCATCGGGATCGATAACCTTGGACTCCTGCATTTCGTGCCAGAGATCGTTTCCTTCACGCGTCCGTTCGCCGACGCCTGCAAAGACCGAAAACCCGCCGTGGTGCAGCGCGATATTGTTGATCAGCTCCATGATGATCACGGTCTTGCCCACCCCGGCCCCGCCGAACAGCCCAACCTTGCCGCCCTTGCTATAGGGCTCCAAGAGGTCGACCACTTTGATGCCGGTCTCGAGCACTTCGGTCCTGGTTTCCTGCTCATCGAGCGCCGGGGCGGGCCGGTGAATGGGATAGGTCTTCTTGGTCTTGATCGGCCCCTTCTCATCGACTGGCTCGCCCAGGACGTTCATCAAGCGGCCGAGCGTCTCACGACCCACCGGGACGGAGATTGGGGCCCCGGTGTCCCGAACCGGCATGCCGCGGACCAGACCGTCGGTGGACGACATGGCCACCCCTCGAACGCGGTTCTCGCCCAAATGTTGGGCGACTTCAAGGGTCAGCCTAATCTGCGGCGTGCCGGCCTTCTTGTCCTCGTCCTGGTCGATCCGAAGGGCGCTGTAAATGTTCGGGAGCTTCCCCTGAGGAAACTCGACATCCACAACCGGCCCGATGACCTGAATCACTTTCCCTGTTGTGCTCAACGGAAGCTCCTTTCGACTCGCAGCTTACTCAACAATACTCCGCACTCCATTTTCCCCATCACTCTCCTCTCCACTGCTGTGAGCGGGTCGCGGCGACCTGGGGCCCGGCCGCCCGTTCACCCGTTGCAACCGAAGAGCAACGGGTCCCCGGGTCCCTACACCGGGCGGGGCAAGAGGGCGCACGGCGCGATGAATAAAGAGCGCCACGTTGGTGCGCGCCGCCGAGTTGGTGAGGCGGCCGGGCCGGCTGGGCTGGTCGCCGACAGGACCCGCACAAGCTATTTCAACGCTTCGGCACCGCCCACGATGTCCATCAACTCTTTGGTGATGGCGGCTTGCCGCGTCTTGTTGTAATAGAGGGTCAACTTCGTGATCAACTCTCCTGCGTTGCGGGTTGCGCCATCCATCGCGGCCATTCGCGCTGCCTGCTCCGCCGCCGATGATTCCAACAGTATCCGGAAGGCCTGTGCTTGCAAGTGCTTCATCAGCAAGGCGTCCAGCAGCTCGTGTTCATCCGGCTCATACAGATAGCTGCCCCCAAGCTTCTCACCGGTCTCTCCTTGTTCGTCCAGAGACTCGATCGGAAAGAGTTGCTCGACGATGACTCGCTGCTGGAGGGCCGACTTGAACTCGTTGTAGATGACATGAGCTTCGTCGAACATCCCCTTCGTGTATTGCTCAGTGGCCGCCTGCGCGATCTCCATTCCGTGCTCGTAGGTCAATCGGTCAAAGATGTCCACGTACGGCGCGTGCGTCGGCCAGTGGCGACGCCGGAAAAACTCCCGTCCCTTGCGCCCTACGAGACCGATTTCTACCTTAACCCCACGAGCTTCGCGCTCACGGATGAACTCCAGTGCCCTGCGAATAATGTTGGCATTGAACGCACCACACAGCCCTCGGTCGCTCGTGACGACGACGACTCGGACAATTGTGGTCGGACGTTTCTGCAGCAGCAGGTGCAAGTCCCGGTTCACGCGGCGGCTGAGGTTGGACACCACGTCGCGCATCTTCAGTCCATAGGGCCGAAACGCCAGGATCCGGCCCTGCGCGCGCTTCAGCTTGGCCGAGGCCACCATCTTCATGGCCTTGGTAATCTTCTGTGTATTTTTAACGCTGCCGATTTTTCGCCGGAGGCTTTGTAGGCTTGGCATGGTAGTGGCCGCGGCTGCGCCCCCAATTGCAAATTAGAAATTCAAAATTACGTTTCTGGGACATATCCCGTCTTCTGCTTGAACGTGATGATGATTTGCTTCAGCTCGGTTGCAAGGGCTTCGTCGATCTTGGCCTTGGTCGTGAGATCTTTGCGAATCTGTGGATGGTGCTGGGCCACGTAGCGCAGTAGGTCTTCCTCGAACTGGCGGATCTGACTGACGCGCACGTCATCCAGAAAGCCGTTCACACCGGCATAGATGGAAATCACCTGGTCAGCGACCGGCATCGGGGTATACTGCCCCTGCTTGAGCAGCTCGACCATGCGAACGCCTCGAGACAACTGGGCCTGGGTCGCCTTGTCCAGCTCGCTGCCAAACTGGGCGAACGCCGCCATCTCACGGTATTGCGCGAGGTCGAGCCGGAGGGTTCCCGCCACCTGTTTCATGGTCTTGATCTGAGCTGCCCCGCCGACCCGAGAGACCGACAGGCCGACGTTGATGGCTGGGCGGACACCGGAGTAGAACAAATCGCCCGCGAGATAGATCTGCCCGTCCGTGATCGAGATCACATTGGTCGGAATATAGGCCGAGACGTCGCCAGCCTGCGTTTCGATGATCGGAAGCGCTGTGAGGCTGCCCCCACCGAGTTTGTCGCTCAGCTTGGCGGCCCGCTCCAGCAAACGCGAGTGAAGATAGAACACGTCGCCCGGGTAGGCCTCCCGGCCCGGAGGCCGGCGCAGGAGAAGTGAGAGCTGCCGGTAGGCGGTCGCGTGCTTGGACAGGTCGTCGTAGATGATGAGCGCGTGCTTGCCCGTGTCCCTGAAGTATTCGCCGATCGCTACGCCTGAATAGGGCGCGAGGTACTGCAAGGAAGCTGGATCACTCGCCGTGGCCGACACCACGGTGCTGTAGGCCATGGCGCCGTGTTCCTCCAAGGTCTTGACCACCCGTGCCACCGTGGAACGCTTCTGGCCGATCGCGACGTAGATGCAGAAGACGTTCTGGCCCTTCTGGTTGATGATCGTGTCCACCGCGATCGCGGTCTTGCCGGTCTGCCGGTCGCCGATGATCAACTCGCGCTGGCCCCGTCCGATCGGGATCATCGCGTCGATGGCTTTGATGCCGGTCTGGAGCGGTTCGCGCACGGACTGGCGGTCGACCACGCCGGGCGCGCGCACCTCGATGCGGTGGGTGGCGGAGCTCTTGATAGGGCCTTTGCCGTCCAGTGGAAGGCCGATCCCACTGACCACACGGCCGGTCAGGGCATCGCCGACCGGTACTTCGGCGATCCGGCCGGTGCGCTTGACAGGATCTCCCTCCTTGAGGCCGGTGTCATCGCCCATGATCACGGCGCCCACGTTGTCCTCCTCGAGGTTCAACGTCATGCCGTAGAGGTTTCCGGGAAACTCGAGCATCTCCCCCGACATGACCCCGTCCAGTCCGTAAATCTTGGCGATGCCGTCACCGACCTGGATCACGGAGCCCGTCTCGTTGACATCGACCTGTTGGTCGAACCCTTTGATCTTCTCCTTAATGATGGCGCTGATCTCGTCGGCCTTGAGCTGCATTCG
>MNDM01000061.1 GCA_001914955.1 Nitrospirae bacterium 13_2_20CM_2_62_8 | reverse complement strand
AGGTGGCCTTCCCTTCCGACCGCTTCCGGCGGGGCCGCCCCGCATATTCCTGGAGCTTGTAGACGCAATCCAGGCAGGAGGCATCGGCGGAGGTCGTCAGGGAGGCGCCGACCGCAAAGCTGTCAATCGGCGCGTGAGCCGCCGCGAGCGCCTGCAACGCAGACTCATCCAGGTTGCTACTGGCGACGATCTGCACGTCAGGTGCTCCCCCGTCATCCAGGATCCGCCGCACCTTCCGGGCATGGTCGGCCAGGTCACCGCTATCCAGCCGCACGCCTTTGATGGTGATTCCCTTCTTTTTCAAACGGGGGGCCAGCGTCACCACCTTGCGCGCCGCCGCCTCCGTGTCGTAGGTGTCGAGCAGGAGGACGACGTTCCCGGGCTGCGCGGAAGCAAAATGCTCAAACGCCGCGACTTCGTCCTCATGGGCCAGCACGAAAGAGTGGGCCATCGTGCCGTACAGGGGAATGCTAAAGAGCATGCCTGCCTGCACGGTGGCTGTCCCGGAAAAGCCGGCCAGGTAACTCGCTCGGGCTGCGAGGAGCCCGGCTTCCGCCCCGTGGGCGCGACGCAGGCCGAAATCCACCAGCGGTTTCCCTGCGGCCACGAGGACCGCCCGAGCGGCCTTGGACGCAATGAGGGTTTGGAAGTGGAGGAGATTGATCAGTCGGGTCTCGATCAGTTGCGCCTGCGGCAGCGGGGCGGTGACCCGCACGATCGGCTCCTCCGGGAAGAAGACGGTCCCTTCCGGCATTGCGTGCACATCGCCGGTGAAGCGCAGGCGTTCCAGGTACTCCACGAACGCGCGGCTGAAGCGGCCGCTCTCGGTCAACCATTCCAGTTCTTTTGCCGAGACGTGCAGGTGTTCCAGGTAGTCCAGCAGTTGTTCTAGGCCAGCCGCCATCAGAAACCCTCGCGTGGGCGGCAATCGCCTGACGAAAAACTCGAAGACGGCCGTCTCTTCCATGCCCTGTTCGAGGTAAGCCTGGAGCATGGTGAGCTGGTAGAGGTCGGTCAGCAGCAGGCTCGGCTGAAGCGTCATCCGGCGAGGTTCTCGCATCGAATCGGTCTGGCTCCCAGGCGGATCATCTCTTCCTCGGCCATTCGGCCGTCATCCGGACGCAGATTCACGGCCCGGATCGCATCCACGAGCAGGAAGACCGAGAATCCGCGCGCCAGCGCATCCTTGACCGTATTGAGCACACAGTAGTCGGTGGCTAACCCTCCCACGGACAGGCGCCGCACCCCGGCGGCCCGCAAAGAGGTCTCCAGCGCCGTGCCCTCAAAGGCGGAATAGGTGTCCTTGTCGAGGCAGGTCGCTTTGTGAATGATCTGCGTTGAAGGCGGCAGGGAGAAGCGGGGAGGGGGCTGTGCCCCCGATGAGCCCATCACACAGTGCACGGGCCACTGGCCCCCCTGCTCTTGAAACGAGCAGTGATGCGGAGGATGCCAATCGCGTGAAGCGAAAATCGGCAACCCCTGTGCTTGAAACTTGGCGATGTAGCGAAGCAGGACCGGGACCACCTCGTCTCCCTCTGTGATGCCAAGGCTGCCCCCCGGAAGAAAGTCGTTCTGGATGTCGGCGACTAACAGGGCGTCACCGGGACGCAGGGTAAGATGTGAAACAGGCTTGGATATTGTCATTTCGAGATTCCGTTTCAGCGACGTGCGTCTGGCTCCATGCCGAGAGGGGCAGATTCTACACGTTCCAGTCGCTGAGCGCGAGCGGTATCGAATCGATGGCGCGCCGAGGGAACATACCAAGCTTCGCTTGAACCGCTCACTTCGATCAAATGTGAGCGGATAATTACTTTGCCTCCAGTAGGCTTAAATTCTGCCTCCATACCAAGATTGGCTTGATGGGCGCGCTTATCATCGTGGTGTCGAGTGTATCGTGAGCCAAGAGACCCCCTACGGCATGCTCCGCCTGTCGGGCTCGTGCGCGTTGAAAAGCCGGTATCTCTGTGATAGATTCCAACCCGCCTCGAGTCATTTTGCCTGCACCCGGAACGACCTGGCTGGTCCCATCGTCTAGCCTGGCCTAGGACGGAGCCCTCTCAAGGCTCAGACACGGGTTCAAATCCCGTTGGGACCACCACACCAAGCTTCGCTTGAACCGCCCGCTTCGATCAGATGCGGGCGGAGAGGTCCTTTGCCACCAGGAGGCTGAGATTCTTCATACCAAACTTCGTTTGAACCGCCGCGTTCGATCAACTCGCGGCGGATAGTTACTTTGCCCCCAGTGGGCTTAGATTCTTCATACCAAGCTTCGCTTGAACCGCCCGCTTCGATCACATGCGGGCGGAGAGGTTTTTTGCCTCCAGTAGGCTTGGATTCTTCACGCCAAGCTTCGCTTGAACCGCCCGCTTCGATCAGATGCGGGCGGAGAGGTCCTTTGCCACCAGGAAGCTGAGATTCTTCATACCAAACTTGGCGTGTGCCGTCTTTCCTGTCCGGCCATGAGCGGGCACCCGTAGCGGATTGACGCGCACAACCTGGTTGTGTATAACTAGCGGTCACGCAATCCCGGCGGACGTTCCTCAGGAGCGGCGCTCGATGGAGCCACGCGAATTTCACGACGGCGCTCAGGACGGGCTAGAACCCCTCGAACCGCTCGATCCTGCCAAGGTTCGTTCTTTTTCGGATCTCCTCGTCGCGATGAGCAAGACCGCGTTCGGCGGCCGGCGGCTGGGGGAGGCCTATGACATCTTATCGGCCATGATCGCGGACCCTGACTGCTTCGTGGTCATGACCGTGTCCGGCGCCATGACCATCGCCAAGATGGGCAAGATCATCAGCACGATGATTGACCGTGGGATGGTGCAGTGCGTGGTGTCCACGGGGGCGTTGATCGCGCACGGGCTCAGCGAGTCGGTGGGCAAGATCCACTATCGGCACCGCCCCTCGATGGGCGATGCGGAATTGTACCGGAAGGGGTACAACCGCATTTACGATACGCTGGAGATGGAAGCGAACCTCAACTACGTCGAGCACGTGGTCGGGCAAACACTCAAGCGGCTCAAGGCCGATCAACCGCTCTCGTCGGAACTGTTGACGCGGGAAGTGGGCAAGACCCTCGCGGAGGAGTACGAAGGGAGCGGCATCCTGAAAAGCGCCTACCTGAAGCAGGTCCCGGTCTATATCCCGGCCTTTACCGATTCCGAGATGGGCCTGGATGTGGGGACGTGGGCGATGAGCCAGCAACTCGATCGTGCGCGGAGCCGGGCGCAGACGCGGGAAGGAGACCTGGGCGTGCTGCATGCCCTGCATCAGGCGTTGCCTTCTTATAACCCTTACTTGGATTTGAACAGTTATACGACACGACTGCTGCCGGCCAAGCGCCTGGGCATCTTCACGATCGGAGGAGGGGTACCGAGGAACTGGGCGCAACAGGTGGCGCCCTACGTGGAGATCGGCAACATTCGTCTGGGGCTCTCGGTGAAGCCGCCGCGGTTTCAGTACGGGGTCCGCATCTGCCCGGAACCGGACTATTGGGGCGGGCTGAGCGGATGCACGTATAACGAGGGAATTTCCTGGGGCAAGTTCGTTCCCCCGCAGGAAGGCGGCCGCTACGCAGAGGTGTTGAGCGATGCGACCGTGGTCTGGCCGCTGCTGATGATGGGGCTGCTGGAACGGTTCCGGGAGAAGCACGAGAAGGCCTGACCGCGCGTGCCAGACGGTTCGCCCGCCCGCGACCGGTTCGGAGGATGAAACCGACTCCGCAATCTTCCGGCCCTCCCTACAGCACCGACCGCGCCCGTTTGGAACGCGAAGTGGTGGTTGAAACCTTCCGGGCCTCCGGGCCGGGCGGCCAGCATCGGAATGTGACGGACTCGGCGGTTCGCCTGGTCCACCTGCCGTCCGGGGTGCGGGTGATCGCCGCCGATTCGCGATCCCAGCACCGGAACCGGGACACCGCGTTCGAACGCCTGATCGCGCGACTCCGGCTCTTGAACCGGGTGCCCAGGCCGCGGGTGCCGACCCGCCAGCCGAAGCCGGCCATCGAACGCCGGCTGGCCGAGAAGAAACGCCGGCAGACGGCGAAGCGTCTTCGCGCCGGGGTCCCGCCGAATCACGAATAGCGTCCCGTCGAGGGGCACAAGGCAAACGGAAAAAGGGGAGAGGCAATCGTGAAGACTCGGAAGGCAAAAGGGGAGTGCGCGCTTATTTCCACTTGTACCGTCTACCTCGTGACCGTCGGCTTCTTCTTCCTCATGGCGGCGGCGGTGCTCAGCGGGCAACCATCCGATCTCCTCGCACGCGCCGATGACCGGGTACGCGGTGATCCCCAGGCGCCGGTCACGCTCATCGAATATTCGGATTTCACCTGCGGCTTTTGCCTTAAATTCTTCCGGGAGACCTGGCCTCGACTCCGGGCCGACTATATTGAGACCGGCAAGGTACGGTTTCTCTACCGGGACTTCCCGCGTGGGTTCCAGGGGCCTGGCCTGGATGCCGCGGTGGCTGCCCGGTGTGCCGGCAACCAAGGTCGTTACTGGCAAATGCATGACCGACTGTTCGGAGATGACCGGAGATTAGGGCCGGCCGATCTCCAGCGGCATGCCCAAACCATCGGTCTCGATCTGCCGCTGTTCTCGAAGTGCCTGGAGGAGGCTCCTCACACGGACGCGATACGCCGGGACCGGGAGGAAGGTGTCAGGCTGGGATTTGTCGGCACCCCCGGCTTTGTCCTGCTCAGGACGCAGGGCACGGGCCAGCAGCGACCGATCGCGATCCCGGGAGCGGTTCCCTTCAAGGTGTTCCAGGAACAGATCGATCGTCTGCTCGGTGCGCCGAGTCCGAAAGGGAAGGGTTGAATTCCCGGCAGGGAGAGCCTATCCTTGACACGTGAACGGTGAGCAGCGCCCAGCCGAGGGGGAAAAGGCGCAGAGCAATCTGCTGCGAGCTATGGGCTAGAGGTTGACTCCATCCGAAATTTCAGACAGGAAGAAGGGCGTTATGTCGCACGAACAATTATTTTGGCCGGTCGAGTGTGAAGAGGGTGAACCTGATCTGCTGGTGTGCATGTCCTGCCTGGGCGAAGCGTTCCGACGGAAGGTGCCGATGCCGGACTGCCCCACCTGCCACGGCATCTCCACGTATGAGGCGTTCACGCTTCAAGCCATCCGGGACTGGGGGACCGAGGAACTGATCGCCAAAGCCGAGAAGGCCCACGCAGAGGTCGAACCCCCGAAGGTTCCCGCCAGTAGAATCCCGATCGATGAGTCCACGGAGTAACAGCCACATGAAGCCGGCAAGGCCATTCCTGATCGGCGGCCGGTGGCGGCACACGGACCGGGTCGCCCCGGTGGTCAACCCGTTCAGCGGGGAGACGGTGGCCGAGGTGTGTCAGGCCGGCAAGACGGAAGCGGACGAGGCGATCGGGGCGGCGGTCACAGCGTTTTCAGCGATGCGGCGATTGCCGGCCCACGCGAGAGCCGGCGCGCTCGGCAAGATCGCCGAAGCCCTGGCCGCGCGTCGCGAAGAGTTGGCGCGGACCATGACGGCCGAAGCGGGCAAGCCGATCTCGGACGCCCGGCGCGAGGTAGGGCGGTCGATCCAGACGTTCACGGTCGCCTCGGAGGAAGCCAAGCGGATTCCGGGAGAAGTGATCCCGCTGGACCTGACGCCAGGGACGGAGAGCCATCTTGGGATCGTCCGGCGCTTTCCGATCGGGCCGGTGCTCGGCATCACCCCGTTCAATTTCCCGCTCAATCTGGTCGCGCACAAGGTCGCCCCGTGCCTCGCGTGCGGGAATCCGATCGTCTTGAAGCCGGCTCCCCAGACGCCGTTGACCGCCCTGATGCTGGGTGAAATCGTGCTGGATTCGGGGCTGCCGCCGGGGGCTCTGAGCGTCGTTCCCTGCGAGAACGCGGTGGCCGAGCAGATGGTGACGGACCCGCGCTTCAAGCTGCTGAGCTTCACCGGCAGCGCGGCGGTCGGCTGGATGCTCAAAGCGAAGTGCGGGAAAAAGCGGGTGGTGCTCGAGTTGGGTGGGAACGCCGGTGTGATCGTGGAGCCGGATGCGGACCTGGACGTGGCGGCTCAGCGCTGCGTGGCCGGGGGCTTCGTCTACTCGGGCCAGACCTGTATTTCGGTGCAGCGCATCTATGTGCATGAGGCCGTGTACGATCGCTTTGTGGCGGGGGTCCTGGCCCGGGTCGGCACGCTCAAAGCAGGCGATCCGTTCGACGAGGCCACGGTGATCGGCCCGCTGATCGACGAGGCAGCGGCCCGGCGTGTGGAGGACTGGGTCGGTGAGGCGGTCGCGCAGGGCGCCCGGGTGCTGGCGGGCGGGAAGCGAGTGGGCTCACTCGTGGAAGCGACGGTGCTGGCCGATGTCACCCCGGAGATGAAGGTCTCGTGCCGAGAAGTGTTCGGCCCGGTCGTGACGATCACGCCGTACCAGCAGTTCGGCCGGGCAATCGAGGCGCTGAATGACTCCGACTTCGGGCTCCAGGCCGGAGTGTTTACCCGCGATGTCGGCCGGCTGTTCCGGGCCTACCGCGAGCTTGAGGTGGGGACGGTGCTGGCCAACGAGATTCCGACCTTCCGGGCGGACCATATGCCCTATGGCGGGGTGAAGGACTCGGGGCTTGGTCGCGAAGGGGTGCGCTACGCCATCGAGGAGATGACCGAACTGAAGCTGCTGGTGCCGAACCTCCGTGATTCGAACAACGCCTGAACTCCGGATAAAAAAATCTCTCCTGCCATATTGCGGAATCTTCTCTAAATTGGTACAACTGCCACCCGGTGTGTGCTGTCAGGCGTCTAGTGCGCACGCGTGACGAAAGAGGGGAGGGAAGATGGTTCCGACTCATATGTTCTTGACCCGGGGCGTCGGGGTCCATAGGGAGAAGCTGGCTTCGTTCGAGGAGGCGTTGCGGAGCGCAGGGGTCGCGTACTGCAATCTGGTGAGCGTGTCCTCGATCTATCCCCCTTCCTGTAAAATCATTCCGCGGAGGCGCGGCGAAACGCTGCTGAATCCCGGCGAAATCACCCACTGCGTGATGGCCCGATCGGACACCAACGAGCGCAACCGCTTGATCTCCGCCTCCATCGGTCTCGCCATCCCCACCGACCGGCGCACGTACGGGTATCTTTCCGAGCATCATGCCTATGGAGAGACCGATGAGGAATCGGGAGAATATACGGAGGACCTGGCCGCTCAGATGCTGGCCACCACGCTGGGCATCGAGTTCGATCCCAACATCGCCTGGAAAGAACGGGAGCAGGTGTTCAAGATGGGAGGCAAGATCGTCCGGACGCTCAATATCACCCAATCGGCCATTGGGAAGGCCAACCGGTGGACGACGGTGGTCGCCTTGGCGGTCTTCATTCCGATGGAGAACCTTCCCCCGAAAAAGACGCGAGTCCGGAGGTAACGCCCGCCGGAAATTTCCGTCAGACTCGTGCCCCCTCTCCGACCTCCTCGCCGCATCCTATCATCTCGACTTCCTCAACGCCCGCTCGAGCGGAGCTCGCCTGCCGGGTCCAATCAAACCTTCCGGTCGGGCGATGGAAGAACCGGTCGGGCTCGATCATCGCGGCGAGGTTCGGCCGGTCGTGAATCGGTTCGATCGACCTATTCTCGGCGGCGTATGGAATCGGTGCGCTCGAGAGGGAGAGAGAACGCGGGCGTCTCTTGGCGTTCACGGTGGACTGCGGAGGGACGGAGAGCGGCTTCGACCCGGGGAGGAGTTCGTGTAATGAACAGGTTTAACACGGCGAGGAGAAAGCTGCCGATGATGAGCGTCGTGCTGGTCATGCGAATGGTTCTGGTCCCTTCGTCTCGCATGTCCTTGGCGACGTCAGCCACGGTTTCCAAGAGACGGTCCAGCGCGAGGCTGACCTGAATCAGCTTGGGCCCCGCGTTGTCGGCGGCATGCACTTCGGCCTTGCGCCTGAGCTCAGCCGCCTCGTGCGGGGAGCCGGCGGTCCATTCCTGGCTCAAGAGAGCGATAGTCCGGCTGGCGGCCGCAAAGTAGGCGTCGAGGCTTTCCCGCACCGATTGGATGTCTTCAGGTTCACTTCGACCGCTGCGCGACACCCGCAGGGTCGCAGCTGCATACCGATCCACGGCGTGCTGGATGCGGGCGCGCTGATCCGGCAGGGATTTCGTGATCCGTTCGAAGTCTTTTTGGGTGGGAGCCTCCAGGCTCCGAACGATGATGGTCCGGTACCGCATGACATCAGCCGAGATGTGGGCGAGGTCTGTGGCGCCCAAGGTGTACTCGGTGTACATGATGCGAAGGTCCTGGTCCACTTCGCTCAGGGCTCGGGCCCCCATCAGCCCGAGGGCCGCAATCAGCAGGCTCACCAGGATCTGGGTCCAGGCCGGCCGAGGAGATCGAAATTGGAACCGAGTGCCCACCAGCGTCTCTCCCAAGTTATGTGCTCTCTCCACAGGCCAGGGCCGCTGCCTCGATGGCCTCCCGCCGGTTATTGGCTATAGTCTAACAGATCAACGGAGTGATGAGAAAGGCCCGTCAGCCTTGAGAGCAAGGGATCAGTCCAAGGCCAGGCGGCGATCGACGTGGGCCGTCAGTGTGGGGTCATTGGAGACAAAGATCACGGACCAGGGTTCCTCTTTGGAGCAGAGCCTTCGAAGGAGGGTTTCTCGAGTGCTTGGCGGGACGCTGTGCGGGTCCCATCAAAGATCAGGATCTGCGGACGAATGACGATCGCGCGGGCGACCAGGATCCGCATGATCTGATTGGTCGTAAACCTTGTCCCCTTGGCTCTGACCGGTGTTTTCAGACCCAGCGGAAGCGCATCCACCTCGTCTTCCATGTCGACGAACCGAAGAGCCCACCGGAGATCCTCGTACGGAATCGAAGAGCGACCCATCGTGATGTTCTCCTCCAGGGTCCCCTCGAACAGTGTGAGCTGGGAATCCAGCATCAGGCCACGGCAGGCATTGAGAGAGTCCATATCCAGATCGCGCAGGTCCACGCCGTTATACCGAATGACTCCGCTCGTCGGGTGATAGAGGCCGGCCAGGACCCGCGCCAGGGTAGTCTTGCCGGTGCTCGTGGCGGAGAAGATCGCCACTTTCTCTCCGGGCACGACCTCCAGATTAAAGTTTTCGAACACCGTTGCTGAGCCCAGGTACGAGAACGTCACGTCTTTGCAGGTGAGCCTTACGCCGTGGACGGTCGGGTCCGGCAACGGAACGGCGAGCTTGCCAGGTTCCATGTCCTTGGGGAGGGAGAAGAGGAAATCCAGCTCGGCCAAGGCCGTGAAGAAATACCAGACGACGTACATCCGCTTCACCACCGAATCGAAGTTCAGCAGTAAGGTGCCGACGATGACCTCCGCAGCCACGAATTGGCCCAAGGTAAGTTGACCGATGGCCACGAGCCATCCCGCGGTGAGAATCAGCCCGCTGTGACCAACGGCCTGAAATCCGACGGATCCCAGGAATTGGCGGATCACGACATTGAAGCGCTCCCGCCTGGCTGCCAGGTAGGTGCTGACCAGCTCATCCGTTTTTTTCAGCAACAGCGGGGTGCTCACGGTCGATTTAAAATGGAGCAGGTTGTACGCGATCTCCTGCATCCAGTGGAAGGCGTCGTATTTGGCTTCGGACATCCGTAACGTCGTTCTGAGACCGCCATGGCTGAGCAAGAGGACGACCGCTGCGAAGCCCGTGAGCAGGAAGGCGTTAAACCCCAGGAAGTACGGGTGGTAAAAGACCAAAATGGTCATCCCCACGAAGCCGCCCACCACCACGTTCATGAGATCCACCAGCAACGTCGCGAGGGCTCGCTGCATCAGCACGGTTTCCAGGAAATAGTTCACATATCTGGGCCTGAAGCCTTGCTCGCGAAAGCGGGGAAGTTGCTGAGACAGCGCCAGCGCCAACCGCGCGAAGATCCGCTGCTCTAGGATTTCCTCGGCGTACACTTGCAACGCCCTGAACGCCGCCACGCAGAGCAGGATCACCATCATGATCGAGGCCAGGGTGACGATCATGATCGGCTGAATCGCGAACGCGAAGGTGTTGATCAGCTCCTGCACGGTCAACGGAATGATGAGGGAGAAGAGAGCGATGGCAAGGGCGTAGGACAAAAACAGCCCAAGAATGCGTTTCTCAAGCCGGAAGAACAAGCCCACGCGGGCGAGCGTGCTTCGGAAGAGGTCTGTCCTCTGCTGGCTGCTCGGGGTGTCGGGGCTGGCCGTCGTCATGCCGATTCTCCGCGCCAGGTCTGAGCCGAAGACCTGCCCGTCGGAACCAAGGCGTCAGCTTCCTGCCGCCTCCCGACGGGCCGGTGCGTCCTATCTTGAAGGCAGCCGCTCAGTCGCATAGCCTATCAGAGGGAACGCGAAAACGCCACAGGCCCGCGTCACTTACGGGATCGGGCGGTACGAGACAGGGACCGCCGGCGCCGGGCTTTTCCCCCAGGCCCCGATGGCCCACTGATAGAGCGCCAACGCTTTCTGGTAGTCCGCCTTCGCCCTGATCCACTGGTTCTCGGAGTCCACCGCGTTTCGCTCGCGCAGGTTGACGAACAGCACGCTGGTCGCGCCCAGGCTGAACCGGAACCGCTCTCCCTCCTCCAGCGTTCTGGCCAGTTGTAGCGATTGGAACGAGGCGGCAATCCGTTGCTTGGCTCGCTCGATGGCCGACAGCGCGTTATCCACGTCCACGATGACTTGTTGTTCACGAAACTTTTGGACCAGGACGAATCGGTCCGCTTTCCCCTGCGCTTCGAGCACCTCACCGCGCGCTCGGCGCTGGAGAAACGGGATTCGCATCTCGACGCCGAACCGGTATCCCAGACCGAGAACAAACTCGCCCGGTTTTCGGGAGGGCTCCGCTTCGGCATTCAGGATGGGCAGCAGGTTGTTCTTCGCCAGTTCCAGATCAATATTGTTCACCCTGGCTTCAATCGCAACCTCGAGAACTTCCGGCCTCGTCGCCCTGGCGTTCAGCTTATCCGCCTGCACCGCCTCAGTCGTCGGCAGCTCGGCTTGCCTCGGAAACTCGGGGACTCGCTCCACATCCGGTGTCATCGGCGCGTCTCGGTCCCAGAGGAACATGGACAGCCGGTACTGCTCCTGTTCGAACGCGCGCGTGGCGCCGATCAGAATCTCCCTCCGACGCTGAACTTCCTGGTTCGCCTCGACCACATCCAGTGGCGCCACGGCGCCGGCCTTCGCTCGCTGCTCGATCTGTTTCAGCCGGTCTTCCGCCACCTTCAAGGCCCGCCGCTGGACGTCCGCCAGCTTCCAGGCGGCGACCCATTCCCAGTATTGCCCGGCTCCAGCCAGAAACAAATCCTGGCGAGTCTGCGCGACCTGGATGTCGGCCCGAGGGTCAGCCAGGCCGGACCTCTGCAGTTCGGCATTCTCCGGGTTCACCATGAGGCCCCTGAGCAAGGGCATCGAGAAGCCCATGATCGGCTGATTCGTGCCATTAACTGCCAAGTCCGCGATCTGGATGGGGCCGATGCCGACACGAAAGCCGCCGATCGTCCTGATCCCTGAGGGGTGTCTCACATCGAGAAAGCTGTCGTTAAACCCGACGGAGACAGTACTTCCGCTCTTCACCAGCCGCTCCAGCTCCCAATCGTTGACCAGGGCCGGCTCGAAGGCGCCCAAAGCCCTCAGCAGCCTCCCCCTGGCCACGATTTTTTCGGTGCCCGATCCTTTCAGCAAGGGATGAGACCGGTCCACCCGTGCGAGGACCTCCTCAAGCGTCAGAGGAATCGGCGCCAACGATTTCGTCTTGCCCTCTTCCGCGGCGTCGATGGGAGGAACGATGCCAAAAAAGGCGAAGCTTATGAAAGTCAGCGCCAGAGGGATCGTTGCCTTGAGCGTCTGCATCATTGGATGTTCTCCTTTCCTCAAGCCTGCTGTACGCGGAAACGTCCGGGGCGACACTGAGGGTAGCGGCGAAAGGGGCTGCGCGCAGGGAAACTGGCCAGTGCGGTGATCGGGTGAGCGTCTACTTTGCACCTCTGCCGGCTTTGGGTAACAGCGTGTCAAGCAAGGTCGGTGCCCTCTCTTGGTAGTCGGGGGGGAACAGGTTCACACGCCGCCACAGCTCGTACCACAGGGGCACTCGATTCAGAATCACCCATCCCATGACCTTGGTCCCTTGCCTGACGTGACTCTGCTCGGGCCAGGGTCTGTCCTCTGGGTCCGGGACGACCCAAAAACGGAAATTGCCTTTTCCGTCGTCCACCTGGTCCACCACCTTGATCACGCCACCATAGGTGCCGGCCATCAGCTCAGGCCATGCGGGAAGCGGAATGGCGGGGATCCCAAAGAAGAGCAGCCGGACCTTGCGGCCGACGTTCAGCAAGGGGGAATCTAATCCGTCCGCCCACAACTCCGCCGCCTTGTCCGCGCTCAATGGCGAGATCCGAACGATCTTGTCGCCTTGCCTCACCGTCTCACCGGGACCCACCTCGGCCATCCGCACCAGCGTCCCGTCAATCGGGGCATAGATGCGGCTGGCGATCCTCCGTTGTGTGGCATTTGAAAGGCGAAGGGCCAGGGCTGCCAACTGGTCCGTCGCTCGGGCCGCGTCGGCCAGCGCTCCTGCCCGGCTGGCCTCGGCATCAAGAAGGCGCTGCAACACGTCCGCGCTGATCTGATCACGGCCGAAGCTCAGGGCCCGCATTCCTTGCTGGGCGGCTTGCTGCCCCGCTTCGGCACCTTGTAGCTCCGCCTTGCTCCCGATCGCGGCCAGGATAGTCAATTCCAGCTCTCGCTGGGAGACGAGGCCCCGTTCAGCCAGTTGTTTGTGTCGGCCGACGTTCAACTCAGCCGTGTCCACGGCAATCTTGGCAGCCGCCACGCGTTGTTCGGCTTCCCGCACCTTGTTTTCGGCCTCGACCACCCGGGCTTCGGCGGACGGGACCGCCGCTTTGACGAGGTTTTGCATTTCCTTGATTCGCTTTTCCAGCTGATCGGCACGGTCTAACGCCGCCTTACGGTTCAGCTCCAGCGCACTCTTGGATTGTTCGAGCAGCGGAAGCAGGTCGGGTGCCATGAAAAGAGGATCCCAGTCGTCCAGCTCGAGGAGCAGGTCCCCCTGTTTCACCCGCACCCCTTCGTAGACGTGCCATTTTCTGATGCGACCGGTGATCTGAGCTTCGATATCCTGAGGGCGTTCATACGGGGAATAGGCCGAGAGCTGACCGGTGGTGGTAATGGTCTGTGTCCAGGGGACGAAGGCGATGATGAGGGCGACGACCAGCAGGAGCGTGACCGCCAGCCAGGCCGAGAAGCGCAGCCGATCCGGGATCTGCACGGCTTGCCAGGATTGCAAGCGCGTGGATGCGGCCAAGTGATCAACTTGAATATCGTCCAACCCCGTCGGCTGGTCGACGAGCCCCAGCATCCTCCCTTTCAGGGTCTCCGGCACAGGAAGCCTCCCAGGGACACAACCTTGCTTATAACTATAATGGATTCGTTAGCTTCTGGTCAAACGGCTTGCCCGCCGGAGCCGTCACGGCCCTTTGACCTTGACGCTTCCGTCGGACAAAGGCTAAGGTAGCGCGCCACGCACAGGGAACCGCCAGCAGCGAGCGTTTCCGAGCCGCTGGGTGTTCACGAGTCATTCCTGACAAGGAGGTTTCAATGCCAGGTTCGCGTGAGAGAAAGCCTGGAAATGCGTCACCGCTGGTCGGTATCCTCGGCGGAAGCAAAACCGACCTGCCGGTGCTGGAGAAGACCGCAGAGGTCCTGACGCACCTCGGGGTGCCGAGCGAGCTGTTGGTGCTGTCAGCCCACCGGACTCCGGATCGCCTGTTTCAGTATGCGGAGCAGGCAGCGGACCGCGGCATCGAGGTCATCGTGGCCGGCGCGGGAGGCGCAGCAGCCCTGCCGGGTGTGGTGGCGGCGAAGACGCATTTACCGGTGATCGGCGTGCCGATCCCGACCGAACATCTCAGGGGCCTCGATTCCCTGCTGTCGATGGTGCAAATGCCGCGCGGCGTGCCAGTCGCCACGGTGGCCATCGGCGGGGCGGAGAATGCCGGACTGCTGGCCGCCCAAATCCTGGCCGTTCGCTCTCCGGCAATCCGTGCCAGGGTCATACGGTTTCGGGCTGAACAAACCCGGGCGGTCCTTGAAGCGTCGTCTGAATCAAAGAAGCAGGCAACGAAGTCGGGATAGCCGGGCCAGGCAGGATGAAAGCCGGCGCCAGTCTGCTTACCAGTCTGATGGCCTCCAGGGCCGATGTCGCTGTGGAGCGAAGAAGGGCACCTCGGGGCGCTTAAAGAGGCCGATCAGTGCCATGCCGGCGAGAAACCCTCCCACGTGCGCGAACCACGCCACCCCCCCGCCTCCACTCCCCAGGCTCATGCTTCCGACGATGAGCTGCAGCACGAACCAGAATCCCAGCACGAGGCCGGCCGGCACGTACATCATTCTGGTGAACATGCCGAGAGGGACCAGCACGAGGACCTGCGCCCGCGGAAAGAGCAGGAGATAGGCGCCGAGGACCCCCGAGATGGCTCCGCTCGCGCCCACCATCGGCACGGCGGAGGCAGGGTCGGTCAGCGCGTGGCCGAGGGCGGCGACGATCCCGGAGACCAGATAGAAGACGGCGAACCTGGCGTGCCCCATCACGTCCTCGATATTGTTTCCGAAGATCCATAAGTACAGCATGTTGCCGATCAGATGCATCCAGCCCCCGTGGAGGAACATGCTGGTGATCAGGCTGGCGAACGCGGGGAGCGCTGCGACTTCAGGCGGTAAGGCGGCGGTCTGTCCAAACACCGCTGCCGGAATGGCCCCGTAGCGCTGGATGAACAGTCGTCCCGACTCCTCGGGGAGCGAGACCTGGTACAGAAAGACCAGCACGCAGGCCGCGATGACGGCGATGGTCAGGACCGGGGTGTGCTGAGTCGGGTTGTCGTCGTGGAGAGGGATCACGGCAGTCGGTTACGTCGGCCATGGCCTCCTGGGTGTTCCCCGCCGCCTCTGCCCGCGGGCGTCGGCCTGTTCATCGAGCCTTCGCCTTGAGCTGCGTGATCGGAGGCACCGGGAACGGGTCACCCGGGCCAAGGGGGACGGAGAAGCCGGCGGCATGCGTGTGGCCGCCGCCTCCGTACGCAGTGGCGATGGCCGCGACATCGACCCCATCCGCGCGTGACCGGAGGCTGTAGTACCGGCGGCCGTCCCGTTCGTGCCAGATGATGGAGAAGGGGTGGGAGCGGGACAGCCGTTCGCCGAGTTCGCTGGTGAGCACGGCGCTGTGGACAGCGGGGACCGTCTCGCCGTGGAACGAGACCAGCACCGCTTCCGCCGCGATCTTCCCGGCCAGCTCGTTCTCGTAGCGCAGGATCGCCCGCCCTTCGGCCTCCAGTGTCTCCTGGCGGAACCCTTCCCAGAGGGGAAAGTCAAACGGATAGGATGCCAGCGCGGCGTTGATCTCCCGACTGGCCGGGAGATCCCAGTGCCACAGGTCTTTGTCCTGCACGTATTCCAGCAACCAGGGAACGGGAGTCGCGTGCGCCCACTCCCAGGCCATGACCGCCCCGCACTTCTTCTCCTCGAAGCGGGCGAACGGGAGATCGGTCAGCGCCTGTTGGGCGGTGATGTGATGGTCCAGCACCAGCAAGCTGGCGGCCTCACTTGCCATCGCTTCCAGCGTCGCTCTCGCATAGCTGAAGTCAACGATGACCACGTGCCGGCCGGCCAGATCAGGAGGCGGAGGGAACCCGTGCTTGACCGGGACGAATCGGGCAGAGGGAAATCGCTTCCAGATGGCCCACGCGGCGCCGAAGCCGTCCAGACACTCCGCGTGGTACAGGACGACGTCGGGAGCCGGCGTGGGGTTGTGCTTGGGGTGAGGACGACTCATAGCCTGCGCGGCAAGCATACCACGATTGTTGCTCGATTGAACCCCTCTCCGGCAAAAAACTGTGGTGGCTGTCGATCAGGCTGCTGTGGGCTGGCTGGGCGAGGGAACGGGGGTCGGGGCCGAGAAGGTGTTGATCCGATCAATCAGCTGCCGGAGGCGGGCGGCGCTCCGACGGTTAAAGAGGAAGACCAGGCGAGGGAGGTCTTTCAAGGACGGTTCGTCGAGTTCCTCTAGAAGTGGCCCCCGTTGCTCGAAAGAGCCCTCGTCCAGCAAATCGGTGAACTCCCGGGTAAGGGTCGCGAGTTGTTCGGGCGACAGGGGATGCTTGATTCGCATGACGAGATGCTGGTCCACGAACCGAATCGAATGATAGTTTCGGTAGAAGGTCTCAATCTCCTCCACCGCGGCTTTCTCAGAGTCGAAGATTTTAAACAGGCCGAGGTCCTCCTCGTTGATGAGCCGGCGGGACAAGAGCTGATCGGTGATAAACGCATGCCAGTGGTCCCAGTAGTCGCAGCCCGGGGCTTGCAGGCAGACGATCGGTTGGGGTTTATTCTTGCCGGTCTGCGCGAGTGTCAACACTTCGAAGCCTTCGTCGTGCGTGCCGAAGCCGCCGGGAAACAGCGCGATGGCGTCGGATTCCTTCACGAACAACAGCTTCCTTGTGAAGAAATATTTAAAGGTGATCAGCTTGGGATCATCCGCGATGATCGCATTCGGGCCCTGCTCGAACGGCAACATGATGTTGACGCCGAAGCTGCTCTCCCTCCCGGCCCCCTCCTGGCCGGCCCGCATGATCCCGTCGGCCCCGCCGGTGATCACCATGTACCCTCGCCGGGCCAGGAGCCGAGCGAATCGGTACGCCAATTGATAGTTGGGATCGTCGGACTGCGTCCTGGCTGAACCGAACAGGCTGACTTTGGGCCGGTGGCGGTATGGGTGGAAGACTTTGAATGCGTAGCGAAGTTCTTTCAGCGTCCGATTCAGGATCTTGATGTCGAGCGTATCCAGCCGGGGGTGATGCAGCTTGAGGACTCCCAGCAGCATCTCCTTCAGGAACACCTTTTGCGGATCGTCATCGGATCCGCCCAGCATGGCTTGGATCTGCTTGAGGAGTTCCTCGTTCGTCAGCGACGGTCGGCTGGCCATGCTCCGCTCTCCTGGGCGTTCGACGTGTCTCAAATCTTATCAGGTGACTGGCGGATGGTCAAAACAACAGCATGAACGCGACGCGGAGTGGCGGGTCGGGGCGCTCCTGACTATTTGTAGAGCGAGCGGATCACCCAGGCTGTGATCTGAGACTGGTCGGAGCCTGCCAGACGCGTGAATTCAACCTCCATGCCCGCCGGCTGGGTTTCCAGAGCTCCCCTCGGCGTTCCCATCCGGCCACGACTCTTCAGGACCGTCGCATGAGCCTGGATCTGACGGCCGGATCCGGGGAGGTAAAAATTCAGACTCACACTGGTGCCGGGAGAGAAGGGGGTCGGCATCTCGACAAACGCGCCGAGGTGACTCAATTGCGAGATGGCCGCGACCTGCGTGGTCAGTGCTGGCTTCCCATCATGCACTTTCAATGAGACGGCGATGCGGGACCCGCTCCGTGCGGGCGAACACACTATGTTTCGGGCCGCCAGGATTGCTATGGGCTGGTTCTGCCTCGTGACGAGGAGCAGAGGGACACCGTGGGTCGCCATCACGGTCGCGGCGCTCTCGACGGTTTGGTTGAATTCAACGCCATACACCGGGCTGGACATAATCGTGCTCGCTTCCACCTCGTCAGGATCGAGGCCCCGCGCGACCACCTTGTGAACGATGTCCGAATGGGTCATGATGCCAATCTTGTCATCCGAGTCTCTGACGATGACACAGGGGGCATGCTCTTTCTGCATGATCACCGCGGCGTCACGAACCGACACGTCTCCGGGAATCTGGACGACGCCCGGGCTCATTACGTGAGCCACCAACGAAGAAGGATGCTCGCCGCGCCCATCGCGAATCTTGTCGCCCGGCAAAGTCATGGTAACAGAGCGTCTCCGTCTGCTGAGAGTTCGGTTGTGTCGAGCTCCGGGAAGGTGACGTAGCCCCGAGTATACCAGATCAGTGCACGAAGTGGTCCAGTCGCCACCGAATAGGGTCGAAGCGTGAGCGGTCCCGCCAACCCGCGGCCGAGGCGGTACTCCCGATTGAAAAGGTCCGGCGATTTGCTTACAATGGCGCCCGATTGGCCGAGCCCGCTTGCTCATGGCATGATGGCCGGCTGCCGCGCACGGTGGTGCCGCGGTGATCGAAGGAGGAGACGTATGCGTTCCGCACCCATGGCGGGAGGTCGGCCGATTGAAGGTCGCGCCGCACTCGGGGCGCTCGTCATGGCCTGGTCGGTTGCGGCATGGATGGGATCAGCAGAGATGGCCTATGCCATCGATGTCAAACTTACGATGGAGGAGGCCAAGAAGGCGCTTGAAGCCGGACGCGCGCCGATGGAGAAGGCGGCCGAATCGTCCAAGCCGGATGAAGAAATCAAGAAGCTCATGAAGCAGGTCTCGCTCACGACACGCGTCGGCGCCGATCCGGAGAAAGACCCCTGCGGCGCCAGCGCCATTCTACGGACCAAGCGGTATCGATTGGAGGCCTTTGGCCGGCAGGAAGCGACGGAATCGAAGAAACAGAAAAAAGAAGTGCGCATGCCCGACGGGTTCATCCAAAAGGTCGTCGACATGCCGAACATGGAGGTCGAGATCCAACTCTGCGGAGACGACGAATATTTTGCCGACGGTGTCAAGGTCGCGTTCCAGCAGGGCTCCAAGACGATCCATCCGATTGATATGGGGCCGGCGGAACGGGGGCGCAAGAACGAGGGCCAGGGCCCGGCCTATCGTTCCCGATTTACGGCGCGGTTTGCGTATGACGGCTTCGATCCGAGCGCCAAGACCAAGGTGGTCATCTTTTTCCCCGACGGGAAGACGGAAGAATTTGAGGCGGATTTCTCGAAGGTGAAGTGAGCAGCCATTAGCTATCAGCCATCAGCTCTTCCAGCCTGAGCGTATACAGATAGTGATAGAGTCCCTTCCGTTCCATCAGCGACGTGTGGGTTCCCTCCTCCACGATGCGTCCCTTGTTCAGAACGAAGATGCGATCGGCCCGTTGCACGGTGGTCAGCCGGTGGGCGATCACGAAGGTGGTCCGGCCTGACATCAACCGGTCGAGTGCGTCCTGAACCAGCATCTCGGATTCGGAATCCAAGGCTGACGTCGCCTCGTCCAACATCAGGATTCGGGGGTTCTTCAGCACCGCCCGGGCGATCGCCAGCCGCTGCCGCTGGCCGCCCGACAGATTTACCCCTTTTTCGCCCACGAGCGTCCGGTATCCGTCCGGAGTCGCGAGGATAAAGTCGTGCGCGTTGGCGGCACGGCTGGCGGTGATCACCTCCTCCTCCGTCGCCTCCTGACGGCCATACCGGATATTGTCCAGAATGGTGCCCCCGAACAGCATGGTTTCCTGGGGGACCAGGGCAATCTGTCGATACAGACTGTCGAGACGAACCATGCGGAGGTCGTGACCGTCAATGGTCACGGAGCCCTCGGTCGGGTCATAGAAGCGGTGCAGGAGGTTCACCAAGGTGGTCTTGCCGGCACCGGTGGGACCGACGAACGCCACCATCTCTCCGGGCCTGACCTCGAACGACACCTCACACAGAACAGGCTGTCTGGGGTCGTACGCGAAGCCCACCCGATCGACGCGCACATGGCCGCGGATCGGGGGCATATCTATCGCGTCCGGTCGATCCCTGATCTCCGGTTGGGTGTCGAGAATTTCAAACACCCGCTGCATGGCACCCTGGGCTTCCTTGATCTGCGCAAACACTCTGGCGGCTGAACCGAAGGGGCCGATGAGAATGCCGGCGAAGAGCACGAAGGCAAACAGATCACCCGGCGAGACGGCGCCTTCGATCACCTGTCTGCCCCCGTACCACAGAACGGCGGCGGCCGCGGCGAAGGTCAGCAGCGTGATCGTCGGGATGAACACGGCGAGCACGGCCGCCCTCCGGAGGGTCATCTCGAGGGCGGTGCGAAGCTGCGACGCGAAACGCGCCTCCTCGCGATGGGTCTGCACGAACGACTTGACGACCCGGATGCCGGCGAGCACTTCTTCGACGAGGGTGGTGGTGGAGGCGGTCTGGTCCTGGATCGCTGTCGACAGTGATCTCAGCCGCTGTCCGAACATCCTGGCCACCAGCACCAAGAGGGGGAGGAGCATCAGGATCAACAGGCAGAGACGCCAGTTCATGACCAGCAAGAATGCGACGCCGCCGACCAAGGTCACGAGCTGTTTCGCCGAGTCGATGGGCGTTTCGGTCACCGTCGATTGAATGACACTCACGTCGTTCATGAGACGTGACAGGATCTCTCCCGTCCGGCGTTTGGCGAAAAAGCCGAGCGAGAGTCTCTGAAGATGAGCGAACACGTGAATCCGAAAGTCCGCCAGGATGTGCTGGGACACCCAGGCGGTCAGGTAGCTGTGTCCCATCGCCAGCATGCCTTGGGCGATGACCAGTCCCAGGAACAGCCCGATTGCGTTCGTCATGCTCCTGAGGTCGTGCTGGACGGTGATGATGTCCCACAGAAAACCCGCCAACCGCACGAGCAGGAGGTTGACGAGGGCGACAGCCATGACCAGCACGGCGGCCCCCACCATCTGCGGCAGGTATGGTTTCAGGAATGGAGAGAAGCGGGAGTAGTAGGCCATCGCATGCTAACTAGCGGCGAGTTGCTCGGAGGGTTCGCGACTGGCGACAGGGTATTCGCTCTGGAAGGGGAGCAAAGAACAGTGGCCGCGGAACTAGAGCTGGGTGATGGACTCGATCAGGTTCTTGTTGAGCGAGACGAATTCGGCCCGTTCTTTGTCGTTAATCACGACATCGGTGAGGTTAATAAACAGCCGTTGCTCCTCATTGAGCACATCCGACACCCGGTTGCGCATGGGCGGAATCAGAAAGTCCCCCACGTAAGAGCCGTTAACCGTTCGGACTCGAATCCGGGCTTTCTTTCCCTCGGCCACGGTGACCTCCAGTCGCCTTCGGGGTTGCGATTAATTCCGCCTGCGCAGAAATTTCTGCCGCCTGCGAAGCTTCTTGTGCTTGTGCTTCCGCATCTTTTTCCGTCGCTTCTTAAGGACGCTGGCCATACGCGATCTCCAACGCAGCCGGAGTGTATCGATTCTCCCTGTCGAAAGCAAGCAGCACGTGGCAACCGTACTGCGCTGAATCAACTGAAAAACCAAGCGTTTCCTAGCACAGACGCGCGGAGCGTGTCAAGAAATTGATCACATCCCCTTCCGTCCGCATCCAGACGTCGACGATGCCACCACGCGACGCCGTCAGGGCGGTGTCGGATTGCTGACCGCACGGCTTGACGCCCCGATCTCCCTCTTCCTATACTGCGGCATGTCGACTCGTCTCGGGCGGGTGTGGTGGGCGGTCTTCCTCTGTCTGGCCTGGAGCCTCGTTCAGGCTCTGGGCTGTTCCTCCAAAGAAGTCCGGTATCCTCTCGACCACGCGCGGTACCGGCGGATCGACGCGGCCGTCGACTCCCTGAAGAAGGCGTATGTTGAGAAAGATCTGTCCGGCGTCCGGTCGTTGATGCTTCCGTCCGATCCGCTGGACCGGTTGGAGCGTGAGATATCGAAGGACTTTCAGCACTTCCAGGAAATCTCCCTCGATTTCTCGATCGAGCGGATCGTGATCGAAGGCGATACCATCGATGTGTTCGTGCATTGGCACGGTCAGTGGAAACGGACGTCGGCGGATCCTGGTCTGCGGGAGCGGGGACACGGCAAGCTTCGATGGGTGGGCGTGCAATCCATTCTCTTGAACAGTGTTGACGGAGATCTGCCGTTCGGGATGGCGTCGCGGCGGGGCACGCCCGAGCCACGGAGAAGTGGAGCGCCCTGATGGGTGGCGGGTTGGCTCTTCACAGGAAAACTCGCACACCGCAGGCCGATTTCCTGGTGATCGGAAGCGGGGTGGCGGGTCTTCGGGCCGCGATCGAACTGAGCCGACAGGGCCGAGTGCTGATGCTCACCAAGGGTCACCCGCTCGAGAGCAGTTCGAGCTACGCGCAGGGCGGCGTCGCGGTGGCGATGAGCGAGGAGGACGACGTCGCTGTGCATCTGACCGACACCCTGACGGCGGGGCACGGATTGTGCCGGCCGGAAGCGGTGCGAGTCTTGGTGGAGGAGGGACCGGATCGTATCCAGGAGCTGATCGGCTGGGGCGCCCAGTTCGACAAGATCGGCGGGAAGTTCGCCTTCGCGAAAGAAGCGGCCCACAGCCGCAGCCGTATCCTGCGCGCCCGCGGCGATGCCACCGGGAACGAGATGGTCCGGGTGCTGATGGCCGAGGCGCGCCGACACAAGGAGATCCAGCGGCTCGACCATCACTTTACGGTGGACTTGGTGATCACCGACGGAACGTGCACCGGGGCGCTGGTGCTCGACGAGGCCTCCCGGACTCGAACGGTGATCCCGGCCTCGGCGGTTCTTCTGACGACGGGGGGAGCCGGGCAGGTCTATGCGCGGACGACCAACCCCCCGAGCGCCACTGGTGACGGGATCGCGATGGCGTTGCGGGCCGGCGCCGTCCTCGAGGATATGGAGTTCGTGCAGTTTCACCCGACGGCGCTGTACCTTCCCTCCAGTCCGCCGTTTCTCCTGTCCGAGGCGATCCGGGGGGAAGGAGGACGACTGCGGAATATCAAAGGCGAATTGTTCATGCACCGCTATCATGCGGGCGGCCCGCTGGCTCCACGGGATATCGTGGCCCGGGCCATCTGGTCCGAAATGGCCTCCACCCGCTCGCGGCATGTGTATTTGGATGTCACGCATCTCAGCGCGACCTTTATCAAGCGGCGGTTCCCGACGATTTATTCCACCTGCCTCCGGTACGATATCGACATCACCGAAGAATGGATCCCGGTCTCACCGAGCGCTCATTATCTGATGGGCGGCGTGTGGACCGACACGTCCGGCGCGACCAGCCTCCCGGGCCTGTTCGCCGCCGGCGAGGTGGCGTGCAGCGGAGTGCATGGGGCCAACCGGCTGGCCAGTAACTCTCTTCTCGAAGGGCTCGTGTTCGGCGCGCGCTCGGCGCTGGCGGCCATCTCCTTCGCCTCGCAGAGTCGGCGGCCGGCTCCTCCCCTCCTGTCTGCTCGCGACCTGGACGCCGGACCGCTGTGCGTCTTGAACGACGCCGAGAAGCTCCGCAGCTCGTTACGTCGGCTGATGTGGGGAAAGGTGGGGTTGGTGCGAACCGGCGACTCGCTGGCCGCTGCCACGGCGCAACTGTCGCGGTGGGAACGAATCGTCGCGCGGCCGTTCAGCACGCGCCGCGACCTGGAAGTCAAGAACATGATCGGGGTGGCCCGGTGCATTACCACAGCGGCGCTGTGGAGAGAAAACAGCGTGGGCGCGCACTATCGTGCGGATTTTCCTGAGGCGAAGCGGTCGGGCTGGAGACAGCACAGCAGGCTCGAGCGCGAGGACTTGCTCATGGCTTCGGAACGCGACACGATCCCTCGATCCCAGGCCGGGTCACGCAGGCTGAAGGGCCTGGCCGAATAGGCCTGGTTGGACAGGCGGGATTGGGGGGAGAACTCCTGGAACAAAAAGGCCCGGTAGAAGCGGAGTACCTTGGTCACGAAGCGACGCGTCTCTTGAATGGGCGGAAGCGTCCGGTACCGTTCCACGCGATCGGCGCCGGCGTTATAGGCAGCCAGCGCCAGCGGAAGGTTGCCGTTGAACCGATCGAGCAGGGATCGCATCAGCCTGGCCCCGCCGCCGATGTTTTCGTCCGGATCGTAGATGTTGCGAACATTCAGCTTCCTCGCGGTCTGCGGCATGAGCTGCATGAGCCCGACCGCGCCGGCCTTCGAGACCGCCGTCGGGTCGAAATCGGACTCCGCTTTAATGATGGCGGCCAGCAGGGCAGGGTGAAGCTGATGCCGCAGCGAATGGCGCGCAATGGTCCTATCAAGATGCCTCACCGGTATGCGGGGAGTGATGCCGGTGAGACCGGACGCAACTCTTCTATACCTGGAATCGGTAGGGACATCGGTAAAGGACAGCGTGCCGTCCGGTTCGAGGGACTGGTAGGTATCACCCCTTGCGGCCGGCGGCATCAGGGAAATGAAAAACACGTGAAGAGCGGTCACGGAACCGAGAAGCACGGCGTGTCGTAAAATGCGTCGCGGCCGGTGCGGAAGCCGGTGGGGGTGCATGAACTCAACCATAGCACCGGCCCCCGGGGCTGTCAAAATGATGTCAAGATTCCGACATAAAGACGGGTGCCATACTGTTCATTCGAGGAAGCGTGACAGGTTGCGGCGAAAGAGTTCCTGGAGCTTCAGGGTCAGCGGGCCCGGACGCCCTGAGCCGACGGGCGTATTGTTGATTTCCCGCACCGGCATGATCTCCATGGTGGTATTGGTCAGGAAGCATTCCTCGGCCTGCTGCAAGGCCTCGGCCTTGTAACGTCCCTCCTCGATCGGCACCCCGTTCTCGCGAGCCAGCAAGAGGACCACCTCCCGGGTGATCCCGTCCAGGATGCCGCACTCCACGGAGGGCGTGCACAGGCGCCCGCCTCGCACGAAGAAGAGATTGCTGATGGTGCATTCCGTGAGGTGGCCCTCGGCGTTCAGCATGATCCCGTCGAACGCCCGGGCTCGCGTCGCTTCCTGCTTGGCCAGAATATTGTTCAGGAAGTTCAGGGACTTGATCTGCGGGGAGAGGGCAGCGGAGAGGTTCCGCCGGACCTGGAGGATCGCCAGGCTCACGCCGTCCTGGAAGAGGTGAGACGGATAGGGTGCAAACGGCTTGGCCAGAATGACCGCCGTGGGGCGTGGGCAGAGCGCGGGATCCAGCCCGATCTCCCCTTCGCCCCGGGAGATGGTGATGCGGAGATAGGCGTCGGTCAAGCCGTTCCGGCTGATGGCTGCACTCAGCAGCGCCGGCCAGTCCTTCTCCGGAATTGGAAGGTCGAGTCCGATCAGGCGACCCGACCGCCGCAGTCGGGCCAGGTGTTGCTGGAGCATGAAGATGCGACCGGCGTAGGCCCGAAGCGTTTCGTAGATGCCGTCCCCGTACAGATACCCATGGTCGAAGACCGACACCACGGCCTCCTTCCGGTCCACGAATTTATCGTTCAGGAAAATCCACATGGCGTTTAACGGGGTCCTCTCAGGGCTTCCATCAGCGCTTCGGCCTTGAACAGCGTTTCCTCGTACTCCCGATCAGGATCAGAGTCCGCCACGATCCCCGCGCCGACTTGAAGATAGCCGTCCCCCCCGGTCAGGACCAGCGTGCGGATCACAATGTTCAGGTCGAGATCCCCGCTCCAGCTCAGATAGCCCAGCGAGCCGGTGTAGAGGCCGCGCCGGGACGGCTCCAGCTCTTCAATGATCTCCATGCACCGGATCTTCGGCACCCCGGTGATGGTCCCTCCCGGAAACACCGCTCGGATCAGGTGAAAGCCGTCGAACTTCTCGTGCAATGCTCCCGTGACGTTAGACACGATATGGATGCTCGGCGCGCTCTTTCGTGTTGGTGAGCAGCTCCTCGGCCAGTCGCCGATCCTCAGACAGGCTCTGTCCTCGGGGCCTGGTGCCGGCGATCGGCCGGGTGTCCACCCGCCGGCCTTGCAAGCGGACCAGCCGTTCCGGTGACGAGCTGACCAGACAGACGTCGTCAAACACGAGCAGCGCCGAGAAGGGAGATGGGTTCACCTTTCGCAACCGGGCGTACAGAATCCGAGCAGCCTCCTCTCCCCCCCGAGGAGGAGGTGAGGGGGCACTGAAGTCAATGCAAAAGCGGTGGGAGAGGTTGGCCTGATAGATATCCCCGGCGCGGATATAGTTCTGGCACCGCTTGACCCGTTCCATGTAGGCGGCGCGGGATTGGTCGGGTCTGATCTCAAGGCCGGTCGGCAGCTCGTGCTGTCCAGGTCTGTTGGAAACCGACAGCCTCGCTCCGAGTTCGGCGAGGCGGTCGCATCCTTCCCGGTACAGTTTCTCGCGAGGCTCCCCCAAAAGTCGCTCGAGCGGGGGAGCAAAGATCAGATGCAGCGTGCCGGTCTGGTGATCCAACGCGGCCAGGAGATCCACGAAGGCGAACTGAAGGTCCGGCAGCGGCAGATCGTCGGCCGCCAGCGTGGGCAGCCGCTCAAACTGCCGGACGAGATCGTAGCTAAAAAAGCCGACCGCGCCGCCGAAGAACGGAGGCAAGCCTTCGGGCCGGGCGATCCGGGAGCTTCGCATCAGCGCGGCGAGGGCAGCGAAGGGATCCCCGTCCTTCACGGTGGTCCGGTCTCGCGCCCGCAATTCGTACCGATGATCTTTTCCCGAGAGCACGAGGTAGGGATCGCTCCCCATGAACGAGTACCGGGCGACTGCGTCGCCGCCCTTGCCGCTTTCCAGCAGGAACGAGGGCCGGTTCGGCAGGACGATCCGGCGGTACAGCTCGAAGAGGTCCTCAGCCGGCGGCGGAAGGGAGAGTGCGAGCGGCTCCGGGTGCGCCTCGATCAAGAACCGTGCGCGGGAGGGACGGATCATGCTCATGGTTGTATCACAAGGAGGAAGGACGGGCCAGTCCGAGGGTCCGGCAGCCGGGAGTCGGCTTGACATTGTCATCGGGAGTTTGCTTGAATAGCGCGCTTTTCCTCGCGCCTTGCATCATTGGGAACCGATGCGGAGGTAGTGAGAGCTATGCCGCCCTCGACTGATCCCTTTTACGCGGGCTTGGGGCAAGCGGTCCGGATCGGGACCGAATTGCTCGGCGCCTTGATTGTGGGGGGCGGGCTGGGCTGGCTGGCTGATACCTACCTGTTTGCCTCCGGACCCTGGGGCATGGTCGCGGGATTGGTGCTCGGGGCGATTGCGGGGGTCCGGAACGCGTACCGCACTGCGCAACGGTGGAAGGGGTGAGAGCTCAGCGGGTCCTGTCGCCGACCGGCCCGGCCGTCCTCGCACCCCGCCCGGTGTAGGGACCCCGCTGCGGGCGGCCAGGCTCCCTGGTCGGCGCCACCCGCTGAGCGCAGAAGGCGTGGTGGACTTAGGCGACTAGAAGACGGTTAGGAAGGTCCCTTGGACAATCCGCTGCATCCATTCGAATTGCATCCGCTCGTGCAGCTTTCGTTGTTCGGCGTCGACATTTCCTTGAACAAAGCCGTGCTGATGATGTGGCTGGTGATCACCCTGGTGGCCGTCGTCTTTATCCTGGCGGGGTCCTCCCCGAGGATGGTTCCGACGAAGTTGCAGAATCTCGCCGAAATGTTCGTCGAGTTCATCCGGGGCATGATCCTGGACACGATCGGTCAACAAGGGATGCGGTTTTTCCCATTTCTTGCGACCCTGTTTCTGTTTATCCTGTTCTGCAACCTGCTGGGCCTTATTCCCGGATCCTACACCGTAACCAGTCAAATCGCGGTGACGGCGGCATTTGCCCTCTTTGTGTACGGCATGAGCCTGGTCGTCGGATTCGCGCTCCATGGGGTCAAGTTCCTGGGGATCCTCGTGCCTGGCGGCACGCCGATGTGGATGCTGCCGTTGATGATCCCGATCGAGGTCGTGAGTCAGTTGGCAAGACCGCTGTCCCTCGCTGTACGGTTGTTCGCGAACATGACGGCCGGACACACGGTCCTCGCCGTGCTGTTCGGTATGGCGCTCTCGCTGCCGCTTCTGATCGGCTGGCTCCCGTTCGTGGTGACGGTGGCGATCAACGGGCTCGAGGTCTTCATCGCCTTTATTCAGGCCTATATTTTCACCATCTTGACCTGTGTGTACTTGGGCGATGCCATCACTCTGCATGGACATGCGGAGCACGCCCATTAATCAGGAAGTGATGAGTAATGAGGGATGAGTAGCGAGTTGACCAGATAAGAACTCATACCTCAACACTCATAACTCGCAACTTAAAACCGGAGGAGACAATGGATTCCGCAGCAGCGGCGTTATTGGGGATGGGCTTGGCGGCGGCCGGGTTCGCCGGAGCCGGCGTGGGGATTGGGTATATCTTCGGCAAGATGATCGAGGCTGTGGCGCGCCAGCCGGAAGCTGAAGGACGAGTCGGCAAGTACATGTGGATTGGGTTCGCGCTGGTCGAGGCGATCGCGCTCTACGGGCTCGTCATCGCCTTTATCATCATGGGACTCCGGAAGGCGGTATAAACGCCGCAGGCTAAGGTTGAGGTTAAGGTCGAGGAAGAGTTGCTCAGGATTTTCTCAGCCTCAGCCTTAACCTTCTTGGTGTGAAAGATGCCACAGTTCGATACCCATTTCTTCTCGTCGTTAATCTTCTGGGAAATCGTCTCCTTCGGCATCCTGCTGTGGGTGCTGTACAAGTACGCCTTCCCGCCGATCCTGGAGACCCTCGAGACGCGGGAGCGCAGGATCAAGGAGAGCTTGGAGCAGGCCGAGCGCCACCGTGCGGAGGCCGAGCGTAAACTGCGCGAGTATGAGGCCAAGCTCAGCGCGGCCGGCCGGGAGGCTGAAGCGGTGCTGGCTCGAGCGCAGGACCGGGCGCAGCGCCTGATGGAGGAAAACGAGCAGCGCCTCCTGGCGGAAGCGGAGCGAATCAAAGGGGACGCCGCCAGCGAAATCGAGCACGAGCGCCGCAAGGCGATCCAGGAGATCCGTGCTCAAACCACGGAGCTGGCCCTGCTGGTCGCGGAAAAGGTAGTAGGGCGGAGCCTCAACGACGCAGACCATCGCCGGTTGGCGGACGAGGCGTTACAGGCGGTGGCGGAGCACCACGGCGAGAGGGGTAGCGGGGTAGAGGGGGAAATGTAGAAGGGTTAAGGGGTAACGGGGTAACAGGCGCCTGCTACCCCGCTATCCCGATAGCGCTATAGCCCTCGTCGTATCCCGCGCTATCCCGTTACCCCTGTATCCCCGTTGCCGCTGCCCCGGCGATACCCTTCCAGGTCCAACGTCACGAACCGAAATCCCAGCCCCTTCAGCTTGGCGCTGATGCGTTCCCGCCGTGCGCTATCCAGCACCCCAGGCAACTCCGCTCCCTCCAGCTCGATCCGGGCGATCTCGCCGTGATCCCGTACCCGAAACTGCTTGAATCCCTCTCGGAACAGGGTCGCCTCCGCCTGCTCGACGCGGGTCAACTTCTCCCGCGTGATGGCGATTCCTCGAGGGATGCGGGATGAGAGGCAAGCCGCCGCGGGCTTATCCCAGTTCGACAGGCCGAGTTCCTTCGCGAGCGTGCGGATCTCTTCCTTGGACAGCTCCGCTTCTACCAGGGGACTCCGAACGCCCCACTCCCGGGCCGCGAGAATGCCGGGTCGGTCGTCGCCCAGATCGTCCAGGTGCGTTCCGTCCACCATCGCGGCCATCCCAAACTCGCCTTGCAGCGAGTTGAGCGCCTGATACAGGTCGGTCTTACAGTGGTAACAGCGGCCGGCATCGTTCCGGACGAATTCCGGGATGTCGAGTTGATCGGTCTCGATGATGGAGTGGCGGGCGCCGATCTGGGAGGCGACCCACCGGGCGCCCTCGAGTTCGATGGCGGGGAACGTCGGAGAAACGGCGGTGACCGCGACGGCGCGTGACCCCAGGGAATCGTGCGCGACCTTCAAGACCAGCGTGCTGTCGATGCCTCCTGAGAAAGCCACCAGCGCCGATCCCATCTCATCAAACAGATGCTGAAGCCTCTTGAGTTTATCTCCTAACACCTCACCCCTCACGGCTTCTGCGTGACTTTGGCCTTGGCCAGGTTTCCGACGACGACGAGGGCATAGTTGCTGGGACGGAGATACTGCTTCGCGACTCGCAGCACGTCTTCTTTGGTGACCCGCTCGATCCAACGTGGATACTGGGTGAAATAGTCCAACCCCAGCCCGTAGAACTCGACCAAGCTCAACACTTCGGCCAGCTTCGCGGTGGTGTCCAGGCGGAGCGGGAAACTGCCGATCAGGTACGCCTTGGCGTCGGCCAGCTCTTCATCCGTGACCGGCGCGTTTCTCATGCCGTTCAGCTCGGTCAGCACACCGGCGATTGCCTGGTTGGCCGTCTCGTTGCGCGTCTGGAGGCTGATGAAGAAGGCTCCCGGCATCAGATTGGCTTCGAAGTGGCTTCCCACGCCGTAGGCCAGCCCCTGATTATCGCGGATCGAATCCATCAGCCGTGAGGAAAACCCGCCGGCGCCCAGGATGTAGTTCATGACCGTGACGGCGTAGAAGTCAGGGTTCGTGCGGCTGATCCCGACGTGGCCCAGCATGATCGTCGACTGGGTCAGGTCTTTCTCGATGAGCCGGACGACCGGTTTTTCAAGAGGCCGCGGGGTCCGGGCTGTTCGCACGGGAGAGGCGCCCTGCTTCCACGAGCCGAAGTGCTTGGTCACCAGTTGGCGCGCCTGCTCGACCGTGATGTCCCCCACGATCGTCAGAATCGTCTGATTCGGGCGGTATTGGCGCAAGAAAAAGATCAGGATGTCTCGTCCCGTGATCTTCGGTACGGTCGCCTCGGTGCCGTTGACCGGCCAGCGGTACGGATGCTCCTCGAACACCAGTTCGTTGAACACCTTGGCCGCGACCTGCCCCGGATCGTCCTTCTCGGTCGCAATCTCTCCCAGGATCTCGCTCCGCACGCGCTTCAGCTCCGCCTCTGGAAATGCGGGCCTGCGCAGGATATCGGCCAACAGCTCGAACCCCAGCTCCGTGTCCTTCTTCAACACTCTCGCCGAGGCGGTTGTAAAATCTTCCGAAGCCTGCGCAGCCAAGGTGCCCCCCACGAACTCAATCTGATCGGCGATCTGTTTGGCTGTGCGAGAGCCGGTTCCCTCGTCCAGCAGGCTGGCGACCAGGTTGGCGAGCCCGGCTTTCTCGGCCGGGTCCTGAGCCGACCCGGCTTTGATCAGCGCGTGGATCTGGACGAGCGGCAGCGCGTGCTGCTCCAGCACCAGCACCGTCAATCCGTTCGGCAGGACGAACCGAATCGGGTTGATGTCCGCAGCCTGAAGCTGAACCGGCATGAGCGCGAGGCTGAGCCACAGGAACAGCGCCACCATCAGTCGCGCCGCTCCGACACACGCCCGGCCTGTTCCGTGTCGTGCCGCCATCAGTGGACCTGCGGGCGCCTCCCTCGGTGGACTCAGCTCTGTGGTGAACCTTGTGCGGCCGATTTTGGGGGCGGCGGGGTCGGAATGAGGATCCCGACCGTACGCGCCTCCTCGACGAAGTAGCGCCGGGCCACGCGTTGGACGTCCTCGGCCGTCACGCGTTGGATCCGTTCCAGGAACTGTTCAACGTGACGCCACCCCGCCCCGACCGTTTCGGCCTGACCGAGCAGCATGGCCTGGCGAAAGTTAGAATCCTGGCCGAAGATATAGGAAGCTTCGACCTGATTTTTCGCGCGCTGGAGCTCCTGCGCCGTCGGAAGAGTGGCCTGAAGCCGAGCCAGTTCCCGGTACAAGGCGTGCTCGACCCGTTCAACCTTCTGGCCGGGCTTCACTACCGCGTACAGGTAAAACAGTTCGGGGTCGGCTTGGAGCAAGCTATACTCTCCCCCCACGGCGAGCGCGATCTTCTGCTCGTACACCAGGCTTCGGTAGAGTCGCGAGCTCTTGCCGTTCGACAGGATGGACTCGAGGATCGTGAGGGGGCAGGAATCCTCGTGCGTATAGTTGGGCATGCGATAGCCCGCCATCACGAACGGCACCTGCGCTTCCCGCTTGACGATGATCCGCCGCTCCCCGCGCTGCTCGGGCTCGGTCACCGCCGGCGGGGGCGGGACTGGCTTGTTCGGGATGGGTTCGAACAGGCGTGTGATGGTGGGCAGCAGGGCGTCGGCCTTGAAGTCCCCCACCACGAGCAGGGTGGCGTTGTTCGGCACGTAATAGCTGTCGTAGTGACGTTTGAGGTCCTCGCGGGTCATCGCGTTCAGGTCGGGAAACCACCCGATGACCGGCCAGTGGTACGGGTGCATCAGAAACGCCTGGGCGAAGAGCGATTCAACCAGAAAGGCCTGCGGATCGTCCTCCGTGCGAAGACGCCGCTCTTCCTTGACCACTTCGCGCTCGAGCTGGAATTCCTTCTCATCGAGGAGCAAGCCTCGAAGCCGGTCGGCCTCCAGCTCCAGGCCCAGTTCCACCCGATCAGCCGCCAGATTTTCGAAATAGGCGGTGTAGTCCTGGCTCGTGAAGGCGTTGTCGTTCCCGCCGTTCTTGCGGATGGTGCGCGAGAAGGTCCCCTTCGGGTAGCGCTCGGTCCCCTTGAACATCATGTGCTCCAGCATGTGCGACAGTCCGGCCCGGCCCATGACCTCGTTGCGTGAGCCGACCCGGTACCAAATCTGGACGGTGACCACCGGCGCTTTCGGCACCTCCACCAGCAGCACTTTCATGCCGTTGGCCAGGATAGATTCCCGCACCGTTGAAGCCTGCACGGGAGTGCCGGGCCACAGGAACAGAACCAGCGGGAGGACCAGGAGGGGAGTGCGGATCCAACGGCTCAGCGACATGCGGACGAACGCTCCGTGAGAGGGGCGCATGTCAGGCGCCCACCGGCGTCAAGATCGCGGCTTCCCGCCTCTCGGGAACCTGGCCGAGCTGACCGCAGGCGCCGAGGACATCGCGCCCCTTGCTCTTGCGGATGAAGGCGTGGAGGCCGGCCTTTCGCAGCACCGACTGGAAGCGCAGGACCGCAGACTCCTCCGGACGCCGGAACCCGGAGTCGGGGAATTCGTTGAAGGGAATCAGGTTGACTTTGCAGCGCATCCCGCTCAGCAGCTTCGCCAGTCGCCTGGCATCCTGCTCGGTATCGTTGATCCCCGCCAACAGCACGTATTCGAAGGTGAGCCGCCGGCGGGGCGGCAGGGGAAAAGCGCGGCAGGCGGCCAACAAGCTGTTCAGGGGATGCAACCGATTGATGGCCGGCATCAGCCGATCCCGCTGTTCGTTGGTCGTGGCGTTGAGCGAGACGGCCAGGTTGATTCCCAGGGTCGCCACGTCCTTGAGGCGGGGAGCCAGTCCCGCGGTGGACAAGGTAATCCGCCGCGCCGGAATCCCGACGCCCCACTGGGTGTCGGTCAACCGGGCGATCGCCTCCGTGACCCCGTCCAGATTGGCCAGCGGCTCACCCATCCCCATCAGAACGAGATTGGTCAGCCGCTCGCCGGTCTCGAGCCGGTCCTGCACCGTCAGGACCTGGTCCACGATTTCGTGCGCCTTGAGGTTTCGTTTCAGTCCCATCCGGCCGGTCAGGCAGAAGCCGCAATCGAGGGTACACCCGACCTGTGTGGAGAGGCAGAGGGTGAGCCGTCCATCCTCGGGGATGAGGACGCTTTCAACCATCAGGCCGTCTTCGAGGCGGGCCAGGAATTTCCGGGTTCCGTCGGCGGACGTCAGGACATGGCAATCGTGGAGCCGCTCGATCGTGGCCATTGTCCGGAGTCGGGCCCGTTCCGCTTGCGAAAGATCCGTCATCCGCTCAATGTCTCGGACCCGGCTCTGGTACAGCCAACGGAAGATCTGTGGGGCTCGGTACCGCGGCCAGCCCAGGTCGCGCACCAACCGTTCGGCCGACTTCAGGTCGAGCTCTAGGAGGTTGGTGCCAGCCCCGTGCGGCGAAGCCGGTGGTCGTCCACTACGCGCCATGGCGCGAGCGTAACACAGCCGAAAAGCCCGTGACAAGGCATCGCGGGTACGACGCCTTCATAGTCTCACCGAGCAAGCTTTGCTATAATGACGCCTGTTGTAGGCAATCACCAGCGTGAGACCCATGTCCCGAATGCGCCTCACACGACCATCGGTCGCTGTCCTGATCGGGTTCTCCCTGCCGCTTGCCGTCGTCTTCCTCCTGGGCTGCACGGTCGCGACCAAGGTTCTTGCGGCGAATGCTCAGCCTGACCCGACCTGCGGGTCGGCGGAAGAGTGTTTCAGCGCCGTGCGGGGTCAGATGGCGCAGGCCGGAGGCAGTGCGGTCGACCAAGAGAAGTCTCAGGCGATGGTCGACCGGCTTCGGGTGGTCATGGAGCAGTACCCGGGCTCCATCTGGGCGAAACGGGCGGGTCTGCTGATGGGCGTGCTCCTGGCCGAGCGCGACCCCGCCGAAGCCGTTCGTTTTCTCAAAGCCGCTCAGCGGGATCTTCCTCTCCTCGAAGACTATATCCGGTTCTGGATCGCGGGCTCCCTGCTGAAGCTGGGTGATGCGTCGCAAGCCGCGGCCCTGTTCGAGGTCATTCCGCAGGCCGTGCCCGACACGCTGCTCGTGAGTCAGGCCGCGTTTCGAGGCGGCGAGGCCTGGTATAAGGCGGGGCAATGCGCCGACGCGATCGGCCTTCTCGACAGAGCGGTGTCCCTGGAGCCTCAGGATCCCAGCGCGCCACCCGCGCTGGTGAGCCTTGCGGACTGTCAACTTCGCGAGAACCGTCCCGATGACGCCCTGGCCACGCTCAGACAGCTCTGGGTGCGGTACCCCAACACGCCCGAGGCGGGCGTCGCGATGGCTCAACTGAGCCGGAGCGTGAACGGTGAGGCTTGGCGCCCCATGCCCAACGACCTGTACGGGCGAGCCGTCTCCTTTCTCAACCTGTCGCTGCATGTTGAGGCGGTCGACGAGATGCAGAAGTTCCTGGTCGCGGCTCCGAACCATCCGCGCCGCAACGAGGCGAGGCTTAAACTCGGCCTGGCGCTCGTCCGGCTAAGGCGCTATGAGCAAGCCCGAGACATCTTCCAGGGGCTGGCCGCGGAGCGGATCGCAGAATCGGATGAGGCTGCCGTCTGGCTGGCGAGGATCTATCTGAGACAAGGGGATGGGGCGCGCCTGCTCGCGCTCCGCCAGTCCTTCCCGAAGCTGTCTCTGTCCGACGAACAGCGGGGGGCGATTCTCTTGTTTGAGGGAACCTGGCTGGAGGACGGGGGCCGGTTTGATGAAGCGATTGCACGGTATCGTCAGGCCGCGCAGTCTCGTGAGAGTGCCGGGACCCGTGCGGACGCCCTCTGGCGAATCGGCTGGATCCGGTACCGGGCCGGGTCGTTCCGTGATGCGATCGAAACCTTTCAAGAGGTCTTGAACGGCAAGGAGGATGCGCAGTTCACTCCTCAGGTCCTGTACTGGATGGCGCGGGCGATGGAACCCCTCACGGACCGTGACGCGCCCGAGGTCTACCTCCGCCTGTGCCAGCGGTATGTCTACACGTACTACTGTCAGTTGGCGAGTGCTCGCGCCAAGGTGCCCTCGTCACTGTCGGCGTCCGGGGATGCCAGTTCACAGGCCGCCTCACTCCCGTCGGGGAACGGAAAAACCGAGGTGGGGCAGGACGTTCACTACCGGAAAGCGCTTGAGTTAAAAACCCTGGGGCTGGATCAGGACGCGGCCAGGGAGTTGGTCTCTCTGACGGATCGCTACGCCCGTGATCGCAGGATCCTGCTCGAGCTCTCGGCGCTGCTCAATGAAACCGGCGCCTACTATCCCGCCCTGCGGGTGGCCAGGCTCTACTTCCAAGATGCCCTGGAACGAGGAGGCGAGCCGGTCCCTCAGGTGTTATGGAACGTGGCCTATCCGACCGGCTATCTCTCCACGATCCGCGCCCACGCCGGCAGCCTGGTCGATCCCTACCTTGTGACTGCGATCATCCGTGAGGAAAGCCAGTACGATGCGCGAGCCGTGTCGCGCGTCGGCGCGGTGGGACTGATGCAGCTCATGCCGGGGACAGCCCAAACGGTGGCCCGGCGACTGGGATTGCCCAACGTGATACGGGACGAGCTGTTCGACCAGGAGACCAATATCCGGGTTGGGATCGGGTACCTGAAGCAGTTGCTGCAGCAGTTTTCCGGGAACGTGATCCTGGCCGTGGCGGCCTACAACGCAGGACCTCCGGCCGTCTCGACGTGGGCCGCGAAGAACGGGGACAAGGAGCCGGACGAATTTGTCGAACTCATTCCCTACCAGGAAACCCGCCAGTACGTGAAACGCGTGCTCCGCAGCTATCGGGAATACCACCGCCTCGGACGTGGAACCTGCGACGCCCGTTCCCTTGACAAGGTCTGCTGAAGCTTCTATAGTTCGCGCCGGTTTCTCCAGTCGAACTCGCGTGGCGAATTCACTCGGGACGGAGGCGGTGCATGGGTCTGGAGAAAATGGAGGCGCTGGAGGCCCGCGTGCAGGGGCTGTTGGAGATGATTCAGGACCTGAAACGCACGAATGCCGCGTTGCACGGAGATCTGCGGACGGCCCGAGAACGGCTGTCGAAGCAGTACGAGCTGACCCATCGATGGGCGGAGGATCGGTCCGATATCAAATCGAGGATCGAAAAGGTCTTGGGAGAATTGGAGTTCCTCGAATGCGTGGAGGACTCTAAGGAGGTGGCCCTTGACTAAGAACATTGAGATTGAGATCTACGGCCATCGGTATACCATCATGGGCGATGCGGAGGAAGACTACATCAAACGTCTGGCCGCGTACGTCGATGAGCAGATGCGAGGGGTCGCCCAGGGGATGAAAACCGCTACCTTCGCCAAGCTGGCGTTGTTGGCGGCGATCAACATCACCGATCAACTCTTTCAGGCCGAGCAGCTTCGGCGACAAGGCGAAGTGGACGTCGAGCGGCGGGCGCGTTGCCTGATGGAGTCGATCGAGGAACAGCTCCAGCCCTCACGCGTCCGATAACCGCGGGCTTGCATTGCCCTCGAGTATCTGATAGCGTACCGTTATTGATGGAGACATAGCGGAAGCAGGACAGAGTAAGTCGCGGTGGCGGGTGACGACATCCAAGAGGCGAATGTGAACGCCGGGGCTGACGAGCGGTCCTGAACTGAAAAAGCAAGTTCAATCGGCATTCGACTGGTGAAGGGCGCGCGGAGTGGTGAACCAAGTTGTTGCGCAGACCGTGTTGCGGCGAGAGGGTGCGGCTTCTCTTCGGGCGAGGCCGTGGGCGGAGAGGCGATGCGGGAACGCTCGCCTGCGGCCCGCGTGTCGTGAGCCGGGGGCGATGACCGAGCCCGGCCTGACCCCATCTCCCGCCAGAGAGCGGCGGCGACCCACACCGGTTGTCTCGTTCAAGACAGCGACGTTGTAGCCTCCTGAAGTAGTTCCTGCCTCTTGCCGGTCCCGCAGAGTCCGACCCTCGCCGCACAGGCTTGCATCCCGCTGATGACCTGCTCCTGCTGCCAGATTGTCCCGCACGAAAACGACGACGCAGTCACGAAGGGGGTGAACACCATTCTTACGGACGTGGCCGTCTATATCATGGCAGGAATTCTAGGCGCGGTGGCAGGGATCGCGATAAACGAGGTGCTTCGCCGGCGGTCACTCGGAAGCCGTCGCAGTCAGGCTGAAGAGCAAGCCCGCGCGCTCGTTCAGGGAGCGGGACGGGAAGCGGACAATCTCGTGAGAGAGGCGAAACTCGAAGCGAAAGACTTGCTGTTACAGGCGCGGACCGAGCTGGAAAAGGAGCAGAAAGAAAAACGCTCGGAGCTGGGTTCCCTGGAGCATCGCCTGCTCCAACGCGAGGAGAACCTGGAACGGAAAACGGGGGCGGCGGAGAAACGCGACCTGGCGCTCGCCAAGCGCGAGGAGACGCTTGGCGCCAGGGAAGCGGCTTCTGAACAGGCCATCAAAGAGCACCGCCAGGCGCTGGAACGCATCACCGGGTTGACGGTCGAAGAGGCCAAGCGTCAGCTGGTCAGTGAAATCGAGAGTGAGGCCCGGTTCGCCGCGGCGGGCGCCGCGAAGCGGATTGTTGATGAAGCGAGAGAAAATGCCGAGCGGGAAGCCCGGGAGATTATCGCCAGATCGATTCAGCGGGTCACCAGGGATTATGTCGCGGAAGCGACGATTTCCGTGGTGCCGATTCCCAACGACGCGATGAAAGGCCGCATCATCGGCCGCGAAGGGCGCAACATTCGTGCGATCGAGGCCGCCACGGGCATTGATTTGATCATCGACGAGACCCCGGAAGCGGTCGTCATCTCAGGGTTCGATCCGTTGCGCCGGGAGGTAGCCAAGGTGTCGCTGGAGCGGTTGATGCATGACGGCCGCATCCACCCCACCCGGATCGAGGAGATCGTCGAAAAGGTCAAGACCGACCTCGACAAGCTGATGGTGGAGGAAGCCGAGAAAATCATCTATGAGGTCGGACTGTCGGGCGTCCAACCGGAACTCGTCAAGCTGCTCGGTCGGCTGAAGTATAGGACCAGTTACGGTCAAAACAACCTGTACCACGCCCGGGAAGCGGCGTTTATCTGCGGCACCATGGCCGCCGAGCTGGGGCTGGACGTGAAGCTGGCCAAACGCGGCGCGCTGCTCCATGACATCGGCAAGGCAGTGAGCCAGGAGGAAGAAGGACCGCATGCCTTGCTGGGCGCCGATCTGGCCAAACGCTACGGCGAATCGCTCAAGGTAGTGAACGCGATCGCAGCCCACCACGAACAGGTCGAGCCGATCTGCGTGGAGACCGTCCTGGTGGCGTCGTCGGAGGCCTTATCGGCAGCCAGGCCGGGGGCCCGCAGGGAGGCGCTCGAATCGTACGTGAAGCGGCTGGAGAAGTTGGAGTCGCTGGCGAGCGGGTTCCGGGGGGTGCAGAAGGCCTACGCCATCCAGGCCGGCCGCGAGATCCGAGTGATCGTCCGCCAGGATGAGCTGGATGACGACGAATCGTCCAAGCTCGCCCGCGAGCTCGTCAAGAAAATCGAGCAGGACCTGACCTATCCCGGTCAGATCAAGGTGACGGTGATCAGGGAGAGCCGCTTCGTGGATATTGCGAAATAAGGCGATGGGCAATCGGCGATGAAAGTTCTCTTCATCGGGGACATTATGGGCGAGCCGGGGCGCCGGGCGATCGCCCGGACGCTTCACAAGGTCGTGGCCCAGCACGCCGTGGATCTGGTGATCGGGAACGGGGAAAACGTGGCGGGGGGGTTCGGAATCACGCCGGAGCTGGCCCATGAACTGTATGAGATGGGGCTCGCGGTCATCACGACCGGCAACCACGCCTGGGACAAGAAGGAGATCCTCGACTTCTTCCCGCAGGAGCCTCGTCTGCTGCGACCGGCGAATTATCCAGACGGCGTGCCGGGGCGGGGCAGCATCGTGGTGGAAACACCGGGCGGAGAACGTCTCGGTGTACTCCAGGTCATGGGGCGGGCCTTTATGCCGACGTTGGACTGTCCGTTCCAGGTGGCCCGCCGTGAGGTCGCGCGGCTCAAGACAGAAACCCGCGCCATCATCGTAGACATGCATGCGGAGGCCACGTCGGAGAAGATGGCGATGGGCCATTTCCTGGACGGAGACGTGGCGGCGGTTGTCGGGACCCATACGCACGTCCAGACCGCGGACGAGCAGATTCTTCCGAAAGGCACCGCGTACATCACCGATATCGGGATGACCGGACCGATTCATTCCGTGATCGGGATCAAGAAGGAAATCGCCATCGAGAAGTTTCTGACGGGGATGCCCCGTCGCTTCGAGGTCGCCTCCGGGCCGGCTGTGCTGAGCGCCGTGCTCCTGGAGCTGGATGGCGCGGTCGGGAAGGCCATCAGCATTCAGCGTTTCCGGATTCCGGACTGATCGATGCCGGGAGGCCGCTCCTGCCTCCCTATTCCTTCAGACTCCTGAAGACTTGTGGGCGCGCACCCGCGACAGATTCTCACCGTTTCCGAGCTGACCCTCCTGGTCAGGGACCGGCTGGAACAGTCGTTCCCCGATATCTGGGTGGAGGGCGAAGTGTCCAATCTGCGAACCCCGTCCTCGGGGCATCTGTATTTCACCCTCAAGGATCAAAGCAGCCAGATCAGGGCCGTGCTGTTCAGGGCGGGGGCACAGCGTCTTCGGTTTGCCCTGCAGGAAGGCCTCCAGGTGATCGTCCGGGGGCGCCTGACGGTCTACGAGCCTCGTGGCGAGTATCAGGTGGTGCTCGACTACCTGGAGCCCAAAGGGATCGGCGCGCTCCAGATCGCGTTCGAGCAGTTGAAAGAGAAACTGGCGCGTGAGGGTCTGTTCGATCAGTCCCGGAAACGGCCGCTGCCATTTCTCCCCCGCCGGGTCGGCCTCGTCACCTCCGAGTCGGGGGCAGCCATCCACGATATCCTGACCGTGCTGCGGCGGCGGTGCCCGATCCTGGGTGTGTTGATCTACCCGGTCCCCGTCCAAGGCGAGGGGGCGGCGCCGCGGATCGCGGAGGCGATTCGGGCCCTCGGCGCGTCCGGCGCGGTGGACGTGATGATCGTCGGACGGGGAGGCGGCTCACTGGAGGATCTCTGGTGCTTCAACGACGAGGTCGTGGTGCGGGCGATCGCGGACTCGGCGGTGCCGGTGGTGTCGGCCGTCGGCCATGAGATCGATTTCACGTTGGCGGATTTTGCGGCGGACTACCGCGCGCCGACGCCGTCGGCGGCGGCCGAGGCGGTCGCGCCGGTCCTCGACGATCTGGTCCGGGCTCTTCTGGACGCGGGAGTGCGCCAGGAGCGGGCGATCCAGATGCAGCTCACCCTGGCCCGGCATCGGGCTCAGGACCGGTCCGGGGCCCTGCCGGGCCTGATGCTGCGGGTCCAGCGCCATGCGCAGCATCTGGATGACTTGGCCGGCCGACTCGGGTCGTCGGTGAAGGAGTCGCTCGTGACCCTGCAGCAGCGTCTGACGGCCTGCCGACATGCGCTGGGGATGTACAGCCCCCTGGCCCGGGTCAAACGGGCCTTGGTCCTGGTGCCTCAGCTCATGAAACGAGTGGAACAGCGCATGCTCGCCGTGCTGGCGTTCAGGCGGCAACTGGTGCGGTCGCTCGCCGCCACGCTGGACAGCCTGAGCCCGCTGGCCATTCTGGCCCGAGGGTACAGCATCGTGCAGACCGTTCCCGGGGGCGCGATCGTCAAACGGGCGCGGGATGTCTCCGTGGGGGATGAGGTGCGCGCGAGGTTGGCAGAGGGCCAACTGCTCTGCGACGTGCGCGAGATCCTGTCGGATCCGTGAGAGCTTGACCTCCCCGGGCGCCGGGGTATAATAGCGTCCGCGTGACGGACCAAGAGGAGGTCCCGGTGGCGGCGGTGAAGTTTGAGAATGCGATGGCCAGGCTCGAGACGATCGTCTCGGAACTGGAAAAAGGGGATCTGCCACTCGACGAATCGCTGAAGATCTTCGAGGAAGGGATCAGGCTGTCGAAAACGTGTCTGAAGATGCTCGATGACGCGGAACGGAAAGTCGAGATTCTGATCCAGGATAAGGAAGGGAAGAAGCGGCTTCGCGCCTACACCCCGGATGCCGAAGACGCCAACGGCTCGTCCTCATCCGGTTGAGCCTCCACGATTCCACTGTCTGCACTCTCATCGGTCCCTGCTTCTTCCCGGTTTTCCATGGCCCAGAAGGCGCCCTCGATTCGTGAACGGTTGGATTGCACGCTGGTTGCCCGGGGATTGGCCGAGAGTCGCGAACAGGCCAGCCGGCTGATCCTGGCCGGTGCCGTGAGCGTGGACGGGGTGCTGGCGGACAAGCAGGGGAAGCGCGTGTCCGCGGAGGCGAAGATCGAGGTCGCGCCGCGCGCCGCGCCGTTCGTGAGCCGAAGCGGCGGGAAGCTGCAGGCCGGGCTCGTGGCCTTCGGGGTCGATCCAAGCGGGCTGGTCGCGCTGGACGTCGGCGCGTCGACCGGCGGGTTTACGGATTGTCTTCTCCAGCGCGGGGCCCGCCGGGTCTATGCGGTGGATGTCGGGTACGGGCAACTTGACTGGAGGCTGCGACGGGATCCCCGGATCGTTGTTCTGGAACGCCGGAATATCCGGCACCTTGACCGGTCGTCCGTGCCGGAACGCGTTGACTTGGCGGTCATTGATGTGTCCTTCATCTCGCTCACCATCGTGCTGCCGTGCGTGATGCGCTTTCTCGCGGAAGAAGCCTCGGTGATTGCCCTGGTGAAGCCTCAGTTCGAGGTCGGACGCGGGCGCGTGGGTCGCGGAGGGATCGTGCGGGACGATGCCCAACGCCGTGCGGTGACCGACAAGGTCCTCGCCCGCGCCGCCGGGTTGGGGCTGAGGTGCCTGGGTGTTCTGGATTCGCCGGTGCCCGGGCAGAAGGGCAACCGGGAAGTGCTGGTCGGGCTGCGTCGATCCGCCAAGGGCTGAGGCCACGGGCGGCAATGGTCCCTTGCGGGCCGGGCTCCTGGGATTCGTGGAATCGTTCAGCGTGAGGCTTCCATGAAAGTTCTTGTCACGGGAGGGGCAGGATTCATCGGGTCGCATCTCGTGGACCGTCTTATCCAGGAAGGTCACGAGGTGGTCGTGGTGGATAATCTCTTGACCGGCAAGCGCCGGAATCTGAACAAGGAGGCGCGGTTCTACAAGCAGGACGTTCAGAGCTCTCGCCTGGAACGGGTGTTCAGCAGGGAACGGCCGCTGCTGGTGATGCACCTGGCGGCCCAAGTGGACCTGCGCCGGTCGGTCGAGGATCCCATCTTCGACGCACAGGTGAATATCCTCGGGACATTGAACGTTCTGCAACAGGCCGTCAAGTATGGAACCAGGAAAGTGATTTTTGCCTCGTCGGGGGGCGCGATCTATGGAGAGCAGGACATCTTCCCAGCCCCCGAATCTCACCCGATCCGCCCGCTCTCGCCCTACGGCATCAGCAAGCTGAACGGGGAACAGTACCTGGCGTACTACCAGCGGGTCAGCGGAATTCAGCATGTGATTCTTCGCTACAGTAACGTCTACGGACCCCGTCAGGACCCCGAGGGAGAAGCCGGGGTCGTCGCGATTTTTATGGGGAAGATGTTGGCAGGCGAGCAACCGATCATCAACGGAAACGGCCGCCAGACACGAGACTTCGTGTTCGTGGACGATGTGGTGGAGGCCAACCTCGCCGCGATGGGGAAAGAGGTGCAGGGCATCTATAACGTGGGAACGGCGGAAGAAACCAGCATCAACGACCTGTTCCGCCTCCTCGTCGAGCTGACGAACGCCGGCTGCAAAGAACTGCATGGACCTGCCAAGAAAGGGGAGCAGGCCCGAAGCGTCGTGGATATCAGCAGGCTTCGTCAGGAATTGGGGTGGGAACCGAAAGTGCCCTTGCGGGAGGGCCTCAAACGAACCGTCGAGTTCTTTCGAGAGCGGGCGAACTGAGTGGGGTCATGAATCGCGGCCGCGTGCAGTCCGTTGCCGTGTGCGTGTCAGCGATATCGGGGGACCGTCGGATCGATTTGGACCGACCAGGCGTCGATGCCCCCCACGAGGTTCTTTACCTTCGTGAACCCCTGCTGGAGCAGAAATCCCGCGGCGTCGGCGCTCCGCATACCGTGGTGGCAGTGGGCGACAATCTCGACGTTGCGATCCAGCTTGTCCAGCGATTGCGGGAGGTTGCCCAGTGGAATCAGCACAGCCCCTTCAATTTTCGCCATTGAGTATTCCCAGGGCTCCCGTACGTCAAGGATAAAAATATGGTCACCCTTGTCCAGACGATCCTTGAGCTCCCGGGGCGTGATCGTAAAACTCATGGCAGTACCTCCTTGACGAGCACGCATGATAAGCCCCCGATTCGGAGCCTGTCAACGGAGGTCGGCTGGTTCCTGACCGGGATCAAGGCGATCACATCGCCATGTCGAGGCGGGTTCTGCCGGGGCGTAGACGCCGCGGGAACAGCCTTCTGCAACAAGGGTGGGCTGAACAGATTAGCGATGGTTTCGGACAATTTTGAACGCACTGAAATTTGAGTAGTTTTCATGGAAGCCGCTGAGGTCCCGATTCATTTCACAACCAGTTGAATTTTATCTCTTCTTTAGGCAATTTTGGTATCGCCGTGAGGCACGGATGTTGCTTTTGCCCTGCTTGAGTTTTTCCAACAGAATGGAGGGCAGGGCAATGCCGTCGTTTCACTACCTGGCTCGGGATCAGTTCGGGGTGTTGAAGGCGGGAAGCGTAGAGTCGGATGGGCGCGAGGCCGCCTTGGCGGAGCTGGATGATGAGGGCCTCTTCCTCTTCGAGATCGAGGAGGAGCCCAGGAGGGAAGAGCGGAGGAGGGAGGAACGGAGGAGGGAGGAGCGCAGGAGGGAGGACCAGAGGAAGGACGAGCAGAGGAGGAAGCAGGACCAGAGGAAACAGGATCGGAGGATGCAGGATCGGAGGATGGGAGATCGGAGGCAGGAGGAGCGGAGGACCGTATTCGGTCTGGCGGGCCATGTCATGACCGCCTGTCAGGACGTGGACGTCGAAGGACCGGAACTTTCGCATGCCTGATCCGAAGGTCGAGATCGTGGTGCTCGTGACCACATCTTCGGAAGAAGAGGCGGCCCGGATCGGTCGTGCCCTGGTTGAAGCCAAGCTCGCTGCCTGCGCGAACGTCGTGCCCCGCATCCGTTCGATCTTCAGTTGGGAGGGGAAAGTCTCGGAGGAGCAGGAATCCTTGATGGTGCTGAAGTCTCGGGCGGACCTGTTCGAGGAATTGGCGGCGACGATCAAAACACTCCATAGCTACCGCGTCCCCGAAATCATCGCCTTGCCCATCACGAAGGGGTCCCCTGACTATCTCGCCTGGATCAGGGATATGACTCGTAAGCGGAAGTGATTCTTACGAATTTACCACGAAGCCCAATAAAACCCATTGACCCATTGACGACCTTCGGCTACACTTGTGTCTTTAATGGACCGTGCCGGGTTGCCTGAGGGTTGAGATACATGAGGGAAGCGAAGGATTCGTATACGATCGTCGTCTTCAGGGGTGCCACGTCGAAGCCGTTGCGGTTTAGTTTCTCGCGGACCTTCGTGCGCCGAGCGATGATCGTTGGGGCGTCTTTGCTCTTGGTCGAGTTGCTGTTCATCTTCCAGTACGTCATACGAACCGGCGACATGTGGGAGTTGAACGCGCTGCGTGTCGAGATCGTGAACGCACGCGAGCAAACGACCGCCTTCGCGAACGCGGTGCGGGACTTGAAGCAGCGGCTCCTGGCGATGCAAGAGATCAACAAGAAACTGCGGGTGATGCTGGGGATCCAGCCCGAGAAGGCCGAGGACTTGCTGAACGGGCGCGGCGGAGGAGAGAGGCCGCTTCTTGATGGAGAGGCCGGAGGCGCATTGGGAACCTCGCAGGAAGGTGCCAGGGACCGGGACGGGAGGCGCTCAGAGGCCGAGCAGACTGACTACAATGAGAAGGACCTGGCCTTCCAAGTGCAGCATGAACTGGAGCAGTTACAGACGGAGACCGTCTCCCAGGAGCGCACGCTCGAAGAACTGACCATGGCGGCCAAAGAACGCCGGACGCGATGGGCCTCCACGCCTTCCGTCTGGCCCGTGAGAGGCTGGGTGACGTCGCACTTCGGCCCCAGGATCTCGCCATTCACCGGCGAGGAGGCGTTGCACGACGGGATTGATATTGGCGCTGCGCCCAATACCCCCATCCAGGCGCCGGCAGGGGGCACGGTGGCAGCGGTCGGGTTCGACGCCAAGATGGGGAACATCATCAACATCGATCATGGGTATGGGATCCAGACCCAGTACGGCCATCTGGCCAAGATCATGGTGAAGAAAGGACAGCAGGTGAAACGCGGGGAAGTGATCGGGCTCCTCGGCAGCACCGGTTTCTCCACGGGTCCCCACCTCCACTACCTGGTGAAGGTCAATCAGCGCGCGGTGAACCCGCAACTTTATATCCTGAACTAGCTCTTACTTCCCTTCCGCGCCTCGCAGGCGATTGTCCCCCTTGACCGCTCACACACGAACCGCCGCTCGTCCCCTCCGACGCATCGTCAGGCCTGCCGCCAGGGCCCTCTCCAAACCGCTGCCTCCCGCCGGGTACGGCGCGTTAAGAATCGTTTGTCCCTTTCCGCTGAACCACGACAGGCAGGGAACCCGTGAAGGATCATGACGTCGCCTGCTCGGTGACGCCCCGGCGCATCGGTCAGGTGGGGCAGGACCTGGGGCTCCGCGATGAGGAATTGATCCCGTACGGGCGGTTCAAAGCCAAGGTCTCCCTCACGGCCCTCGAACGGCTGTCTGATCGGCCGAAAGGGCGTTATGTGCTGGTCACGGGCATTAATCCGACCCCCCTGGGTGAAGGGAAAACGACCACGTCCATCGGGCTGGCGATGGGGTTGTGCCGGCGAGGCCACCACGCGGTGGTCACGCTGCGTCAGCCCTCACTCGGGCCGGTGTTCGGCATCAAGGGCGGGGGAACCGGCGGGGGCAAGGCGCAGGTGATCCCGATGGACGAGATCAACTTGCATCTCACCGGCGACGCTCACGCGGTGGCGGCCAGCCATAACCTGCTGTCGGCGTTCCTGGACAACCATCTCTTCCATGGCAACGCGCTGAATCTGGATCCTGGTCGGATCGCCTGGCCCCGGGCCATGAGCCTGAGCGACCGGGCCCTGCGGGGGGGCCGAACAGAAATGGCGGACGGATCCTCTCCCCGACAGGCGCAGTTCGTCATCACGGAGGCCTCCGAAGTGATGGCGATCCTGGCCCTGGCGTCGGACAGGGCTGACCTTCGCCGTCGGCTCGGGCGTATTCTCGTGAGCTTGACCAGGGACGGGCACCCGGTCACGGCGGAGGCGCTGAAATGCGCGGGCGCGATGGCAGCGTTGCTGAAGGAGGCCCTCTGTCCGAACCTGCTGCAGACCGTCGAGGGAACGCCGGCGTTTGTGCATACGGGGCCCTTCGGCAACATTGCCCACGGGAACAGCTCCATCCTCGCCGATGCGATCGCGCTGCGCTGCGCGGACTATGTGGTGACCGAGGCAGGGTTCGGGAGTGAACTCGGAGCGGAGAAATTTTTTCACATCAAGTGTCGGGTGTCCGGATGCCGCCCCGACGCAGCCGTGGTGGTGGCGACGTTACGAGCCCTGAAGCTGCACGGCGGTGGAGGGGCCGCAAGGCCGGGCGCGCCGCTCCCGAGAGGGCTGACAGGGCCGAATCCAGAGGCGCTGGCCATGGGCCTGGCGAACCTGGAGCAGCACATCGAGAACGTGAAGGCGTTCGGCGTTCCGGCCGTCGTGGCCATCAATGCGTTTGGTGGTGATCCCCCGGACGAGCTGGAATATACCCGGAAACGAGCCGTGGCGGCCGGAGCAGTGGCTGCGGTCGTCGCCACACCGTGGGCCGATGGGGGAAAAGGCACGGAGGAGTTAGCGGAGGCGGTGGTCAGGGCCTGCGACCGCCCGTCCGCGTACGCGCCGCTCTACCCCGATGCCGCGTCCATCAAGCAGAAGATCGAGACGATCGCGCGGCGGATGTACGGCGCGGCGGGTGTGCGCTACGAAGAACAGGCGGACGCGCAGATCGAGACGGCCTCCACATTGGGCTTCGGATGCTTGCCCATCTGTATGGCCAAGACCCCCTCGTCGCTCTCGCACGATCCTGCGCTCAAAGGGCGGCCATCCGGGTTCACGGTGCCGATCAAAGAGCTTCGGATCGCTGCCGGCGCCGGCTTCCTCACGGCGATCTGCTCGGGGATCCAACTCATGCCCGGACTGCCGAAACGGCCTGCGGGGGAACTGATTGATCTGGATCCGGAGACGGGTGAGATCATCGGGCTGACGTAGTATCAGTGAGGAGTAAGGAGTAAGGTTAGAGAAGAAAGGCGTAAGAAGCAAGCTGTAAGGGGACGTCACCTCACTGCTTACTCCTCACTGTCTTTGATTAGCGCTGCTTCAGGAATTTGAAGAACTCCGAGTCCGGGCTCATCACCACGGTCGCATTGCCGTTGAAGGTCTTCTTGTAGGCCTCCATCGAGCGCGTGAACTCGAAGAACCGCGGGTCTTGCCGGTAGGCCGCCGCGTAAATCTTGAACGCCTTGGCATCCCCCTCACCCCGTAGCTCCTCCGATGTCTTATAGGCCTCCGCCAGGATGATCTCGCGGTCCTTCTCGGCCTCGGACCGGATCTTCTGGGCTTCCTCAGCTCCCTCCGCTCGGTATTGCTTGGCTTGCCGTTCCCGCTCCGCCTGCATCCGGGCGAAGACCGCCTTTTCATTCTGCTCGGGCAGGTCCGCCCGTTTGATGCGAACGTCCTGCACCTCGATGCCGTACGCGTTCGCTTTCTCGTTCGCCCGCTCGGTCACCACCGCCATGATCGCCGAACGGGTCTTGGATACGATCTCGGACAGGTCATGCCGTCCCAGCTCGACGCGCAACTCCGAATAGATGATATCGTCCAGCCGCCGGAGCGCCCCGCGCTGCGTCTGGAAAGCCTGGTAGACCTTCAGCGGGTCGGTGATGAGCCATTTGGCAAAATTGTCGATCAGGATCGTCTTCTTGTCCTGCGTGATGACGTCCTGCGCGGAGGAGTCATAATCCAGCAGGCGCTTGTCGAAGTAGGTGACCTCTTGGATGAACGGCACCTTGAACTTGAGGCCGGGCTCGGTGATGTTGCGCACCGGCTTCCCGAGCTGGACGACGATCGCGGTCTGGGTAATGTCCACGATGAAGAAGGGCGAAGCCCCGAGCACGAACAACAGCACGACAACAGTCATCAGCCCGATCGCGAGGTTCTGCTTGTTCATGGCGAGGGCCTCTTCTCATCAGGGGTCGCGGGGGGCGTTGCCGGCTTGTGCAGGCGATCGAGGGGGAGGTAGGGGAGCAAGCGCTCGGCGGCCTTACCGTCGATGATCACCTTCTCGACGCCTGCCATCACCGACTCCATCGTTTCAATATAGATGCGCTTGCTGATGATCTCCTTGGCCTGCTCATACTCCTTGAGCGTCTTCACGAAACGAGCGGCTTCTCCCTCGGCCCGCGCCACCCGCGCCTGCGCATTCCCCTTGGCCTGGTTCACCACTTGCGCGGCCTCTCCCTTGGCCTTGGGAATGATGTCGTTGCGGTAGCCCTGAGCCTGGTTGATCAGCTTCTCACGATCCTCTTTGGCGCTGGCCACATCCTTGAAGGCTGCCACGACCGCCTCCGGTGGGTCCACGTCCTGCAACTGGACCGCCGCCACCTGCACGCCTGCCTGATATTGGTCCAAGATGCGCTGAAGCAGCGTCTGGGTGTCCTGCTGGATCTGCGCCTTGCCTGCGGTGAGGGCCTCGTCGATCTTGCTTTTCCCGACCACCTCGCGCATGGACGCTTCGGCCGCCTTCCCGATCGTCTCCTCAATCTCGTCCACCCGAAACAGGTAATCCTTCGCGTTCTTGATCTTGTATTGAACGATGAACTCGACCGCCAAAATGTTCTCGTCCCCGGTCAGCATCAGGGCTTCCTTCGGCAGCATCTGCTGGCGCCCTTGCCGGTCCGTGCGGAAGCCCACTTCGATACGATGCAGTTTTTCCACTTTGGGCCGTTCCACGGTCTCGATAAACGGGATTTTCAGGTGTGGACCGGGGCCTGCGCTGCGGACGACGTCGCCGAACCGCTTGACCACGCCTTCCTCGTCCGGCGCCACGATGAAGGTGCCCTGCCAGACCAGGATCACGGCGGCCAGCGCGATGACCAGCGCGCGAATGCCGCGCAGCGGCAGCTGGCGCAATTGCATCTGGGCCTGCCGGAGCACGTCATCGATGGGATCGGGTTTTTTGCTCCAGGGATCTTTCGGGTCCCACACCATTGGTCCGTCTCCTGCCCGTCTCCGACGCCGCGCCCGCTCACCATAGCAGAGTTGACCGAGCGGGGCAACCGGCTCTTTTCACGCTCCGCTTTTCCGCGCCGTGGATTTCATGAGGCTGTCGGCTTGTGGCGGGGAGAACCCCAGGTATCCCTCATGCCGCTCCGTCAGCTCGACGACGGAAAAGGCGACTCCGTTCACATCCTCTGGAACCGTGAAGACCTGTCGCAGCGGTCCGCCCCGCTCGCCAACGACCGGGCCGGCGAACCGGACGCCGGCGCGCTGGAGATGGTCCATGGCCAGCTCGATGTCTTCGACTCGCACCGCGATGTGATGGAGCGTGCGGTCCCCGAACTTGGCCACCCATCCCGGGATGATGCTGGTTCGGCCGCGCTCGTCCTCATAGGCCTGGTCGATGAACAGGGCCGGATAGCCCGGCTTTCGATACACCTTCGCGAACCAGTCCTCGTATTGGAGCGTCTCGGAGAAGCGGTACCCCAAGCGGAGAAATTCCTCTGCGCGCCGGTCGATGTGGTCCGTCCGGAAGGTCAGGTGATCGGCAAGGGGGAAAAACCCCACCCCCACGTCGTCCAGCCGCTGCTTGAGCGTTCGGGCCGCTCCGTTGCGCGCGACGAACTCAGCGACACAGGCAGCCAGCAGGTCGTCTTAACTCGTCACTCGTAACTCATCACTCGTTACTTTCGGCATAGCCTAGCCCGAACAGGTGATGATTACAAGGGCGCGTGGTAGGGGACTATAATCGCCGGTCCGGCAAAAAATTCCACGTCCGGAGGCGGGGGGGCTCCGTCGGAATGAGAGGCAGGCTCTGGTGGGTTGTGAGCAGTCTGCTCATCCTCGCTGCGCCACAGGCCTGGGCGGGGGACTCGGACACAACCGTGCTCAGCAGGGACGTGGTGGTGAGCGCCACGCGAACCGATCAGCCGCTCAGCCAGGTGCCGGCGGCCCCTACCCTCCTGACGGCCGATCAAATAGATCGGACACCGCTGCGAGGCGGGCATCAAGTGGACGACCTGCTTCGGTATGTGCCCGGCGTGCAACCCAGCAACCTGAGCAGTCGGTACAATCACCCGACCGCCCAGGCTGTGAGCCTGCGCGGCTTGGGAAGCCGTCGCGCATTGGTCCTGCTGGACGGCGTACCGCTCAATGACGGCTTTGGTGGTTGGATCAACTGGGGAACCGTGCCGGATGACCTTGCCAGGATCGAAGTGGTGCCGGGGGGCGGCTCGAACCTGTACGGAACCTGGGCGATGGGCGGGGTGATCCACATTTTCACGAAACGACCTGGCTTCGGTCCCCGGTTTCGGTCATCCACCGGACTCGGGAACCTGAGCACCTACAACCAGTCGCTGACTACCCACTATGGCGCCGAGCGGATCGGATTCAGCCTGGACTATCGCTGGTATCACAGCAACGGGTTCATTCCGGTTCCGTCGTACCAGCGCGGGCCGGTGGACCGGACTGACGACTCCCGACACGAAAATTTTAGCGGCCAACTCGCCGTCGCGCTCACTCGCAGGACGACCCTCACCGTGACCGGCAGGCTCTTCCGCGAGGACCGCACGTTTGGAACGCTGCTGAGCCAGGCTTCGCGGACGATCGGAAGCGTGGGGCTCGGGTTGGAGGCCGACACCGGTGCAGGCGGTCGGTGGGAGACCAGACTGTTTGCCCAGTGGCAGACGTTCAGAAACCTGACCTCCCAGGTGACGCCGGACCCGAGAGTCCGGCTGAGTGAGTTCCGGGACCGCGAGCAGACTATCCCGTCTAACGACTTCGGGGGGATGGGACAGTGGATGGTTCCGCTCGGTCCTCAACACCGTGTGGTGCTCGGAACCGACGTGCGGGCCATTGTGGGACAATCCGAGGAGGAGATTTTCGATGCGTCAGGCCAGGCCATCGGGAGCACTCTGGCCCGAGGCAAGCAGGTTGGCTGGGGTATCTTCGGCGAATGGATTGCCACCCCGACCGACCGGGTCACGGTGATCCCGAGCTTCCGATGGGACTGGTGGAACAATTTCGATGGCGTGGTGGTGAGCGAAACGGGCAGCCTCACCAAGCCGCCCGACAACGTCGTGACCGTGCTGAATCCGAAGCTCGGCATGCAGTATCGGGTCACGGACAGCATCCGGATTGGAGCATCGGTCTACCAGGCATTTCGAGCCCCGACGCTGAACGAATTGTACCGGGGCTTCACGTTCGGCGGGTTTTCCTTTTTGCCCAACGAGAGGCTGAGTCCGGAGCGATTGACGGGAGGGGAGGCAAAGATAGAGGGTGAGCTGCTCCAGCGCCGGCGTCTGACCTTCCGCGCAACCGGCCATTACGAGACCGTGAAGGATCAGATCCTGTTCATTACCCAAGATGCCTCGACGGCCCGACGCCAGAACGTAGGCCGGACCAGCACGATCGGCGCCGATGTGGACGTGAAGTTCCAGGCTTCTGAACACCTCTCACTCAGCGCAGGCTACGCCTATGCGAACTCGACCATCATCAGTTTTCCGCCGGTCCCCGCGCGAGAGGGGCTGCGGGTCCCGAACGTCTCGCGGCACCAGGTCGCGCTTGGCCTCACCCTGGGTCATCCGGACCGGATTCAACTGACCGTGATGGGGCGGTACCTCTCGAAACAGTTCGCCGATGATCTGAATACGCAGCCCATCGCCGATTTTGTGGTAGTGGACGCCTCTTTGCAGAAGCGAATCGGGAAGTCCCTGCGGCTCTTTTTTGATGCCGAAAACCTGACCAACCGTCAGTACATCGCCACGCAGACCGCCACGCAGACCGGTCCGATCAAAACACTGGGGGCGCCGCTCCTCGTGCTTGATCTCATCCCAGATGGCTTGCGGAACAATCTCTCTTTGGACAAGCTCATCCTTGGAGGAGTAGGGGCGCCCTGCGATGATTCGGTTCACATCGGCGACGCGAATGCCAGGTAAGGTTTTCAAGTCATCAGCCGAGGCTGAGTTAATATCCAGGAGCTGACTACAGTCCTTTCTCAGCCAATGACGCAGCACCGTTTGCTGGTCGAAGACCAGTCTATATTCCACGCACCAGACTTCCGTTATCGGTAGCAGCATGGGGCTGCTCACGCCCGTGTAGCGGTATTCCCACACCGTCTCCCCGTCGTCTAACGAGCGTTCGATCTGCGGGGGTTCCAGCTGCTGGGCCACCTGCTCCTGCGTGGCAGAACCAGTGGCCTGCGCGAGGTACCGAGCAGGCCACGGCATCAACCAGCTACAGCCGGCCGGCGTCAGCGACACGGCACCGAGCCACGCAACCCACAAGAACCTTTTCAACTGACAGCCCGCGAAGAAGGAGGAAAGACAGACCGTGCCCTGTTCGTCAGCGCATCTGAGGCTTGCCTGTTGTGCTCCAATAATAGTAGAGGGAAATGTTGGGATAGATTGCGTTGACGTCGTTCTGCCCCATAATTGAAAAGAGCACCCCCACGGCTCCCACCAACGCGCCTTTTTCATCGTGGAAGAACTTATACTGAATGGATGGCTCCACTCCAATCAGACTAAAGCTGGTCGGCTTCAGGTTCACGTCATGCCCGTCCAGCCGAAATGGGAGGCCATTCAGCATGAGAAACTCCGCGTTGAAGCCGAGACCCCGCTTGTCATCGGCGATATATTCCACAATGAACCGGGTGTTAACGATATCCCCATTGTAGGTGTTCATGCCGGCGTTGCTCCCGGGCGCCGTATACGTATAGTACACGCCGCCGTTCAACCGGAATGGCTGAAGATTCTTGCGGAACAGGACCCCTTCAGTAAACGAAAGGCCACCGAATTTGGTTCCCGGTAAGCGTCCCAGTGGTGAGAAGCCGCCAGGGATCGGAGTGGTGCCGAACCATTGGCTTGTCGGGAGGGTGATTCCGTTGTACTGCGTGATTGAGGGACGCCACGTATCTGGGTCCTGCACGATGGGGCGGTATTTCAGGTAGATCGTGGTGTCACCGGGACCTGTGTCAGTGTCGATGGTTCGTTCCCCTGAAGGAGTCGCCTTGCTGGCCTCGAACCACACCCACGAGGGGGCGACATTGAGCTCCACGTGATTCGTAATACCATAAGCAAAAATCAAAGTGGGAGCCACCGCTCTCAAGTGGGTTTGAGCATCCGACGAGTCCGTCGTCAATTTGTTGCCGTACTGCTCGTGGCCTACCTGTCCGAACACGAAGGGCTGAATCAAATACTGGCCCTTGGGCTGGATATCCACGCCTGTGTTCAGGATCGGCCCGTGCGAAAACGGATTCCAACTGCGCCGGTACTTCTGGATCTCTTCCGGGGACGGAACCCACTCAAAACCATGTACGGTGGGCGGTGCACCGCTTTTGGCTCCCACGAACAGCATGGCGCCGAAGAGCAGGGCGGCCATGCTCTTTCCACACCGTTCTCGCATCTCAAGCTACTTTCCTAGAACAGATCAGTGCGATTGCTGGACGGGCGCAGGGAACAGCCCGTGTTACTGCAGGGTCACGAGCGCATCGTCAGAAGCAGGTAGGTGAGACAGGCGAGCAAGCCGGAAGCCGGTAGGGTGATGACCCAGGCCAGAACCATATCCCTGACGGTTGTCCAGCGAACCGCCCTGATGCCCTTCAAGAGGCCAATGCCGATGATGGCCGAGCTGCTGACGTGGGTGGTTGAGACAGGCAGTCCGAGGGTGGCGGAGACCAGCACCAGCGAGGAAGTCGTAAGGTTAGCAGATAGGCCTTCGGCGTGGTCCATCTTTGTGACCTTCTCGGCGAGGACCTCGGTCACGCGCAGGCCGCCGAAGAAGCTGCCGAGGCCCATGGCCACTGCCACGCTGGTGAACAGGATGGCCTGAGCAGTCGAATGGTTCCACGAAGTCAGGGTTCCTCCGAGCAGCAGGAGAGCCACAATTTTCGGCGTGTCGTTCGTGCCGCGCGCCAGCGAGGCGAGGCCGCTGGAGAACCAATGGATGGTGTCGAGACCGACGGTGAGGCCTCGGAGGCCGGCGCGTTCACACTGAGCCGGCACGTCGGCCACTGGTTGCCCGAAGGCGGTTGTCTGGAACAGCGTACGGGTTGTTCCATGAGCATCCACAGTGATCAGCGCGCGATAGGTCGGCGCCAAGCAGAGGCAGGAGCCTTCCCAACGGATCGCGACCGCACGGACTGCCGGGTGAATCAGAACGGACAGAAGCAGAGCCAGAAAGGGACTTAGAAGTAAAGGCAGCGCAATCTTGGCGCTGATCGATGACCAGATCAAACCGCGACTGCCCAACGCAGCCAGCCCCGCGCCCACGATAGCGCCCACCAGCGCGTGCGTGGTGGACACAGGGAGGCCGAAGCGTGACGCGAGGAGCACCCAGGCCATTGCGCCAACCAGCACGCTCACCGCTAATTCAGGGGAGAGGACGGCACCCGGCTGGATCAATCCGATGCTAAAGGTGCGGACCATCGCGGTCGCCACGAGTCCCGAAAGAATGGCGCCGACGACGGTCCAGGCCGTGCCCCAGGCAATGGCGGTACGATAGTTCGTCACCCCGCTGCCGACCAGCGTGGCGGTGGCCTTGGACACATCATTGGTGCCGTTGGCAAAGGCCAGGGCCAGCACGAGGCAGACAGCAAACAAGGAGAGATCCATAGAAAGAAGCCGAATCCTCCTCACTTTCTCCGCTCCACCAGAGGGGGAGAGGCAGGTGCGAGGGGATTACGTCACCGCCCCTCCACAAGATGATCCGGCGCCGGCGGTGCAGCCGTAACAGTGGTTCCCGGTGGCGATCTGGCGCGTATGGAGTTGAGCGAGCTGAGCCAGGTTCACGTCGCGGAGATGCCGTGGCGCCCCGTGGCGGAGCGGCAGGTCCAGCATCTGGTTGAAGTCGCAGTCATAGAGCGTGCCGTCCCAGCCGATTGAAATCGTGTAACGGCACATGACGCCGGCGGCCGCGGCCGGGTTGAAGGCGTTCGCGAGCCGCTCCATGTAACCCTCATAGTTGCCGCTCTCGACCAGGAACTCCAGGAACCGGCTGATCGGCATGTTGGTGATCGTGTAGAGATGGTTGAAGACCACGCCGTGCTGCCGCGCCAGCTCTTTCCGGAATTGGGCTTCGATGGCCTCCTGCTTCGGGGGCAAGAACGCGCCCACCGGGTTCTGCACAAGGTTCAGGATCAGGCCGCTCCCCTCCACGCCGTACCCCAGCTTGTTCAGGAGCTCAAGGGCCCCGATGGATTTCTCGAACACCCCTTCGCCCCGCTGTGCGTCGGTCTGGGAGGACCGGAAGTAGGGCAGGGAGGCGACCACCTCGACTCGCTGATGAGCCAAAAATTCGGCCAGATCGGCCTGCGAAGGCAGCAGCAGGACGGACAGGTTGCACCGGTCCATCACGTGCCGGCCAAGGGTCCGTGACTGCTCGACCAGCCACCGGAAGTTGGGATTCAGCTCGGGCGCACCACCGGTGATGTCTACAGTCGGGATGTCGGTCTGGGCCAGGGCCTTGATGCACAGCTCGGCTGTCTCGCGCGTCATGATCTCCTGGCGGTCCGGGCCTGCGTCCACGTGGCAATGCCGGCAGGTCTGGTTACAGAGTTTGCCGACGTTGATTTGAAACACGGTGATGCCGGTGGCATGGAGGGGGTTCAGTCCGGACTGGCCCATGCGTTTCTCGAACTGGGGACAGGCGCCCGTCCTCGCCAGGATTCGATTCTGCTCGTCGGTCGAGGCGAGGGGATTGTTCCGGGCCAACAAACTCAACCCCATGGCGTCACCCTCTCACCCACAGGATGCTCAAAAAAGACCAGCAACGATGCCGCAGATCATCCTTCTTGCAGCGTGGCAGGGGGTCGGCTCTACTGCGCGCGTCCAGACCCGTTGCTTTCGAAGAGCAACGGTTACCCCGGCACCGCCCGGTCTTCCCGCTGTTCCTCGGGCTGGTGGCCGGGAAGCCTCAGACTGCGCGCGTCCGGCGAGCACGGAGATGACCCCTGCCATGCTGTCTCCCTCTTTTTCAGCATCCTGTCAGCAACATCCTCCAGTCGGGCTGCACGCTACCTGTGACCCTGAAATCTCTCCTGCGGCCCGGTTGATCATGGCGAAGTGCCGTCGGTAGAGGTCGCTCTCCAGGACCTTCAGGGTCTTCGAGCAAATCTCCAGGGGGCTGCCGCGCCGGAAGACGTGATGGTCGTCGTCCTCCACTTCGGTGAAGGGGCCAGTCAACATGGCATAATCACCTCTCCACACGCACGGGACCTGCTCGGGCAGGACAGCCAGCCAGCGCGCGTCCGAAGGCTCCAGGGCGAGCGGGGTCTCAGACAGGAGAAAGAGCGGTTCAAAGGGCGGGGTCTTCAGCAATTGGACCGTCCGCGCGTTGACGGCCTGCGGCACCCCTCGCTGGTATCGTTGCCCGAGTTCATCAACAACCTGGCTGAACGGCCCCCGTAGCGTGGCGAACCGAACACCGTTGGGCTCAACCGCCGCCGGCAGCTTGTATCCGGTCAACGTGATGGAAAGGAAGTGAATGCCGTCAATTTCCTGCCACGGGATAGATCTGATCTGGTGAATTCCCAGGAACCCGGCCTCGATCATCCCGGACACATAGTCCCCGAGTTGCAGGGCGCCGGACAGGCAGTTCCCCCACTTCTCAACGTCGTGGTTCAGGTAGTTGGGCACCGGGTGTTCCGACACGATGTCCGAGATCGTGAAGCGCCCGCCCGGTCGCAGCACTCGGAACATTTCGTGAAAAACCTTCCGCTTCTCCGGAGCCAGGTTGATCACGCAGTTCGAGATGATCAGATCGATGCTGCCATCCTCGACGGGCATCGCCTCCGCCATCCCTTTGCGGAACTCGACGTTGGAGGAGGCGTACCCGAGGTTCGCCGCGGCGATCGGCGCGTTGCGCCGCGCGATCGCCAGCATCTCGTCGGTCATGTCGATCCCGACCACCCGGCCTGTCGGGCCCACCCGGCGTGAGGCCTCGAAGCAGTCGATCCCCCCGCCGGACCCGATGTCCAGCACGGTCTCGCCCGCTCGAACAGTGTCCAGCCCTGCCGGGGTCCCGCAGCCGTAGGAGACCTTCAGGACTTCCTCGGGAACGAAGGTCCGCAGATCCTCGAAGTTGTAGCCGGTCGGGCAGCAGATCTGTTCGCCGGTCGCGGCGGCTCGGGCATAGCGTTCACTTACGGCCTGGGTGATGGTTTCGTTCGACATCCGGGTTCCTCGCGGTCAGATAGACGTATGGAAATGCTTCCATGTATCAAGTTCGGCTTTTCCACGTCAAGCGATTTTGTGACGATGGGCAGGAATTTCTGGAAGCCGGCACAGTCAGATTCCTGCTAGACCCTTGGTCTTGCCACAGGGGCGATCGTTACAGGTTTTTTCGCCACCTGCGCCAGACCCAAGCATAGCCGGCGAAATTGACAGCCAGGACCACCACACCCAGGACGAATTGCATCTCTCTGGTGAGGCTTGCGGGGTAGAGCAAAGGCAGAATGTAGTAGTCAATAAAGCTGGAGCGGTACCCGGTCTCGCCACCCTGCTCGCGCAGCCAGATTTCGAGCGGGGTGAGCGGGCAGACCCAGCCGCCAAATTCGATGGCAGCCGCCCACAAGACGGCCGGCGCGTGCAGCCAGACGATGCGCTTCCACTTGAGCGCCAGGAGACCGCCGAACAGCGCGAAGGCCACGAAAGCCAGGTGGAGGATCACGACGAGGTCGGCAAGCAGCCGGTACGGCATTCTGTCCCCGAAAGCCCCCTCTTCGCTCCTTTAGCAGGCTGGTGCTATGGGCGCTCGACAATATCATTCTTCATCGGCCCCAGCGCGGCCAGCAGCTCGTTCTTTTCCCGCTCGGGGACCTTGAACTTATTCAGGGTGGCGACCAGGTCCCTGACCAGCGCATCGAACTCGGAGCCGTTGATCCCCATGCCGGCGTGCGCGGTCTTCATGTCCCGGCCGGTGTAGGTGCATGGTCCCCCGGAAGCCTGGCATATCTGATCCACCAGCATCATCTTCAGGCGCGGGAGGTCGGCGTTCGCGAACTTCCCGTTAATCCGGTTGTCGGCGGCGACTCGCCCGACAAAATCGTCCACCACGGCGGTGATCGCCGGCTTCCCTCCCAAACGATCATAGAGTGATTGCTCCGTCATCATCGTGCCCGGGGATGACTCCATCATGTAGCAGCCGCTCACCGCGACGCCAAGGCCAAGGATGACCAACCCAGGTGCGACACGTGATTGCATAATGACTCCCTCCTGTTAGTGAGTCGATTCGATCAGATCGAGAGCGGCAGGCCGTTCTGCAGCTCACACCGTTTGGCATGATGGATCAGGGTAAGTCTACCTCATAGGGCGCTGCTTCTTCTACTTCGGGTGGTCCGGATGGGCTCACGGCTCCATGTCGCCAGAGGAAATACAGCACCGGAATGACGATGAGCGTCAGGATAGTTGAGCTGACCATCCCCCCGATCATGGGAGCGGCAATGCGTTTCATGACATCAGCGCCGGTGCCGGTCGTCCACATGATCGGGAGCAAGCCACCCATAATCGCGGCCACTGTCATTATCTTAGGTCGCACCCGTTGGACGGCGCCCTCCATGATCGCGTCGCGCAGGTCTTGCGCCGTCGTCATGCGGCCGTCACGGACGCGCCGCTCGTAGGCTCCGTCAAGATAGACGAGCATCACTACACCGGTCTCTGCCGCTACGCCAGCCAACGCTATGATGCCGACCCACACGGCCACGCTGAGGTTGTAGCCCAGATAGTTGAGATACCAGATGGCCCCGACCGCAGCGAAGGGGACAGACAGCAACACAATAAGGGATTTCGCCAAGGATCGAAAATTCAGATAGAGGAGCAAGAGGATCAATCCGAGCGTCACGGGGACGACGAGCTTCAACCGTTCCTCGGCCCGAACAAGATGTTCGTATTGCCCCGTCCAGCGCAGCGTGTAGCCGGGCGGCAGTGCGACTCGCTCGCTGACCATCCGTTTCGCATCTTCGACATAACCGCGCAGGTCGCGACCGACGACCGCGACCGAGACCAAACCAGCCAGCGCCCCAGCCTCATCCGCGATCGACGGTGGACCCTGGGAAATGATCATGTCGGCGATTTGCCCGAGGGGGATCTGCGCGCCATTCGGCGTTGGGATGAGTACGCGTTTGAGTCGTTCAGGGTCATCGCGCAACTCGCGCTTGTAGCGGACATTGACCGGATACCGCTCGCGCCCCTCGACCGTGGTCGTCACTGTCTCTCCGCCGATTGCCGAGGTGATCACCGCCTGTACATCACCGACCGTCAGGCCGTAGCGGGCTGCTTCCGCTCGGTGTACGATCAGGTCCAGGTAATAGCCCTCGTTCAATCGCTCCGCAAACGCGCTCCTGGTACCAGGCACAGTTGCAAGCGCATGTTCGATCTCCACACCGATTTTCTCGATCGTCTTCAGGTCAGGGCCCAAGACCTTGATGCCGACCGGGCTGCGCACGCCGGTGGTGATCATTTCCGTGCGGGTTTGGATCGGCATCCACCAGATGTTCGGAAAACCTGGGAGGCGGAGACGCGAATCCATCTCGTCGATGAGACGGTCCCAGGTCATCCCGGTTCGCCATTGCGCTTCCGGCTTGAGGGACACGGTGATCTCTGCCATGCCGACAAAGGCTGGATCGGTTGCGGTCGGGGCTTTCCCCATCTTCCCAAACACCCGTTCGACTTCAGGGAAGGTCATGAGCAACTGGTCCTGAACCTGTAACACCTTCGTCGCCTCCGGGATCGAAAGGCCTGGGACGGTGGTCGGCATGTAGAGGATTGTTCCTTCATTAAGCGGCGGCATGAATTCTGCGCCGAGGCGGGTGAAGACCGGCACTGTGAGTGCCAATGCCACCACTGCCAGCCCAAGCGTCAGCCACCGAACGCGGAGCACGCCTGAGAGGACGGGCCGGTAGAGTGCGATGAGCAGCCAATTCAATGGATTCCGTGTTTCGGCCTGAATCCGGCCGCGAATCAGGCCCACCATCAGCACGGGCGCCAGCGTCACCGAGAGTCCAGTCGCGAAGAGCATCGCGAAGGTCTTGGTGTAGGCCAGTGGCGTGAACAAGCGTCCCTCCTGGGCTTCGAGGGCAAAGATCGGCAGGAACGACACGGCGATCACCAGCATGGAGAAGAACAACGGGCGACCGACTTCCTTCGCGGCGGCGATGATGGTGTCGGTTCGGTTGGCGTGAGGATCTTGCTCCAGCCGCTTATGCGCGTTCTCAACCATCACGATGGCCGCATCCACCATGGCGCCGATGGCGATGGCGATCCCGCCTAGCGACATAATATTGGAGGTGACCTTTAGGTAAGCCATCGGGATAAAGGCCAGAAGGACCGCCACCGGCAGGATGAGGATAGCCACCAGCGCGCTGCGCAGGTGAAAGAGGAACAGCACCGCCACCAGACTGACAATCAGGCTTTCTTCAACCAGCTTTTCCCGAAGTACGGCAATGGCTCTCAGGATAAGGTCAGATCGATCGTAGGTGGGCACGATGCGCACGCTCTTCGGCAGAGCGGATCTGATCTCTTCCAGCCGCGCCTTCACGCGTTCGATCACGGTTAGCGCGTTCTCGCCAGCTCGCATGATGACGATGCCTCCAACCGTCTGGCCCTTTCCGTCCAGTTCAGCGATGCCTCGGCGTTGGTCCGGCCCCACCTGCACATGGGCGATGTTTCGAATCAAGATAGGGGTGCCACGTTGATCCGTCCCGACCGGGATCAGCTCGATGTCGTCAACCGACCGCAGGTAGCCTCGTCCCCGGATCATATACTCCGTCCCCGCCATCTCTAAGACACGACCGCTCACCTCGGCATTGCTGTTGCGAACCGCATCGATGACCGTCTTGATCGGCAAGCGGTAAGCGGCCAATGTGTTTGGATCCACCTCGATTTGATACTGTTTGACGAAGCCGCCGATTGCTGAAACCTCCGCTACGCCTGGCACACTTTCCAGTTGATAGCGGAGATACCAATCCTGGAGGCTCCGGAGCTGCGCCAGATCGTAGGTCCCTGACTCGTCCACCAGCGCATACTGGTAGACCCAGCCGACGCCCGTAGCGTCAGGGCCTAGGGTCGGCGTGACTCCGACCGGCAGCTTGCCAGTCAGCTTCTGCAAGTACTCCAGTACGCGACTCCGCGCCCAGTAGAGATCGGTTCGATCCTGGAAGATCACATACACATAGGAGACCCCATATTCAGAAACGCCACGTACCCGCTTCACCTGAGGACCGGCTAAGAGCGAAGTGACGATCGGATAGGTGACCTGATCCTCGATGAGCGTCGGGCTGCGGCCCGGCCACTCGGTGTAGATGATTACTTGGATGTCCGACAGGTCGGGGATCGCGTCCAATGGGACCGAAAACACCGCCCACACGCCCCAGGCAGCCAACAACAGCACGCAGAGGAGGACCAAGATCGGGTTCCGGGCGCTAGCTTCAATCAGCCGCGTGATCACGGGGTCACATGCCTCCTCCCGTGACCGTGAATTCAAACTTCTCGTTGATGGGAGCAAGCCCCGCTATGCTCACCGTGGTCGTTACTACCCACCTGCCTCCCATACCGAGCATTGCCTTGGCTTCGTAGATCCCATCCTCGATGTGTCTTGCCTTAGCTTTTGCTTCAGTCATTCCCGGCATCGGCATCGTGTAGCTGACCTCCACCTGCGCATTTGTCACCGCATAGCCGGCCGGATCGTGAACCTTGAGTCTGAATAGAGTTTCCCCGGCCTTGGGTATCTCTGGCTCGGTGGTAAATGTGAGGGAGAAGCCGGCTATTTGGCGGGTCTCGGAGACCGGCTTGGCAGGTTCCGACTTCATGCCGGGCATCCCCTTCATGCTGCCCACCCCAGGCATTCCTTCCATCCCCATGCCCTGCATGCCTTCCATGCCTTTCATCCCTTCCATCTTGCGCTCATGCGCGCCGCGCATCTGCCAATCAGCCATGCCGATCCGGCCCATCATGGCCTGCATGCTGGAAGCCGAATCCAGTTTGGTCTCCGCATCCAACAAGAAGTTAGCCGAGGTCACAACCCGATCCCCTTCTTTGATGCCTTCCAGAACTTCCACCCAATCCTGGCTTCGCCGACCCAGCTTGACGGGATGGGGCTCATAGATGCCTTGCCCCCGATCCAGGAACACGAGCTGACGCAGTCCGGTATCCATGACCGCCTCCTTCGGAACGACCAATGTCTTCACCGATTCGGTGCGAAATGTGACGGTTCCGTACATGCCGGGTTTCAGCTTCAGTTCCGGATTCGGCAATTCCAGCCGCACCCGCACCGTGCGCGCCTCGGTATTCAACGTCGGGTAGATGTAGGCAACCTTGGGCTGAAAGGTTTCTCCTGGATAGGCGGAGAACGTGACCGAGGCCGCTTGGTTGAGCTTGACGGCCGTCACCTCCGACTCGTAGATGTCGCCGTAGATCCACACAATGGAGAGATCCGCCAGCTCATACAACGTAGTGCCCGGTTCCACATATTTCCCCGGCAGGGCCTCTCGCTTGAGAACAATCCCAGTAGAAGGGGCATACACGGTCAGGACCGCCTCGGCTTTCCCACGTCCCTCCAAGGCCGCGATCTGAGAATCGCTTAAATCCCAGAGTCTGAGCCGCTCCCGCGCGCTGGCCACGAGAGCTGCCGCGTTGGCCTTGGTCTCGGCAAGCGGACTCTCAGCCAGTTGGGCTTGCGTCTTCACAGCCAACAGGTATTCGTCCTGCGTTGCGAGGAGGTCTGGCGAGTAGAGGGTGAAGAGCGGTTCGCCCTTCCGGACCGGCCTGCCAGTCGAATTGACGAAGACCTGTTGAACCCACCCTGAGACCTTCAGAGTAACTTGGGTGAGCCCACGCTCGTTGTAGTCCACCGTACCGACCGTCCGGATCTCCTGCTCCAACGAAGCATAGGCAGCCGGCGCGCTGCGGACTCCGATCAACTGTCTCGCGACAGTCGGGATGGCGACAGTCCCTGCCGGAGCAGGTGACGCGGCTTGCGTTCCTTCTACGGCTTGCTTGTTCTTCACGCCCAACCCCTTCGTGTCGGACATGTCTCCTATCATTAGATGAGCCGCAAAGAATCCGGCAATGACTCCGACGATCACACCGGCTGAAGCGACTCCGACTACTAGGCCTTTCCTGCGTGTTTCATTAGTCATCGGGTGTTCCTCCTTCATGACGGCGCTAGAGGCTTTCGCGAAGATCCGTCCCGACCACCTGTTCGAGTTCGGCCAGTCGGTGCTCCCTTTCGACGAGCGCACGATGGTAAGCAAGTTGAAACTCCCGCAGGGTCCGGTCGGCCTCGATGAGATCCAGAAAGCCAGTCCTGCCAGTGCGATAGCCGACTCGCGCGGCTTCAACGCTCTGTCCTGCCTGCGGCAACACAGTGGTCCGGTACAGCACCGCCACTTCCCAACTGGCACGGACTTTTGCCAGCAGATCCCGAATCTGGAAGCGGGTCAGATTTTCCGCTGTGTGGAGGTCGGCGCGCGCCGCGGCAACCGCCGCCGCAGCCTCATGCACGGCTGCGTCGTACTTCGGCTTGGTCCAGAACGCGAACGGCATGTTGATGGATACCACTGCCCCGAAGCCGTCGCGGGCCTGGAAGTTCTGGAACCGCTGGAAACCCACGTTGAGATCCGGCAAGTACTCGCGGAAAGCAAGAGCGCGGGAGCGTTCATTCCGCTGGATGGCCAGCTCGCCAGCTTTCAGCTCAGGTCTGGCAGTAACTGCGATCTGAAACAGTTCTTCAAGGTCTTTGTCGAACCGGCCTTCACGCGGCTGCTGTGGAGGTTCTAACGGGAACCGTGGGTCCCGATCCAGGAGCGTATTCAGTTTAGCCTGAGCGGTATCGCGACGTTGCTCCAGAACCGGGAGTTGCTGATACAGCGTCGAAAGCTCGACTTGGGCTTTGAGCACATCTACCTGACTTCCTTTCCCGGCCCGGAATCTTGCGTTAGCGATCTCAAAAAACTGCTTCAGCAGATCAACCTGCTCATGGTGGATCTGGATCGCCTTGTGGGCAAGAAACAGGTCATAGTAAGTCTGTTTGACGCGGGCGGTCAGATCCCGTTCCTTGGCCCGCAAGGCCTGTTCGGTGATCTCCGCCGACCTATTGGCGACCTCCTCTTTCAGGGAGAGTTTTCCTGGAAAGGGGAATTTTTGGGACAGCCCAATGATGGTGTTCTGCGAGCGTCCGAGGTTGAAGGATTCGGGAGCATTCCACCACTGGACCTGGAGGGTCGGGTCATCCAGCGAGCGAGCCTGCGCGATTCGACTTGCGGACGCCTCCCATTGCTTCCGTGCAGCCTGGATCTCAGGATTCTTCGCCAAGGCCTCTTGGATCAATTCCGGTAAAGTCAATGTTCTTTGATCGGGGAGATCGGCCCCATGTGCGTCATTTGGGGCGCCGCTTGAAAGCACCAATCCTGCTAGCGCAATTGTCAAACAACAAAGTCTTGGATTCCGTTTCATGTGAGGATCCTCCTCGGTTTCCCCTTAGCCCGACGCTACGTCTGGCTTTATCCAAGTCGGAGATGCCGGAAAGAAACAGGCCGGCGGCCGGATAGCTCAGCATAGGCGCCAAACTATAGGGGCTATGACAAAGGATTTAAGAGGGAAGGACCGAGGGAATCAGAGACGAAGAACGGCGGTCTTCAAAAGGACATCCTGTGGGGGGCTGTCCGCGGGATGATCATGCGCGCGACCCTGGACTGTCAGATCGGACAGGAGAAGCAACGAGGCGGTGTCCTCAGGACAGAGCGTCTGGCAATCAATTGCCGGTTGGTGTTCGGCACCAGCCTGCACACCGAGGGTTTTGAAAGCATCGCAGAACTGGCGCGCAGTCTGTCCCTCAGGAGAGGAGCAGCCGCTCCCCATCGTCGCATCCGCGGCGCCGTAAAGCGGCACGAGACAGGCGTATGCGTTGAAACTCAACCCCAGGAACAACAGGACCAAGAACCCGAGAAGAAAGCCGCGCGCGCTGCGCATCAGATACCTCCTTCAGTAAACAAGAACATACTACCACTCCAACCCGCTGTCAATCTCACGAGTCCTGCGTTTGAGCGACTGGCCAAGGTCCTGCAGCAGGAGGCAACCGGTCGTCCAGGACCTCCTCTTGACTCGGTACTACGGTACAGGGTGTAAGGTGGACCAAAACGTGAGGCATGGCCTCGGATCTGACGATAGGAAGGCTCGCGAAAGCAGTCGACGTCAAGGGTTCTCCGGTAAAAGGACAATGCAATTTGGGTTGAAGCCTTGGTTCTTCAAAGTGTCCACGCTTGCAATTTGCTCCCCTTTGGCCACGTCGATGACGGTGATGGAGCCGTCGCTCATTCCTGGCAGATTGAGGAGACTATTCTGGACGAAGAGATAGCGTTCATCGGAGGACAGGACCAGGTGGTGGGCGCCGGCCGCAGCAGGGATGGCTGTTAAGAACTTGGGGTGCTGGGGATCGCTATTGTCGTACACATTCACGTGGCCGGGCTTGGCTGTGGTGACATACAGACGATCTCCCTTCCGGTTATAGAGCATCTCCAGAGGAACGCCGTGCCCTCGAGGACCGTAGTCGTCTACCTGGGCAAAGCTAAAGTTTTTGGACTTTGCGTCCCAGGCAGCCATCCACAGGGTTCCCTCTAACATGTTGGTGATGTGAGCAATAGGCGGATCAGCGCGATGGGAGAACATGACTTCAACCGGAGCGGCCTTAGAGGGTGAAGGTTTCAGGGAGACCTTGTGAGTTGATACGACCTTCCCGCTGCTGGCCTCGAGAACGGTAACGGTTTCGCCGGGCTCGCCTAGGTCCGCCGGCCTGACGGTGCTGGTGATAAGCACTCGGTCGATGCCGTTGTGGATGCTAATGCCGTGCGGATGGCTAATGAATGGGGAGCCGGGGAGAGGAGCCGAAATGGTCTTGAAAGGTTTGTCGATTGTGGCATCTCCCATGATCACGTTGTCAGAACCCATACAGGTGAGGTACCAGGTTCTGTTGTCGTCCGAAAACACCACATCCTCCAAGACCTTGCAGTCCTGCACCTCCACAGCCTTCATCCGATAAGGGAAGCGCTTCAGATCCAGCACGTGCAGGACGCTTTTCCCGAGAGCGGTGATGTAAGCCTTGCTTTTATCGCGATTGTAAAAGATATGATGGGCGACCAGGTCAGGAAGGAGAGGAATGTCCATGAGCATCTTGGCAAAGGTCGGTGATTGGGGATCGACATCAATGATCGCGAGTCCCTCCTTTCGGATGAGCTGCTCCGGCTTGGTCTCGTAGTTGACCATGGCAAGAATCTCAGCCTGGGCAAAGGAGGCCGAGAGAGTGAGCGCTGCGAGCGTAAGCAAAAGTGAATTCCATGTCCCCTTCATTGCAGACCTCCCTTCAGGTCATCTTGCGCACTAGACACGATGGTGAACACTGAGAATTTAGAATAGCCGAGGTGTCGGTTCCTGACTCGTCGGTTCCGGATAGGTCAGAATGTCGTTCTCGATCCTGGCAAATGGTGTGATCTGATGCGGTGGTGCCTCAGCCGTGGAGAGAATGTGCCGCACTTGCCACCCTCGGCTGGTCGGTCTGCATGTAATCGGCATACCCGCGGAAGCCTGTGCTCCGCCAACCCCGGTTCACTGAGTCGGGCCGGCTCCTCCGACGACCGCCGAGCGCCGGCAGATGGTGATACTCGAGGCCGGCTTTCACCAGACTCTCCGCCAGTGCGTCGGTATTGAACTGCGGGTTGCGTCGGGAATAGGGAATCGTGCGGACATCCCCCAGAAGCTGGATGTCATGCGCCCGCAGGAGTTCGACAAACTCCTCGATCGGCCGCGTCGAATGGCCGATGGTCCAGAGGAGGTGGGACATGTCTACCATCTGTGCGGATGGGTTGCCTTTTCGGACCACTCGACGAGCTGTTCAGAGTCCTCGATGATGTCCACCGGTACTTCGTAATAGGTCTTGAGCGTCTGCTTGGCATTCGGCCGGAACGGCTTCATCCCCTTCTTCACGTAAGCCGGCCTGGTCCGGTCGTTGGTTTTAAAGTACAGCCTGCTCTGGTGGATGATGGCGAAGAAGACCTCGCCCTGGTATATCCCGTAGCCGCCGAACATCGAGCGGGCGGTGACTCCTGGTAGCTCCCTCAATTGATCCAGGACAAACTCCTTGAAGGAGTCGTCTTTCATCGAGAGCACAAGCCTAGCCCCCGCTCAGCGCGCAAATGATGTGGATCTCATCGTCCGTCCGAAGCGCAGCAGACAGATCCCGCGCCTGTTCCTCGTTGACGAAGATGCGAATGTGCTCCCTGATCGTGTCCTGCTCGGTGATGATGCGAAAGCGAAGGCCGGGGTAGCGCCGATCGAGCGCCGAAAGAACTTCTCCGAGCGTCGCGCCCTGAGCATCCACCTCGCCCTTCTGGCGCGTATAGGAGCGCAGCGGAGTCGGGATGAACACGGTCATGACGAAAGGTCCGCAGCTTCCACCGAATAGATTTCAGGAAGATGCCGGGCCAGGCACGTCCAGCTTGCGCCGCCGGTGCGACTGGCCCAGACCTCGCCGCTGGTTGTTCCGAAATAGAGGCCAACCGGCTCGTGCGCGTCCGCCGTCATCGCCTGGCGCTTGACGGTCCACCAGGCATCCGATCGGGGGAACCCCTTGTCCTGTCTCGCCCAACTCTTTCCGCCATTCTTCGTGACATACACTGCCGGCTTGCCGCCCGGACTCACGCGAGGCCATACGGTCGAGCCGTCCATCGGGAACACCCACACGGTATCCGGGTTTCGAGGATGTAGGACAATGGAGAACCCGATGTCGCCGATCTGCTTCGGCATGTTCTTCCCGATGCGCACCCACTCGTTCGACGGCCGGTCAATCCGGTAGATGCCGCAGTGATTCTGTTGATACAGCCGGTCCGGGTTACTGGGACAGAGCCGGACGCAATGGGGGTCGTGAACGGCGATATTGGCCGCGTCGAACCCCTCGACCACGTCGAGCCCTCGCACGAGTGTTGCGAAGGTCTTGCCGCCGTCGACGGACTCATGCACGCCGCCGCCGGACATCGCGAAGTAGAGGTGGGCGGGATCGCGCGGGTCCACGATGATCGAGTGCAGCTTCGGCCCATCCGGCGTGCCGTCCTGGACGGTGCCCATCCACTCGCGGTACTGCGGATCGTCGTTGATGTAGGAAAACGGTTCCCACGTGACACCGCCGTCGGCGGAACGGAAGAGTCCCTGCGGCGACGTGCCCGCGTACCACGAGTTCGGTTCGCTCGCATGTCCCGGCGTGAGCCAGAACACGTGATCGACGACGCGCCCTTGTTGTCCCTCGGGGACTTTGAGAAAAGCCGCCGGTTTCTGCGCCTCTTTCCAGGTCTTGCCGAAATCGGTGGAACGAAAGACGGTCGGACCCAAATGGCCGGTACGGCAGGCTATGAGCATCGTGAGTCGGTCTCGCGGATCCATGACCAGATGGTGCACGATGTGGCCGAGCAAGATCGGCGCGGACAGTTTCCAGGTCCGGCGGGCCCGATCGCCGCGCAAGAGAAAGGCGCCCTTGCGCGTGCCGATGAGCAGTGTGACAGCGCCTGTGGCGGGCTTGAGGGCGGTCTTCGTGTGCGGTGTCATTGCGTCCTCCTTGTCAGGTATTCCTTCCATGGGTTCCAATAATGCTTCGGCTGTTTTCCACCTCTCCCCAGCAGGGTGGGTGGAGCGGTTCCTACTGCGGCCATCATCGACCCGTTGCATTTTTAAGCGCAACAGGTCCCCCGGCACCTTCTGAGCGTGCGCGCTCTGGGAGCACGGGAATCGCTCCGCCCGCCCTGCGCCCTTATTTCACACGCTCGAATTTAAAGACCTTGGGCGTTTCCGTCCCGTCTTTGCTGAACATCCAGGTCTGCGTGTAGTGGTCATTGTCATGGAACGTAAAGACAACCTTGTGCATGTGCGGATCGGACGGGTTTTTCAGATTCGTGGCGTCCAAGAAGTCGAAGGCGAGCTCTTTGTCCCCTTCCTTGTACTCGTTGACCCGCATGCGCGGCTGGTTGTTCAGCGAACAATAGTGAGTCAGCATCAGGTAGGCGCCGTCCAGATGGTAGATGGTCGTCATGGCGGGAGATTTCTTCGGGGAGAGCGTCTCCGTCAGGCTGGTCGCTCCCGAGGTGAATCGGTAGAATGCGGTGATAGGCTGTCCTTCCGGATCGGTCCCACGCCACTTCCCGACCAAAAACTTCAGCGGGGCGAAACCGGGGTCCGGCTGCGGAGCCGCTGAGAGCGGTTGAGCGCTCAGCAGAAACACGCATGCAGACAGTGCCAGCAAGACAGTCCGTACCATGGCGAGACCCTCCTTGTGTGTTGGGTTGTTTACGGGTGATGGATCGGACTGTCGGCGTTGACGGCCGGTGATCACCGGGTCAACGATCGATCCGCAGTTCACGCAGCGCCAGCCGACAAACTCGGTCTCGTTCGTGTAGTTGTGCGGATCGTCAAACTGCTCGGCGAGCATCAGGCCGCCGCAGCGATGGCAATTCATGTCGTGGCCCCTTCCTCTCCTGGAAAATGAAAACGGTCGGTCTCTAATAGGTCGAAAAAACAATTAGTCAAGCACGGACAGCCCGGTCTCGACGATCTCACGCAGCGCCTCAGCCGGGGTCCCGGCCTTGTACATCACGATCACGCCCTGCATCATCGTCGTAAGATAGCGGGCCAGCGCGCGCGGGTCGTGGTCCTTTCGCAGCTCGCCTTGCTTCTTGGCGCGGATCAGCACCTCGTAATACGCCTCTTGGAGGCTGGCGAGTGCGGAGGCGACGCGCTCGCCGATCTCTTTTTCATGGGGCGAGAGCTCCATCGCGGTGTTCGCGACGAGGCAGCCTTTGCGTGTGGGGTCAGCCAAGGCCATCTGCAGCTTCCCGCGAATGAACCGGCGAATGGTGTCGAGCGCGGGGCCTGGTTGGTCCAGCAGCGAGAGCCGACTGGCCGCCATCCCGTTGCAGTAGCGGTCCATGCAAGCAAGAAACAACTTCTGCTTGTCTCCGAAGGTCTCGTAGAGGCTGCCGCGGTTGATGTCCATGGACGCGACGAGATCCTCGATCGAGGTAGCCTCATAGCCCTTGCGCCAGAACAGCTCGATTGCCTTGTCGAGCGCTGTTTCGGGATTAAACTCTTTTGGACGCGCCATGCCCGTTCCTGTTCTCTGTTACCCCTCGCGCCTTACCCGTCGAGCCCTCGACCCGGCTCTGGCTCGACCCTGAGCTCTGTCGAAGGGTCGAGAGCCTCTGGGTCGTGCGACGCCTGACGGGGGGAGTATGTAGCATATTCTGGAACGATCAGTCAAGAAAGAAAAACAGGGAGCAGCCAGGCCGCCCTTCGTGCTCGCAGAGCCCCCACGATGAAACGGTGGTCGCTCGATGCGCGCAGTGAAGGACAGCCTGGCTACTCCCTGTCAGCGAGGGGTGAAATTGCGGCGTGCAGTTGGACCAACACGGGCGCCCTTCCCAAAGAAGTGGGGGGGTGGAATTCTAGAGATGACACGGGCAGTGAAGGACAGCCTGGCTACTCCCTCTTAGAAGAATAAGAACGTGTGGGAAAGGAAAATGGCTAGTGGGGGAGTTTCTGTTGAATGCTCTGGATGTAGCTGGCGATGGAGTGGTCAGGGACTTGCTGGTTCCCGAGCGTCTTCCAGAAGGAGATCACGGAGAAACGCTCGGCCTGATGATCGGGATAGTACAGGTACGAGGTCCCATCCTGCAGGACCACTTCTGGGCCGAAATGCTGGAACGGTCCTTCATCGAGGACAGAGAAGAGGTCCAAGGGCGGAAGGAGCGGTACCGGGTCCTTGTCGTGCACGAACCGCAGCAGCGGCAGCGCCCGATATTTTCTGGCTCCATCGCGATTCGTCACTTTCGGTTGGCCGAACGTCATGGCCTGCCCCAGCGTGAGTCCATCTTCTTTGAGAAGCATGAGGACAATCACCGCGGTCGCACCGCCAAGACTATGGCCGGTCACGCGGATTTCATAGTCGGGTTTCAGCAGCGGTTTCACAAACTGATAGACCTGAAGCGCCGCATCGGCAAAGCCCTTGTGGAGCGGCACATGCGCGCGGCTGTCGACGATCTTGTTATAGTCCACATCAAGTTTCACGTTGAGGAGGTTCGACGTGCCACGCACGACCACCCACTGGACCTTCTTCGTATCGTCGGTCTCCACGAAGGCTTTCACGCCCACAGCAGTCGAGGGACTGATGGTGATCCTTGTCCCCGGTCCAGCGGTCTGTTGAATCACCTGGTCACTCTCATAGACCAACGCCGCCCGCTGCGCATACTGCAGCACCAGCGCGAAGTCGATGGGGGTCGGGGGAGAACTTGGGGTGGGCTTGGCGATCTTCCCGCAGGCCGTGAAGCCGCCCAGTGTTGTCGCCAGCAGTGTCAGGCTCAGAAAAGCACGGACGGAGGTGTTGCGGAAGAGTTGCATAGTGTGGCGTCGCTCCTTCTTCAGGTGAATGGCAAGCCTCTTGGGTTGTACCGATCCAAGGAGAGCAAGTCAACGATCCTGTCGTTCGTGGTCCAAGGGAGGTTTGAGGCAGGCAGCAGCCAGGCCGCCCTTCCCCCCCTTCTGAACCTTGAAATACTGGTATTTCTCACAGATAAGTGGGTTGACACAAGCGGCAGCAAAAAGTAGCCTGTCTCTGTTTTTGTTTCTCAGGCAGGATCATTGAGCTATAGCGGAGCGAGGCCGGACGCGCGGTCCTGAAAGTCCTACACTAAGGTAAGAGACAAGGCTTGTTTCACACCTAGACAGTGAGTTTCTCACGTGACTGTCGCACATTATGAGGTGAGACACGGCAGTCGCTTTGGTATATAATCTGCCTTCCTTTCTCATAGGTGATAGTCCCTCCGTGAATTCTTGTTATCCATCCCGGGAGGTGAAGATATGCAGATCCGAGACATCCACTTTGTGGTCTTATTTGTTCTTCTTTCCGCACCTGGCTGTGTAACCACGGAACCCGCGTATATTCCACTTGCGAAGGAGGTGTCTCAGCAGATCAAGTCCTCTAACGCGGTGATCGTCTCGACGCAAGACGAGATCAAAGCGGACGTCGAGAAATCCAACGTGGCGACATACACGGGCGGAGGATTGATCCCTGCCCTCATCGATGTGGCAATCGAAGGTTCGCGATCGAAGTCTGCGGAACAGGACATCAAGCCTATACGGGATGCCCTGGTGGGTTTCGATATGGGCAGAGAGCTTCAGACTTCGCTCGGGAACCGTCTAGACAGCATACCGTGGCTGAATGTGAAAAAGACGGAGATCCTGTACGACACAAAGCCGGACCTGGTGCCGAGTCTTCTGGCCTCCAGTTCTGAGGATGCCCTGGTTCTGATCACGCCGTCGTACTCGCTGACGTCGGACTTCGTGGCACTCAAAGTGGAGTCCGAGGTGAAGATTCTCCCTCGAGCTGCTCAGTTGAGGGCTTCGAGCGAGGGAAAGGACAGCAAGAAAGAGCAAGTCACGCCCTTATATAAGAATGTCGTCGCTCATATCGCCCCTTTGGTAACGGGTGCGTCCAACAGGAAAGCTGCGGCGGCAGAATGGTCGAAAGATGCTGGGGCTGTAATCAAGCAGACGATGAAACAGAGCGTCGATCGCATCGCCAACAAAATCGTGGGGAGCTTAACGAATCCTGATTCACCTGCTGCAGGAGAATGATTACTTCTCGAGAAGTCGCCACATCTAACGTTGGCGTATCGGCCACGAGCTGGGTGCTGCCCGGTCTTATTCTGCTTGCGTTCGGGCCCCTCCTTGGCTGTGCAACGACTGACACCCCACTCGTGGTTGACCTCAAATTTGACCCAAAGATAGAGCCCGAAGCTGCCATCGAGGGCTGTATGTTTCAAGTTGGCAGCGTTGCTGACGAACGTTTGAGGAAGAATGATCTGGGGTTGGTTGGCTCTCGCGTTGTCTCAACCAGAGATGTCATGCCATGGCTGCAGCAGGCCTTTGAGACTCTGAACGACGGCTCGACCAAAACATCATCGTCGGTCGGCCAGGTCTCTTCTGGCCGTCTGGTGAGCCTCAAAGCGAGTTTGAAGAAACTCTACGTGCATACTCTTCTAACCTCGATCAGCGCTAACGTGCTTGTGGCCGTAAGTTACGCCATTGACGCTGGTCCCCTTGATACCCGTTTGTATCGAGGAACGGAAACGGGCGTGAATTGGACTGGAAGCGCAGATTCTGTCTCCGACCTGCTTCACGATGCGCTCGCTCACATCATCAAGAACATTAGAGCTGACCTCATGATTCTGTGTCGGGCACAGAAGCCCGCCTAATCATCAATCTTTTGGTTCTTCTAACCCGAGGTTCAGGTCTTGCTATCCCACTTCGCGGGGCGAGGCGGGTCGCCCGGCGGTTCAGTTCATACGGACCGAACAAGGTTGATAGAAAGGGTATTGCGTGAGCAAGGGATTCTGGCTCTACGGAACGGCGGTGATGTCTGGCGTTGGAGCATGGGTACTTGTGTCCACGGTTTCAGGCCAGAGAGAAGCGTGGGATTCTCAGTGGTATCTTCTCATCGGCATGCCGGTCGTCTGTGTGGTGTCGGCCGGGCTTGGCTTCGTTGAACCGACGCGACCGTGGCGCTGGGGGTTGGCTCCAATATTGGCACAGGCTGTCTGGATGTTCACAACTCAAGGGTTTGGTAACCTGTGGCCGCTTGGGATGGTCGCGTTTCTTGTGCTCGCAATTCCGTCCATCCTTACGGCATGGTTTGGTGCGTTCCTCCGGAAGAGAGCGAGACACGTCCAACTGTAACCTAATGATGTGGAACGCATAGCGCAACGGCGGGGAGCGCGGCGTAGCTTTTCAGCGGTGTCACTTCTGTGGATGGTCAACAGTCATGCCAGACCCCAATCCACCAGTCGGTTTGATTCTCCTGAATCTTGCACGGCCTGGCGATCATCTCATATGGAGAAGGAGCCCGGGGCATGCTCAATCTTGATTTCTTGAATCGCCATGCCGTGGTGACCGGCGGTACCGGCGCGCTCGGCACGGCGGTGGTTCAGATGCTGGTGGATGCCGGGGCCGTGTGCCATATTCCGGCCCATGCTCGGCCGGACCCGGCCCGGTTCCCGTTGGCCAGGCACGAGCGCGTTCGCGTCACCGCGGGCATCGACCTGACGGACGAAAACGCGGTGGCGAGTTTCTATTCGTCTCTTCCATCACTCTGGGCGTCGGTGCATACGGCAGGCGGCTTCAGCGCTGCGCCGATCAACGAGACGACGCTGGCCATGTGGAAGCAAATGCTCGACACGAATTCGCTGACCTGCTTTCTGTGCTGCCGCGAAGCGGTGCGGAAGATTCGCGCCTCGGGAGGAGCTGGACGAATTGTGAATGTCGCGGCAAAACCCGTACTGGTTCCGACGGGTGGACTGTCCGCTTATGCAGCCAGCAAGGCGGCCGTTGCGTCGCTGACGCTCAGTCTCTCCGAGGAACTGGCCGCCGAGCGCATCTGGGTGAACGCTGTCATCCCGTCAATTATGGACACACCTGCCAACCGCCAAGCCATGCCCAAGGCCGACTTCGACAAGTGGCCGAAGGTACAGGAAGTCGCGGCGACCATCGCGTTTCTGGCCTCCCCCCAGAATTCGACCTCACGCGGAGCCCTGGTTCCCGTGTACAGCCGAAGCTGATTGGGGAAGAGAAAAATGGGACAGGCTCAGCTAGCTCAGGCTACTTTTTCTAAGGTCTGTAGCGAGCGAGGCGAGGCGCGTGGGGTTGAGACATAGATTTCCAAGAGCCAATAGTCATGCCTTGTATCTTACGGTGGGCACATTCATGATGCTGAGCACCACGAAACAGGGCGTGACAGACCGATCAT
>MNDM01000052.1 GCA_001914955.1 Nitrospirae bacterium 13_2_20CM_2_62_8 | reverse complement strand
GTGGAGGAGCCGATCTACATCCGGCCGGCGGAGCGCGTGAACTGGCTGTAATCCCACGCCGGTTCGCGGAAGAGGAAGAGGAGGCGCCCCAACGTGGAGGCGTCTTCCTTCCATGCTGATAGAGGGGCAGGGAGGGCGAGAAGAGGCTCCCTGCCCCTTTGCTTTAAAGACCCGTTGAAGAAACCCAAGCTGAAAAACTCTCGCTCCCCAAGCTTTGATCGACATCCCTTGTTTGCCCCGCTGCCTAACTAGCGTAAGAACCTCATGGATCGGGCCAGCTGGTCTCTCCTTCCGGACCCCCCTGAATACTAGGGGTTGACAGGGAGGTGAGGACTTGAGTATCGTTGGGTTCCTCACGGTGCGGTCATGTCCCGCGGAGTATCGTGTACCTCAGAAGTCCAGAGAGTCTTGTCGATCCCGCCACCCTTATGTAGCGGAACTCAACGATTCGGGTCACTTCATCCTGCACATTTCATCATCTAAGGAGGCCGGTCCATGCATCACCCCAACCTTTCTCATCAGAGGCTCAGGCGTTTCCTCGGCCTCATGGCCGGAGGGGCCCTGTTGTGGCTCCCGCTGGCCGCGTCGGCCGAACCATCCTCATCCCACGACGCCCACCCCGCCGTTCAGCACACGGCCATGTCCCACCAGACCCCGGGATGGGCTGAGAAGCTCAAAGGGCAGACCATCCTTGAGGACACGATGGCGGGCCGGCCCGAGCGGGCCGCCATGGTGGAACGGCAGCATGAGCGGATCATGTTGCAAATGCAGCAGGATCTACAGACGCAGACCGCCGACGGGTTCTACAACAACATGTCGATGATGCACCAGTACGGAGCCGGCGGGCAGGATCTAATGCTGGTGTCCGACCCGAGGATCGAGCCGGTCTCCATGCAGGGCGGCCGGTGTCCCGCCAGCGCGCCGGTCAGGAAGTACGACATCTCGGCCGTCAATATCGAGATCTCGATCAACCAGTGGCTGGACTTCTATCCCGGCTACATGTACGTGTTGACCGAGAATCTGGAAAAGGCCCGTGAGGAAGAGGCCAAGAACAAAGCGGCGCGCGAGAAGGAGGGATATGATCCCGGCGCGGTCAGCAACGGGCTCCAGAACCAGTGGATTCAACCGCTGGTCATCCGCGCGAACCAGGGGGACTGCGTGAAGTTTACCCTGCAGAACAAGCTTGAAGGCGGCGAGGATGTGAGCCTGCACATCCACGGGTCGAGCATGGTGATCAGCGCCACCGGCAAGGCGGCGACCACGACCAACCCGGACTCCATCGCGGCACAGAATAAAAGCGTGGAGCTGGAGTGGTACATCCACCCGGGCACGCAAGAAGGCGGGCGGCAGTTCCACAGTTACAGCAACGATCGCGAACTGACCGTGATGGGTCTGTTCGGAACGTTCGTCGTGGAGCCTCACGGGTCTCAGTACCTCGACCCGCTGGGGACCGGCGACCCGACTCCGATGGCCAGCGGCTGGCAGGCCATCATCAAGAACGGCACCGGCCCGGACTTCCGCGAGTTTGTGATCATTTATCATGAAGTCGGCGACGAGGCGTTCCGCCCGGTGAATAAGAAAGGCGACTTCCTTCCGCAACGTGATCCGCTGACCGATACGTATCGGCCGGGCGGCCGGGCATTGAACTACCGGAGCGAGCCGTTCGGCCTCAACAACATGCACGTCCAACACGAGTATTTCGGGTTCGAGGACGAGTCCATGGGGTACAGCTCCTACACGTTCGGCGACGCCCCGACCACGATTCCGCGCAGCTACCTGGGCGATCCGGCGAAGTTCCGCCTGGTGCATGGCGGCTCCGAGGTGTTCCATTCCCACCATCCGCATGGCGGCGCCATTCGCTGGCCGCGGAGCCCTCGTGCGATCGACGAGATGCCCTTGTGGCATACGGCCAAGAACGGCCCGGTGAAGTACCCGGTGATCCGGGCCAAGACGGACCGTGTGGACGTGGAGGTGATCGGGCCCTCGGAAGCGCTGGACCTGGAGACGGAGTGCGGCTCGGGGCTGTGCCAGCAGCTCGCCGGCGACTTCCTGTTCCATTGCCACGTCGCGCACCACTATGTGTCAGGGATGTGGGGCTACTGGCGGGTCTACAACACCCTCCAGGTCGGCGACTATCGAAACGACGTCATGCCGGACATGCGGGAGCTCCCGGACCGGAAAGGCCGCATGAAAGTCGGCGTCTCCTCCGATCAGCTCGTCGGGAAGACGGTGGACTGGTTCGGGAAGACCTTCCAGATCGTTGAGAAGGGAAAGACCAATTGGAAGTCGAACCCGGCGGTGGTCACGATTCAGGACTGGGTGGAGATGCAGCTCCCGACCCAAGGGAAGCCCGGACACAAGGACGATGAGAAGGGCCAGATCGTGTCCTACGATGCCACCGTCCTGGACTGGGTCTGGAAGGGCCATCGGGCGATGACTGAGAAAGAGAGCACGATTGACAATCCCAAGTACAAGTCCACGACGCCGGGCGAGCGGCAAGCAATCCTGTTCGAGCCCACGACCGGCAAGGTGGCCTGGCCGCATCTGCGGCCGCACTTCGGGAAACGGGTCATGTTCTCGCCGAATCACAACGGCGCGCCCTGGCTGGAGATGATCCACCAGGAGGAGAACGGGGAGCGGACCGCTGAACCGGCGCAACCCGGTGAAAATGGACGTTGGAGCCTGTGTCCAGAGAACGCGGGGCGGAAGTTTTACAACGTCCACTTTATCAAGTTGCCGATCACGATGGCCAAGCAGCAGGGGAAAGAACCGGCGGTCGTGGACAAGACCGGCCTGATCTATGTGCTCCATGAGGAAGAAGCCGCGATTCGGGCGAAGGATGACCTGAAGTATCCGCTCGTGGTCCGCGCGAATATCTATGATTGCGTGGATTGGATTCTCACCAGCGAATGGGAAGACGACGACTACACGAACTTCCAGTCCTCCAAGATCAACACCCATTTCCACTTCATCCAGTTCGACAACCAGTCCTCGGACGGCGTGATCACCGGCATGTCCTACGAGCAATCGGTGCGGCCGTTCACGATGCTGTCCAAGAAGACGAACAAGGGGCTGCCGGCGCCGATGAACTCGGCGCTGACCGCGGCCGTCAAGAAAGGCGCCGCCAGCATCACGGTGAAGAATGCGGCGCAGTATCACGTGAATACCGAGTTGCTGGTGGGGGCCGATAACGTGCAGGGGAACGAGGTGGGCCGAATCAAGGAGATCAAGGGCAACACGATCACCTTCTACAAGCCTCTGAAAAACAATCATCCGGCGAACGACATCGTGACCGTGGAGTTCGTCCGGCAACGGTTCTGGGCTGACGTGGATGTCGGCACGGTGTTCTGGCACGACCACGCCTTCGGGGCCACGACCTGGCCGCACGGCGGCTTCGGGACCCTGCTCATCGAGCCGGTCGGTTCCACGTATCATGATCCCAGGACCGGGAAGCCGATCCGGAGCGGCCCCATTGCGGATATCCGGACGGTCGAGCCGGTGGGGTACGGAGTGAACGGCAGTTTCCGCGAGTTGATGGTGCAGGTCCATGACACGGTGCCGCATACGGTGAACATCGTGACGGCGGGGAACCCGCCGGGCCAGCCGGTCGAGGTGGCGCTGGAGGCGGGCAAGACCGTGTCCTTCCAGATGCCGGAGAAGATTTACATGACCCCGATGCCGTTCCTGAACGGCGGGACGCACACGACCGGGAGCGGCCTCAATTTCCGGGCCGAGCCGATCGCGCAACGGTTGGCGGGTAATCCGGAGGCATCCCAGCTCTTCAACAGCGCGGTCCATGGGGACCCGGATACGCCGCTCTTGCGGGCGTATGTCGGAGACACGATGGTCTTCCGGCTGTTGCATACGCTCATGAACGAGACGATGACCTGGACGCTCTCGGGCCATACGTTCTTGACCGAGCGGTACGCGGGTGACGCCAACCGCAAGAACTCGATCCACATCGGCATCGCGGAGCGGTACGACTTGGTCGTCCCGCAGGCAGGCGGGCCCAGGTTGCAAGCGGGGGATTACATCCACTTCAACGGCCGGGCTTCCAAGTTTTCCGAGGGGGCTTGGGGCCTTATTCGGGTCTTGGACAAGGAAGTGCCGGACCTTCACGAGCTCCCGGCCGGGTACTCAGGCCGGAACGAGATCCCGAAGCCCCAGCCGGTCTGTCCCCATGGGGCGCCGGTCAAGAGCTTCAATGTCGTCGCCATGGATTACCCGTCCATGAAGTTCAACCCGAAAGCGCCGGAAGCGATCGAGGTGGACTTCGAACGGAAGATCCAGATCTCCAACCCCGAGGCGAAGATCTATACGCTGGAGGAGGAAGCCTCGAAAGTGGCGACGGGTCTCCAGCCGATGCCGCTGACCTTGCGCGCGAACGTTGGAGACTGTCTCAAGGTGAATCTGAAGAACAAGATGAAGGCCGGCCGGGCGTCATTCTCGGCGATTTCGCTGGCCTTCGACCCGAAAGACTCGCTGGGCGCGAACGTGGGGAACAATCCGGGTGATCAGACGATCGGTCCAGGAGAGAGCCGCACGTACACCTATTATGCGGATCCCTTCCTGGGTGAAATCTCGTCACTGGTGTGGGATTGGGGCAACGTGATGCTCAACCCGCGTAACGGGCTGTTCGGCGCGGTGGTGATCGGGCCCAAGGGCTCCAAGTACCGGGACCCGAAGACCGGCGAGGATATCTCCCAGAAGAACAGTTGGGTGGCGGACGTGATCATCGATCGGACCATCCAGGGGAACGAGACGCGCGTCAATTATCGCGATGCCGCCCTGTTCTTCCAGGACGAGGATAATATCATCGGGACCAGCTTCATGCCGTACGTGCAGAACGTCGCCGGGCTGACCGGCGTGAACTACCGGTCGGAGCCGTACAAATACCGGGAGGAAACTGGCTGCTCACTGGGCAGGATGTTCCAGCCCTGTGTGGCGGACAAGCCGGAGGACCCGGTGACACCGCTCATCGAAGCGCACGCGGGCGACCCGGTCCGCATCCACGTGTTCGGCGCGAACAACGAGCAGAACCAGATGTTCAGCGTCGAGAAGCACGAGTGGCCGATCGAGCCGTTCATGAAGGGGGCCGACGAGATCAGCGTGGTCGAGTTCTCCGGCTCGGAGACGATCGACGCCTTCATCGGCTCGGCGGGTGGACCGTACCGGTTGCCGGGCGACTATGTCTGGAGCAACCAGCGGCTGCCCTATTCGCAGTCGGGGCAGTGGGGGTATCTGCGCGTGCTCCCGGCGGCTGATCAACGGCTGCTGCCATTGTCCGGCGCGGTCGCCGGCGTGAAGAAAGCCGAGGCCCAGCACCCGGAAGCGGCCACGGTCATGCCGGTCGCCTCGAAGTAAACGCGGCCTCTACCCGCGAAGACCGGTATTTGAGGATGGGGGAGCTGTCGAGGCTCCCCCTTTTTTTTAATCGGGATGGTTGGAGGAGGGGGATGAAATCCGTATTCATCATCGCGAGCATCTTGGTTCTTGTCCTGGCCTCGCCGGCCTGGTCCTATGAGGAGATCGCCGTCACCAACGGAGGGACGATCACCGGCAAGGTGACGATGACCGGGGGGAAACCGATCCCGAAAGGGTTCACCCTGGTCACGTTTCCGGACCCGGTGTATTGCGGGCGCATCTCGACGGGCACCGGCTGGCGGCTGCTGGATGAGTTCACCATCGCGGCGGACGGTGGCCTGAAGGATGTGGTGGTCATGCTGGCGGAGGTGCCACGAGGCAAGCCATTCTCGTTCACCCCGCCCACCATCGAGGCCCGGGACTGCCGTTTCCTGCCCTTCGTCACCACAGTTCGGGACAAGCAGGACGTGATCGTCCTCAACATGGACCCGGTGATGCATGACATTCAGGCCTACGAGACCTCGCATCTGGGGCCGCGGGTGTTGTTCAATGTTCCGTTGCCGATGAACCCGCATCATCCCAGCTCGGCGGGCGTGAATGCCCAGTACCATAAGCATCTGGCCGGGGAACCGATGACGCAGACGATTCAAATGACCAAGGGCCGGCGTATCTTCGTCATGCAATGCGGCTTCCACGCCTACATGGAGAGCTGGGGGATGGCGGTGGACAATCCCTACTATGCCGTGACCGGACCAGACGGCGCCTTTACGATCGCGGAGGTGCCCCCCGGCGACTATACGTTGGTGGCCTGGCATCCACAGGCTGGCACGGCGCTCGAGCAAAAGGTCACCGTGACGGCCAAGGGGAAGACGGCGGCCGGCTTCCAGTTCAAATCGCCGACCGGACGGCGGAGCCCCCACGAGATGGTGGAGAATCCGCACTACGGCCTGGAAGCGCTGGGGAAGCCGCTGGAGGTCGTGCCGACGCTGGAAGTTCAAAAGCCGTGAAGCGTGAGGCGTTAGGCGTGAGGGGCGGAGGGTGAAACGGGAGAAAGAGATCGGGTTGCCTGTTACGGGTCACGCGTCACGCGTCACGCGGCCCGGGGCGGTGAGAGCGGCCCTGCTCGGACTGATCCTGATGGTCGGGACCGCGCTTCCGTCGGCTGCTTATGACGTCGTGGAAGTCCGGAACGGCGGAGCCATCACCGGCACGGTGACATTGGAAGGCCCGGTCCCGGCACCCAAAGGGTTCAACCTGCTGACCTTCCCGGACCCTCAATATTGTGGCCGGATCTCCAATGGCAATGGCTGGCGACTTCTGCATGAGTTTACCGTCGATGCAGCCGGCCGGTTAGGGGACGTGGTGGTCATGTTGGAAGGGGTGGAGACCGGCAAGCCCTTTTCTCTCTCCGTCCCTCATGTGGAGGCTCGCGACTGCAGGTTTCTACCCTTCGTCACGGTCGTTCGTGACGGTCATGCCATCGAGGTCGTCAACATGGACCCGGTCATGCATGATATCCAGGCCTACGAGACGTCTACGAACCTTGGGGCACGCGTGCTGTTCAACTCACCGCTGGCGATGAACTTCCAGCACAAGCGGGGTGACCTGCATGCTATCCACGACCACCAGCCCGGCAAGTCCATGCTGGGGCCCATCGACCTCAGCAAAGGCCGCCGGACGTTCGTCATGCAGTGCGGGTTCCATGCGTTCATGCAAAGCTGGGCCCTCGCGATCGACAACCCCTATTACGCGATTACCGACGCGTCGGGCCAGTTCACTCTCACCGGCGTGCCGCCTGGCACCTATCGGCTGGTCGCCTGGCACCCTCAGGCAGGCCCCATGGTTGCTCAGATGATCACGGTCAAGCCGAACGGCACCATGACCGCCTCTCTCTCGCTCAAAGCTCCGGTCGGCCGTCGCACGGTGCATCAGGTCGTGGAGAACCCCAGATTCGGACCCGGCGTCCTGGGTTACCCCCTGGAGATTGTCCCACTCGTGGAACGCCAGCGTTGAGCCCCGTGGTCTGGTGAGACTCCGCCGCGCACTCCTTCGAGCTTTCCCCTTCCTGACTTTCCTGATGGTGGCCTTACCGGCAGTCCCGGTGCTCGCGGCCGGTTCTCAGCAGCCTGACTCGATTCAGGAAGCCCAGGTCGCATTTGAGCGGAAGCAGTATGACCGGGCCTTGGCGTTGGTTGAACCGCTGACCAAACAGGGCAGCGGCCCCGTGGAGGCCCGACGGCTGAAGATCAGAAGTCTGGTCCGACTTGGCCGGCCCCGCGAGGCGTTGCAGGAATACGAGCGGCTTGAGGCGCGGCCCGGGAAGGAGGACGTTCCCCTGCTCCGGGAGGTCGCGATCGCGTTCATCCTCGCAGTCCTGAAGGACATGCGGGAGCAGATGCGGGGAGCCGGGTACACCGCATTGAAGGAGATTGATGCGGATGACACGATCCCGTACTTCGAGGACGGGTTGAGCGACGGATCAGGCCTGGTGCGAGCGCTGGCCGTCGAGGGCCTGGGGCGCCTGGAGGCAGGCCGGCGCTCGGCCCGGCTTCGAACGGCGCTGGAGGACCCGGCCGCGATCGTACGGGTGGCAGCCCTCAAAGCGCTGGGACGATCGGGCGACCGCTCGGTCATGACCCTGGTTGAACGTGCTTTCAATGATGAGCAGCCGATTGTACGGGTCGCGGCCGCCGGGGCGCTGGCCATGTTGGGGAAGAGCGATGGGTGGAGCCGGGTTCGGGAATCCACCTCGGCATCGAACCCTGACGAACGGAGCGCCGCGCTGCGAATGCTGGGGGATCTGCGGGACCGCCGGGCTCTGCCGATTCTGAAGCAGGCGCTCGACGATACCCAGCCCTCCGTCCGGGGGGCCGCCGCGGCCGCCTTGGGAGAACTTGGGATGCCGGAAGCTGCGCCGCTTCTCGTTCAGGCGCTGAGCGACCCGATCCCGGCCGTGCGGGCCTCCGCCGCAGTGAGTCTGGGCGAGCTCCGTGCTCCCGAATCCGCGCCAGCATTGAGGAGAGCGATGGCCGATACGAATCCCGCAGTGCAGGCTGCCGCCGTCTCGGCCTTACTGCACCTGGGGGTTTCATACGAGGAAACCGCCCAAACGATTCGCGAACTGACTCAGCAGTCCGATCCCAGCATCAGGGCGTCGGCGGCTCGAGCCCTTTCCCGTGGCCGGGGCAGAGAGATTGTCGAGGTGCTGCGCCTGCTCCTGGATGATCCCCTTCCGAGACCCAGGATTGCCGCGGCCAGAGCGCTGGGCCAGATCGGAGGGGCAGACACGGTCGGGATCTTGAAGAAGGCGCTTCGGGATCAGGATGAGGCGGTCCGAGCTACCGCTGGAGGGGCTCTTGGTCGCGTGCTGTCCTCGACGGTTAGTCGAGACAATCGGTTGAGAAAAAACTAGACTTTCCCTCGGGGAAGTTTTGGGCTTGACACCATTGTCAATGGCTGTATAGAATTCTTCCCCTGGTATTTCAAGAACAACCCGCCAACACTGTCGCACACAGCGTCGGGCAGCGGTGCGGTAAAATAAAGTGGTTCTCACACCCCCACTAAGACTTGATGTGAGGAAGTTCTAATCCGGTCTAGGTTTTCAACTACAGGCTTTCAATCATAAGGAGGCAGGACCATGAGGAAGGCGGCGGTTGTCATATTTGCTCTGGCGGGGGTGGCGTTCTTGGCGACGCCGCTCACCTCGTTTGCCGGAGGGACGGTGACCGGCAAGGTCACCTATAGCGGCAAGGCGGAAGAGAAGGAGTTCCTCTTCTCGAAGTTCCCCAATCCGAAGTTCTGTCCGAAGAATCCCAATCCGGAACTCGTGAAGGGCGAGAAGCGGATCCTGCCGACGATCCAGGTCGGTGCGGGCGGCGCCCTGAAACACGCCGTCGTGGCCGTGATCGACGTGGAAGACAAGGCCTTCGTGGATGGCTACAAAGGCACCGATATAGTGGCGGAGTTCTGCGAATTTCTTCCGTTTACCGGCGTGGTGGTGAAGCAAAAGAATTTCCATGTGGAAAACCACGACGCCGATCCGGACGATCCGGGCCCGAAAGGGGATTTTCCAGGGAAGAAGGGCGTGCTTCACAACCCGCACACCTTTGAGGTGCTGGGCCCCAGCTCCTCCACGGTCTTCAACATCGCGCTGGCGGAGAAGGGATCCAAGCTGGACAAGCCGGTGGTGCTGCGCAAGGATAAGCAAGGCTCATTTTTGCGGCTGCAGTGCGACCAGCATGAGTTCATGCAGGGCTTCTTCCTCCCGGTGCAGAACCCCCATTACACAGTTGTGAAAGATGATGGTTCGTTTGAGATCAAGGACGTTCCGGCCGGCAAGCACAAGCTGGTGGCTTGGCACCCGTTCGCCGGCAAGGTGGAAGCCGAGGTGGATGTCGCTGAGGGTGGCACCGCGCAGGCGAAGTTCGAAATCAAGAAGAAGTAAGGACGCTCGGTTGGGGTGGAGAAGGGCAGTGGCCGACATCGGCCACTGCCCTTTTTGTTTGGTGGTAAGCTGGCAGGTGACATGCGGCCTCTCGCTTCCGCGCCTCTCGCGGCACCCCTACCACGGCGGTCAGGAGTGGAACCCTTCTGGAATTCCCGCAGCCGCGATCACTACCCGTTGCATTCCAGAGCAACGGGTCCCCATCGCGGTGCTTTGGTCAGTTCCAGCTTTCCTTCTCCTGACGCCGGGCGGGACCCCGCCGCTCCGGCGAAGTCCGCTCCTGGCCGCATGCCACCTGCGGCTCAGATCTCCTAAGATTGTGTGCGAGATACGCTTCACGAGCGACG
>MNDM01000005.1 GCA_001914955.1 Nitrospirae bacterium 13_2_20CM_2_62_8 | reverse complement strand
GCGCCCAGGTTCACCGGCACCAGCACCCGTTCGTCAATCTGTTTGAGAAAGTCGGTGATGGTCTTCCGGTAGGGCACCGCCTTCCAGTCGGCCCTCCGGTAGTCCTTTTCCCAGATGATGTCCTCGAGGAACGGGGGGAAGCCCACCAGGGCCCGGAGGTCTTTCGCGTCAAATGCCCGGACGAAGCTGGACCAGTCCGAGATCGCCGCGTGCTTGGACTCGCCTAGATTCGGACGAAGGTATTCCTCTTCCACCTCCCCCTCTTTCCTCAGCATGAGCTTGGTCGGGAGGTCATTCCAGAGTTCATTGCAGAGGATGCGGTCCACCGAGGCGTCCTTGACCGAGGCAAGATCCGTGACGGTTGCGCAGAGGGTTTCCACGCGCGGCAAGTGTTCGGCCAAGTCCGGATGGTCCCTCGCGGATTCCAGTGCCGCCTCCCGGTCGTCCACGAGGACGTAGCGCAGCCGGGGATAGATCGCGCCGCCCGTGTCCATCCGTTTGAGATGACTGAGGAAGCAGGCGGCCAGATTCCCGTTGCCGCAGCCCCATTCCATCACAGTCAAGACAGGCTGAGGTCGAGGCTGAGGTTGAGGTTCGGACTGCGCTCCCCCCTTAACCTTAGCCTCAGCCTTAACCTTCCGCTCGCGTTCGAGAACACGAGCGAAGTAATCGGCTGCGAGCGCGTGGGCGAGGCGGTAGTCTGCCGCCGCGAAGGTCTGGTAGTAGTCCCGGAGGCGGCTGCCGCGGAGTCCGTAAAAGAGCTGGTTGATATGCATCTGCCACTCATCGACCGGCCGAAACTCGCCGATGAGCTGTGGCAGCGCGTCTGGGTTTGTGATCATAGCAAACAGCCAATAGCGAGTAGCAAATAGCAAGTAGTGAACAGTCTCGGTGCTATTAGCTACCCGCTGTTCGCCCCTCGACTGAGCTCGGGGCCCTGAGCTTGTCGAAGGGCTATTCGCCGTGGCCTAATCTAACAAAACACCACCGGCCCCGCAACCGACGTATCAGCGAGTAGCGAATAGCTAATAGCGAGAAGCGATGAGGGAGCAACTAGAAGAAACGATTTGCTCCGAGCTATTCGCTGCTAGCTACTCGCTATTCGCTTAAGATACTCGCATTGACAGCGAGGCGGCTGCCTGTGTATCAATACAGAATGAACCGGGTCCTCTCTTGGTCCGTCCTGGCTACCGCGATCATCGGTCTTGTCCTCCTTGAGGAGGGACTCGCCGAAGATGTACCGCTCACGCGCGACGTCCCGATTGAGGAGTTTCAAAACCGCGCAGAGGTTCCTCCGTATAATTTCGATGCTCCCCCCCAAGGGCTGATCCGCTCGATCCAGTTCGCCGAGGGTTTCGATGAGGAGCTGGGGTACCGCCGCTCCCACGAGATGGTCCCTGTCAGTCCCACCGATATCTTCCGTCCGGACTCCCCGGCCGTGTTCATCGTCTTCCAGACGCATCAACATTACGAATCCTATCAGATCTTCGGCCGCTGCTACCCTGAGCACGTCGAAGGGCTCGATACAAAAAGGGTGATTGCTGAAGACGTGATGTACATGGCGCTCGAGGACGAAAGCGGCTACCTGAAGTTGTTCCCTCCTTCCGGTGGCTGGAGACCCGGCAAATATAAGGTCGAAATCCACATCGGCTGGAAGATCAACGAGATCAGCCTCATCGGGACGATGCGCTTCACCGTCGCGCCGTCCAACCATGCGAGCTCCGCGACGGTCCCTCAACCGAAGTGAGGAGGTGCTGATGTGTGCGGCGCCGGTCTCACCGTACCGTTGACCAGGTACTTAAATGGATGTGAGGAAGGAATAGCCTAGATTTTTCGAGACCTTATTTGACCCTTCCCCAGGCATTCTGTAGAATGCAGCGCATGGCGCGGTCTATCCGGTCTATTCTGTCTATTCAGTCTATTCAGTTTATCTCGTCGGTCAGGGTCCGTTGAGGAGACAGAAAAGACCGAACAGACTGAACAGACCAAACAGACGAACTTTTATGACAACCTCGTCCCGCCCGTGGGTGTCGGTGGTGATCCCGGTCAAGGACGAACGGGACAACCTGACCCCGCTCACCGAGCAATTACTCAAAGTCTTAGGCTCGCAGGAAGAGTCCCGGACCGCGCCGTTTGAGATCTGGTACATCGACGACGGGAGCACCGACGGCAGCGGCCCGCTGCTGGATAAACTGGCGGCCCAGCATGCAGAAGTCCGCGTGCTGCATTTCGATCGCAACTATGGGCAGACCTCGGCCTTTGATGCCGGATTCCGGCAGGCTCAAGGCGAGTTGGTGGTCACGATGGACGCCGACTTGCAGTATGACCCGGCCGATATCCCGATGCTGATCCCACTCGCCGCCCAGTACGATTTGGTGTGCGGCTGGCGGAAGGACCGGCACGATAGTCTGACGCGAAAGCTCTCATCGCGCATCGCGTATCTGGCTCGAACCTCTGTCACCGGCGACCGCATTCATGACACCGGCTGCTCGTTGAAAGTCTTTCGCCGGGCGGTCGTGGAACGGCTGCACCTGTTCGACGGCATGCACCGCTTTTTCCCGGCGCTGGCCCGAATGCACGGCTTCAGGGTGACCGAAGCGCCGGTGCGACACTTTCCGCGCGTGCACGGCCGCTCCAAGTACGGGATCGGCAACCGGCTCTTTAAGGGGCTCTACGATCTCATCGCGGTCCGGTGGATGATGGGCCGGGTCCTCCGTTACAAGATCACGAGCCGCATAATGCGTGACGAGTGACCTCTTCCCTATGACCAGAACCGAAATCATCTGGCTGAGCATCGGGTTCTTCGGTCAGGGGCTCTTCTTCATGCGGTGGGTGGTCCAGTGGGTCGCCTCGGAGCGGAACGCCGTGAGCCACGTGCCCATCGCTTTTTGGTATCTGAGCCTCATCGGAGGCTTGATTACGTTGGCTTACGTCATTTACCGGAAGGATCCGGTGCTCATACTCGGGCAGAGCGTCGGTGCCCTCATCTACCTCAGAAACCTCGTGCTGATCCATCGCAAACAGCCAATAGTAAATGGCGGATAGCGAGCGGTTTGCCTAGGCCCCATACACCCCACCTCGCCATTCTGCTCGCGCTCGCGATCCTGCTGCTGTTCCTCGGGCTCGGGTCTCTGGGCCTGACTGATCGGGACGAGGGCCGGAACGCCGAAGCCGGGCGCGAGATGTTCGAAACCGGCGACTGGATAAGCCCGACCTTCAACTACGAACCCCGCTACGCGAAGCCGGTCTTTCTGTACTGGCTGATGAGCCTGTCCTACCGCCTGTTCGGCGTGAGCGAATTCGCCGCCCGCCTGCCCTCTGCGCTGTTCGGCGTGGCCCTCATCCTGCTCCAGTACCTGTTCCTGACTCGCGTGCGCGGCCCGCTCCTGGGCCTGTTCGGCGGGCTGATGCTGCTGCTCAATATCGAGATGGTCGCGATCGGGCGCATGGCTCTGACCGACAGCGTGCTGATCTTTTTCACCACCCTGGCGCTGTTCGGCTTTTGGCTGGGGCTGCATGGTTCGACGGTTCGACAAAGCTCACCGCAGGCTGGGCCAGCCCTGAGCCCGGTCGAAGGGCTCACCACAGGCGCGGAAGGCAGGGGGCGCCATTTCTTCTGGCTCTTCTACCTCGGGATGGCGCTCGCGACCCTGACCAAAGGACCGGTCGGCGTGGTGGTGCCGTTGCTGGCCGCGGTGCCGTACCTCACGGTGACGCGGCGCTGGGGCCAGTTTTGGCAGCGCGGCTTCCCGCTCAGCGGTGCGCTGCTTTTTCTCCTGCTGGCGCTCCCCTGGTACGCCGCGATGCTGGCGATCCACGGTTCCGACTATACAGCGTCGGCGCAAGCTCATACGGTCGGTCGGTTTCTGAACTCGATGGAGGGCCATGGGTTTACGATCTTCTTCTATTTCCCCGTGTTGTTCTTCGGCTTCTTTCCCTGGAGCGGCTTCCTGCCGGTCGCGCTGTATTCCGCGTTGCGCGGCTGGCGCGAAGCTCGCGAGGCGTCCTCCGACGTCTCCTTACGCCTCACGCCTCACCCGTCGAGAGCCTCTGGGTCGTGCGACGCCTCACGGTCCGGCGGCGAGCTGGAGTTGTTTGCCGCCCTGTGGCTGGTGGCGGTCTTTCTGTTCTTTACCGCGTCGGCGACGCGGTTGCCTCACTATATCGGGCCGTTGTACCCGGCTGCCGCCATCTTGGCTGCCTCGTACTGGACCCGCTGTCTCACCGATCCAGCCACCCCAGGGATTCGCGCCTCCTTTCACACGCTGATGGGGCTCGGCTACCTCCTGGGAGCGACCCTGACCGCCCTGCCTTCTCTCTACGCAACATTCGTCGAGCAGATCGCCAGAGAATTCCCTGCGGCGGCGCAGGTCGATCCTGGCCTGAGCCCGATCCTGGCCGGGGTGGTCGTGATTCTTGGCACCGCTATCGTGGGGTATTTCGGACTGTCCGAGGATCGGCGCCCTGGCGCTTTCTGGGCGGGGGGGGCGATGATCTCCCTGGTCCTGCTTCTCGCCATCCAGATCGCGGTCCCGCGCTTCAGCAAATACTTCATTGCCCCGCCACAGGAGTTGGCCTACGCCGCGGGGTTGAATCTGGAGCCGAACGACCGTCTCATTGCCTATGGGCCCAGCCGGCCCTCCCTGGTCTTTTATGCGAAGCGCAAGGTCATCATGGTCGGGCGCGGTGAGGGGGAAGCCATGCGTCCCTACCTCACTCAGCCAGGCCGGACGTTCATTCTCCTGCCATCCCGACTGCGGCCTCAACTTCCGGCCGAGGCGGCCGGCTTTCCCCTGATTCTCGAACGTTATGGCTATGCCTTGCTGGCGAGCGAACCGATGGTGAAATCAGCGAATAGCAAGTAGTCAGGGGCGAATAGCTCTGAGCTGCCAGCTGCTAGCTTCAGGCTCCTAGCTTTGCTACAGGAGGGGGAGCACACCCTTCACGCCCTGGATCGCCACGAGCGCCAACAGGAGCCCGACCGCCAAAGTCACCTCAGCAAGCCGCTGCACTGGTTGCTGCTCACCAGGTGACTGACCGGACGCACGGTCTTGCAGCCATCGAGCAATGACCAGCAGCACCGTCAAGGTCGTGACCAGCCACGACGCCGTCGTCAGCGCAAGGCCGATCGCAATCAGAACGCGAGAGACAAGGAACTGGGTTGCTCTATCTCCTCGCCCCTTGCTGGTCCAGTACAGCCGGATCCCCACGCCGATCGCCACGCCAGACGCGCCGACCGAGAACATGATCGCGTTGGGCCACCCATCGGGAGCGGTGTGGACGGCGGTCCAGAGGAGTGCGAAGGCTCCAATCAGATAAGGCGCCAGACCGGTCAAGGCATCGGCCAGGGACGAGCGCCAGGCGCGGATCGGATTCGCAATCACATATCCCGCCACGAGACCCAGACCCACCCCCGCAAGCACATCGGTTGGAAAATGTGATCCCCGCGCGACCCGACTGAGTGCGACAAAAGACGCCGCGGCATAGAGCAGCCACCCGGCTCTCGGGAAGTGCCTGGCCAGCACTGCCGCGACCGCAAACGAGGCAGCGGCGTGTCCCGACGGAAAGGAGTCCAGTCCGGTATCCCAGGACGGCCCGAACTGGAACCCGCCGCCGTGGGTCATGCGCGGCCGCGGCCGCCCGATCAGGTGCTTGAGCGCCTGGGCGGTCAGGGCGGCCGCCGCATGGGCAATCAGGCTTTCGAGGCCAGCTCGACGGAACACGGGCTGTTTGGAGACCAGGCCGATGGCCAGCAGCGCGCCGCTGATCCCCGCCAAGACCGCTCCGCTCCCGAGCACGAGCACGACGCAGGAGAGGGCCAAGGCCGTGAGGCGTCGCACGACCCAGAGGCTCTCGACGGGTGAGGCGCGAGGCGTGAGGGGTACATCCTGATCAGTCAAGGCAGGTCTCCTTACGCCTCACGCCGGGCGCCTAACGTCCTCACGGCACCCAATCGGCGAGAAAGATGTTGAACTCGCCACGCGCGGGCGTGTTCCGGTCCGACACCCACACCAGTGTCTTGCCGTCCGGCGAGAACATCGGAAAGCTGTTGAATCGGCCGGAGAACGTGACACGCTCCAGGCCGGTGCCGTCGTCGTTGATCAGGTAGAGATGGAAGGTAGGAGGGAGGTCACCCCCACCTTTCCCTCCCCCTTCAAGGGGGAGGGCATGGGAGGGGGTCCCAGGCGGGGGAGACCCACCTGCGTCGTGCACGTTCGATGAGAAGATGATTCGCCGACCGTCGGAATGAAAAAACGGCGCGAAATTTGAGGCTCCATTGGCAGTGACCTGCCGCTTGCCGGTCCCGTCCGCATGCATCACAAAGATCTCGAGCTGGCCGGGCTCCACCAGTTTCTGAGCCAGCAGGGCCTGGTATTGCTCCACTGTCGCCGCGTCGCGCGGATGAGAGGCTCGATAGACGATCCGCCGGCTGTCGGGCGAGAAGAACGCGCCTCCATCGTAGCCGACCTCCTGCGTCAGGCGGCGGACGTGAGTCCCATCCAGGTTCATCGCATAGAGATCCAGATCGCCGTCCCGCACCGAGGTGAAGACGATCGTCTTGCCGTCCGGCGAGATCGTCGCCTCGGCGTCATACCCTGGCGTGGCGGTGAGTCGCTGGAGTTGCTGGCCGTCCAGCCTGACCGAAAAAATGTCGTAGTCGTCCAGCGCCCATCGGTACCGGCCTTCTCTCTGGGGCTTCGGGGGGCAATTCGGTCCACCGAGGTACGTCGAGGCATACAGTACCCGCCGATCACCGGGGAAAAAGTAGCCGCACGTGGTGGCGCCGGTGCCGGTGCTGACCAGCCGGACATTGGCACCATCCAGGTCCATCACGTACATCTGGTAGCAGCCCAGCCCGGGGCCGCTGGCCGGTTGCGCTGCCCCCGAACTCCCCGTGGTCCAATTATTTGTGGACTGGAAGATCAGTTTGGTCCCATCGAACGAAAAATAGGCCTCCGCGTTCTGGCGACCCGAGGTCAGCTGGCGGATATTGGCCAGATGGCGCTCCACTGGAGGGGGAGAAGGTTGAGGTTGAGGCTGAGGTTCAGCCTGAGATAGGAACCCGGCAGGTACTGCCAGCAGTCCAATCAGCACAAGCTGGACAAGTAGAAAGCGATCCTTAACCTTAGCCTCAACCTCAACCTTAGTCTTCAGGGGCATCACCTCAACCTTAGCCTCAACCTGAACCTTCCCCAAAAAGAACCTCAAGTCGTTCGCTAGGCGAGGAAAAGTCCCCTCGCGCCACCACGGTCCCGTCGCGGAACACCAGGTAACTCTGCCATCCATAGAAGAACAGCAGGCGCGCCACCTTGGCCGCGGCGGGAGGCGTCAGCCCGTAGAAGATGGTCACCACCCGATCGGGGCGATCAACATGTCGGCAGGAGAGAAGGAGCGCCATGCCCGGTCCCTCGTACGTGTGCCCATCGACCGTAAACCGATCCCGCCCGAGACTGACTCCGGTCCCGCAGCCACGGGCGGCCCAGTCCGCCGCGCGGTTGACGCCGGGCCCGCCCAGGATCAACACCGATCCGCGCGCCACGGCGGCGTCCTGATCGGTGGCGTGGGCACGCACCGGCTTTTGCCCGGCTTCCTGCCCTCCTTTCTCCGACGCCAGGCGGGCCACCAGGTCCTGGTAGGGCGCACGCTCGGCCTCCGTCCCGCCGGCAGGCGGCACCATGGACCGCTCCTGGTCAGTGACGAACAGGTTCAGCATGGGCGGGAGTTGCTCTCTGGCCAGACGGCGGAACGTCTCAAAGTCTGGATCGACTTGGAGACTGAGCGGCCTGGCCGGGACCGACAGCGTGAACACCTGGTCGGCCGAGTCCATGGCCACCATCATGGCATGGACCGTTCCGCCTTCCACCTTCACTGCCAGCGGGAGACGAAGCCGGTACGCCGCCCCGACTAGCGTGAGCCGAACCCTCAGAGTGATCATACCGCCGGGCACCCCGTCGCCGGAGGTCACGGCCTCGGCGATGCTCAGGCTGGGGGCCCCCGCACCCTCCACCCACTGCGCGAAGAACCATCGGAGGTCCCGCCTTGCAGTCTCTGCAAACACACGCTCCAGATCCCCCCACGCTGCGGAGGAACTTCCGTAGTCGGCCACCAACTTGCGGACACCGGCCCAAAACGCCTCGTCCCCGATCTCGCGCCGCAGCATGTGGAAGACCATCGCTGCTTTTTGGTAGCCGATGGCGTTGTCCTTCTGGTCGGATTTCCGCCGGAACCGTCCGACCGGGTAGTCCGTGTCCGGACGCACGTAGACCGCATACCCCAGCAGCATCATCCGGCGCTGCTCGCGCGCTTGTTCGGCTGTTCCGGTCAGCTCGTCATAGTAATAGTTGGCCAGGTAGGTGGTCAGCCCCTCCACCCAGTTGCCCGTCCCCGGGTCGTTGAACACCCAGTTCCCGAGCCACGAATGCACGATCTCGTGGCCGAGGGCGAAGGGTTGGACGTAATGCCGCTTCACGACCCCGCTCCCCAGCAGCGTGAACGACGGCATCCCCAGCCCGCTGGCGAAAAAATTCTCCACCACGGCGAACTTCGGGAAGGGATAGGGGCCCAACAGCTTCGTGTAGGCCTCCAGGTACTGGATCGACGCCTCCAGGTACTCGTCGGCCAGCTGCGCGTCATCCGGGAACAGATAGGCGGCCACCTCGATCTTGTCGCCTGAAGGGGGATGCCACTCCCGCGAGGCTTTGACAAAGCGGTTCGCCACCAACGTCAGCGCTTCTGTCCGAACGGTCACCTCCCAATCGGCCGTGACAGACCTGTCCCCGGAGGTGCCGGATACCTGCTTGTGGCGTTGCTGTCCCTGGGTGACCGCCTCCCACCCCTCCGGAGTGGTGACACGGACCCGGTAGCTCGGACGCGCCCCCGGGACGTCCGGATACCAATGGGTCTCCCCGCTGAGATAGACACCCTCGCTGCCGATGTGTCCCGCGGTCTCGCTCGGCGTCACAAAGCGGAGATGGCGCGGTTCACGTGGAGGATCGTGGAGCACGCCCTCATAGCTCCATTCCATGGTCAGGGTCCGATCCGATCCTGTCGGAGCGTCCACTCGTACCGTCACCCACTGGGCCTGTTCCTCCCCGCCGCTCAGGCTGGCTTCTCTCTCGGCCATCCCTTCAGGCCTCGTTCCTGGAGCCTGAACCGTGAAGGCCAGAGGGAGCAGGTCAGCGCCGCGACGTTGCTGGATACGGGTCACGCGCAGCGCGCGGTTGAGAAAGAACGAGACCTGTTGGAACTGAGGGGAGAGCGCCTTGAGGGTGATCCGATCAGTGGCGAGAAGCTGGTGACGGGCGGGAATCAGGGTGACCGCGAGTTCGTGGCTCAGCAACTCGACCGCGCGGCCATCGGAGGGTCCGGTTGAGGCAGATCCCGGGGACGTGTCAGCAGCGGCGGCAAGGGGAAGCCAGAGGATCGCGAACAGCCAGGCAACTCTCCCATCCACGCCATGCACCTGAGGCGAAACCGAGCTCCGAACCACCTCGCAGGACGATGACACGGCTCCGGCGCGTGATTGGGATGACGGACTCCCTAGCTCGTGATGGCCAGGCCGACCTGGATCATCAGCCCGAGCCGCTCGAGATCCACCGGCTTGCCGATGACGTCCACCGGCCCCAGTTCCAAGATCTCCTGCAGCAATTTCTCATCCTGGCTGGCGGTCACCGCGATCACCCAGCCCTTATACCCCTGGCCTCGTAATCGGCGCAGCACGTCCACCCCGTTCACGCCCGGCAAGTAAAGGTCCAGCACGATCACTTGGGGCGGTTCCTGCTTCACGGCGGCCAGCGCCTCGCGACCATCAGGCGCCGCGCGAACCCGGTAGCCCCGCAGGGTCAGGAATTCCGACAGCCGGGTGCGGACCATCGGCTTATCATCAACCACGAGGATCGATTCCTTGGGCTGTCCCCCCGCGGAAGGGGCTTGCTCCGCCTGCTGCCTCACTCGGCTGATGACCCTGAGCAAATCTTCGGACGTCAGGCCCCCCTTCAGAAGAAAGTCAGTCACCCCCAGGGCCCGCGCCTCCTGTTCCGACGCCTGCGCTGCTCTCCCGGTGAGGATGATCACGGAGGCCTGCGGGTCGATCGTCCGGATCTGGCGCAGCACCTCGATGCCATCCATCTCAGGCATGACGAGGTCCAGCAGCGTGATCTGGGGACGGTGCTGCTTGAACAGCGCCACCCCCTCCCGGCCACGATACGCCGTGAGGACTTCGTAAGTGGGCCGCAGGATCTGCCGCAATAGATCGCAGATGATCCGCTCATCATCGACGACCAGAATCGTGGCCATCTCAAGTCTCCTTCGGTTCTGTCTCTTGTCCTTGGGAAAGGCTCTTGGCCGACATTGCGGGGAGGCGGGTGATGAACGTGGCCCCTTGCCCCGGTCGGCTCTCGCAGGTCAGCGTGCCTCCCAGCCCGGTCACGATCCGATGCGTGATGGTTAAGCCCAGCCCCGTTCCCACGCCCACCGGGGCGGTCGTGAAAAAGGGGTCAAAGACCCGCGAGAGATTCTCCGGGGGAATTCCGGGACCATTGTCGGCGACGCGAACCTCCACCCCAGGTCCATGCCGAGTCGGGACCAAGGCGGTCGTCACCGTCAGGGTGCCGCGCCCATTCCCCGCCATGGCCTGCTTGGCGTTCGTGAGCAGATTTAAGAAGACTTGGGTCAGCTCCTGCGGGTCCGCCAGGAGCGAAGGCAAATCCGGCTGGAACGCGGTGCGGACCTCGATGTCGTGAATTTTGAAGTCATTGGCCATCAGCTCGAGGGTGCGTTGCACCACGGAGGTCACCTCGCAGGGTTCATAGCGTCCGGGGGCTGACCGGGCCAGGCCCATGAATCGCTTGATGACGTCCGTTGCCCGCTGGGTGGCCTCGAGCACCGCCGTGAGGTCGGCCGTGAGGCCCTCCGAGTGACCCCGGTCAATTTTCTCGATGGCCAGTTGCGCGTAGCCACTGATGACGAAGAGGGGGTTGTTCAGCTCATGCGCCACCCCGTCCAACAGCCTCCCTAACGCGGCCAGTCGATCGGCCTGCCGGAGCTGCCGCTCCACCTCTTTACTCCGAGCGATGTAATCCATGAGCTCGGTTTTTTCCTCACGCTCCTCCTTCACCATCTCGGTCAGCGCCCCGCAAAAAATACCCATGATCAAGAGAATAGGGATCCGGATGAGCTGCCCTTCCAGTATCAGGCCGGTCGTCCCTTCCGTGAGAAACAAGGCCACGCCATAGATGGCGCAGAGGAGAATCACGAAGCCGATCTTCTGCTTGAGCGTGCGGGCGGCCGCAGATAGAAGAATGATCATGAAATAGGTCAGGTAGAGATCGGATCCGGCCTCGCCCGAGAGATAAATGATCGCGGACGTCAACACCGTATCCACCACTAACAACCCGCCCACAAACAACCCGTGCTCAAGCAGGCGGGCCGGAAGGGCCATCAACCCTGCCACCATCATCAGCAGTCCCAGGATGATCAGGTCTTGGAGCTCTCGGGGGAGGAGAGGAGCCGGGCTGAAGAGAAGCTGATACGAAAGGACGATCGAGACGAGGGCCTGCAGCAGCACCAGCCGGTATGGTCCGAGCCCGTCCGGACCGGTCGACGCGTGAGGAGAACGCGGGGACAGGACGTCCGACTCGAGCACGGCATCGGTGATGGCCGACCCCCTGGCAAGACGGCCGCCCAGATTGAGTTGAGGAATTGAGAAAGGCACGTCAGTATTCTATGCTCTATCCTGAAATCGTCAAGCTTTTCGCGGCAGTGAACGCGACCGCCGCCACACCTGCAGCACTCGCAGCCTCACGCTTTGGCCTTTCCCTCGAACAGGGCGTCCACGAATGCCCGCGCCTGGAAGTCCTGCAGATCCTCGGCCGCCTCGCCGACGCCGATGAGGCGGACGGGGATCTTCAACTCTTCCGCGATCGCCACCACGATACCGCCGCGGGCGGTCCCGTCCAGCTTCGTCAACGCGAGGCCGGTCACGCCGACCGCCTCGTGGAACTGTCTCGCCTGGGAGAGCGCGTTCTGGCCCGTGGTCGCGTCGAGCACGAGCAGCACCTCATGCGGCGCTCCGGGCAGTTCACGGGCGAGGACCCGCTTCATCTTTCGCAGCTCGTCCATGAGATTCGTCTTCGTGTGGAGACGGCCTGCCGTGTCGATCAGCACGACATCGGCGCCCCGAGCCTTCGCCGCCGCCAGCCCGTCGAACACCACCGCTGAGGGATCCGCCCCCGGCCGGTGCCTGATCACCTCGACCCCCACGCGGCGCGCCCAGACGCCGAGCTGCTCGATCGCGGCCGCGCGAAAGGTGTCCGCGGCCACCAGCAGCGGCGTCTTCCCGCTTCCACGCAGGCGCTGCGCCAGCTTGGCGAGGGTGGTGGTCTTGCCGACACCGTTCACACCCACCGCGAGCAGCACAAATGGGCGTGGCCCCTCGGCCACCAGGCGGTCGAGCGGCTGGCCCTCGCACGCGCCCAGCGTGGCCATAATCGCTTCTTTCAACACGCGCAGCAAGCGCTCGGTCTGGGCCGGCGCCGTCGGATCACCGCCGCGCGTCTCTTCCCGCAGCCGGTCCATGAGCCGGCCCACCGCACGCACCCCCAGGTCCGTCGCGATGAGCGTCGCTTCCAGCTCCTCCAGCACCATCGGGTCAGGCCCGCGGCCCAACAGGCGGTCCAGAGACCCACGGATCGCCTCCCGGGTCTTGGTCATCCCTTCGCTCAGGCGTTGCGTCCAATTCATTCTCTCGGCTCCAAGCGAATAGCCAATAGCCAATAGCGAGCAGCGAAGAGGTGAAGCAAGTAGCTAATAGCTCCACCCCCACCCTCCCCTCCCCCTTTGTTAAGGGGGAGGGTCTCGGGGAGGGGGATATGTTCCTGTTGCAGGGTGACCACAAATGCCATGGCGAACTGTTCGCTACTCTCTATTCGCTATTGGCTGTTCGCTCTTCATGGCTGTTCGCTACTTGCTACCAGCTATTAGCTTTGGGATCGGTATCAAAGAACGCAAGATGGCCCGCTCCTTGCGCCGCATCCGGCGGGCTTCGCCCTCTCCCCGCTCGTGATCATACCCGACCAGGTGGAGGATCCCGTGGATCAAGAGCTTGGCCAGTTCGTGGTCCACGGCGCGGCCGTCGGCCGCAGCGTGACGTGCGGCCGTGTGGAGAGAGATCACCACGTCGCCCAGGAGGTCGGGCGTGACGCGTCTGGACGCCTCACGCATCGGGAAGGCCAGCACGTCGGTGGGAAGGTCCCGGCCCCGGTACTCCTGGTTCAATCGCCGCATCCGGCGATCCCCGACCAGGTCCAGGCTCAACTCGGCGCCGGGCTCCCCCGCCGCCGCCAGGATCTTCCGGGCCACGGCCTTGATCGCGGGCTGGAGGAAGGACGCACGACGAAGCCGACTTCGCACGAAGACCTGTGGTGAGCCCCTCATCACCCGTTGCATCTGCAGCCGCAACGGGTCCCCGGCTCGGGGCAGGCGAAGCCGAACCACCTGTGGTGAGCCCCGCCGAACCACCGGCATCAATGCGGCTGGCTCCCGTGCTCCCCCCCTCCTCCATGCCCCTCCCCTCCCTCACGGGCCCCCGTTTTGGGCCCGCCGGATCGAGGCTTGGGGAACCTGACAGGGGGCCGGCCTCCCGGGCGTTGCGCAGGCTCCGCGGGGCCGGCCTTGCCGTGACGGTCGTAGGCCTTGATGATGTCCTGGACTAGCCGATGCCGCACCACATCCCGCTCATCGAAGTACACGAACTGGATGCCGGGAATCTCTCGCAGGATCTCGCGAACTTGAATCAGCCCCGAGACGCGATCCGACGGCAGATCCACCTGGGTGATATCGCCGGTGACCACCGCTTTGGAGTTGAACCCCAGCCGAGTCAGGAACATCTTCATCTGTTCGGCGGTCGCGTTCTGCGCTTCGTCCAGAATGACGAACGAATCGTTGAGGGTCCGGCCGCGCATGAACGCCAGGGGCGCGATCTCAATCTCGCCACGCTCCACCAGACGGTTCGCCCGCTCCATCTCCATCATGTCGTAGAGGGCATCGTAGAGGGGCCTGAGGTAGGGATTGACCTTGGCGTACATGTCGCCCGGCAGGAACCCGAGCCTCTCTCCCGCCTCGACAGCCGGCCGGGCCAGGATGATGCGGCTGACTTCCTTCCGGGTCAGGGCGGCGACCGCCATGGCCATGGCCAGATACGTGTTGTGGTTGACAAAGCCGTTCGCGCAGAAGGAATGCGTGCCTGGAACGGTCAGATCGTAGACACGCGAGACCCCATCCTCGATATGTTCGATTTCGGCCCAGAAGAATCGACGCTCCTGATGTTCTTCAAGCGTCGCGAGGGCGCTCGCGGCGGACGATTTCTCACCCAACAGATCAAGAATCTCACCGAGTTTCGGGTAGCTGGGAGCCCGCCGGCCGGTCTTGTAATCCTCCAGGCGTTTATGCACATGGCGCGAGAAGCGGCCTCCGGTCGTTCCCTCACGAATCAATCGGCTGAGGAAAGGCACCACGTCAGCGTTGGTATTTCTCGTCCGCTCCTGGAACAAGGTCTGTTTTCGAGGTAATGCTGTGCCGATCTCATGGTGGAAGAGATCGGAGTCCGCTCCAGCGGCTTCCAGCAGATAGGAAAGTCGCCTCTCCCCGCGGTAGAGGGTCCACTTCGGACGTTTCCGCGCAAGGATACCGAAGTTCAAGAGCATGATTTGGACCTCATCGAGGAGCCGTTTGGACGCAGAATAGAGAACAGGGTACCCATCCCGACGGCTCACTGTCCCATCTGCGTCGAACAGTCCGCGTAAGTACGCGGCGACAATCTCACGCGGCGCCCGCAGAATGGAGCGGGGGACGCATTTCTCAGCCGCCAGCGTTGCAGACATGCCCAAGTGCTGCAACAACTGGTACAGTTGAGAGCTGGCTATAATACGGTCATAGGGCCGGCCGCTCCCGTTGTGAAATACATGCAGGCCCAGCCTGGCGGCCGTCCGGTAGAAACAATCCAATATCGGTGCGTCCGAGCTGCTCAGAATGACACGATTCCGGAAGGTGAGGCATCCATCGCCGGTCAGGACACCCATGAAATAGGCAAACTCTTCATCCAGCTCATCCAAATGGATCCGTTTCGCATGGTCATGACGAGTGTTCCGTTGATAGTCAAAATGGATCTTCGTAGCCGACCCAAACATATTCTGTCCACGCTGAATCGCCACGAAATCGCCGACCCGCAGTTCATCCGCCCGTGTCCACTGGATCGTCCCTTCGGGGGTAAGCCGCAGGAGCGGGTGCTCGAAAGTCACTTCAATTTCGTAGCCAAAACGGGCCAGAATCCGCTTCGTTGGCGAGACTCCTCCATCGTAGAAATGGCTGGCCTGCTCCGATCCATCCAAGCCGGCTACCGCCACGTTGAGAGGAACGTAGTCACCCGCCGCCGTTCCACCGGACAGCGCATCGATCGGCAGCAGGCCGTCGCTCGTAAAAACGAGACTCCCTGTGGCGATGCATTTGCCAGTCCCAGCCGGGCCTATCCCGATCACGATGTCGAATTTCTGGATCGCCTCGATGTAGGCTTTCTGCGTGGCCGACTTGGGGACGACGAACCGTTTCTTGGTGGCGACGGGAACCGTGCTGAGGAGAAGATCTTTGAGGGGGGTATCGTGCTGTCCGCGCGAGACCTTGAGCGCGAAGGTCACGTCCTCGGGCTTCAGCTCGTAGCCCTCGGCCGTCAAGGCCGCCAGCTCGGTCAGAATCTGCTCGGCCCTCCGGACGGCCTCAGCCGTGCCTTCCAGCGCCAGCTCGTCCCCGCGCGCCGACATCCGCACCCCGAGATCATCTTCGATCATCTTGAGGTGGAGATCGTGATGGCCGAACAGGGTCGCCGTGTTCGTGCCTTCTCGGAGCTTGATCTTGCGCACGCTCGCTCTGGAAGAGCCCTCCGGACTTAACTCAGCAGGCAGCTAACAGCGAACAGCCAATAGCGAATAGCTTCGTTAGCTAGTAGCGGACAGCTTGTAGCTAATAGCTCAGAGCTACTCGCTATTGGCTATTCGCTACCTGCTACTAGCGGCATTGGTGTCGCCATTCTAGCAGAAGGCCGAAACGGCTGACAAGGAACCGGCGCTCTCCGTTGCGCCCGTCGGTCTAGCCGGGAGAGCGCCCGGTTGCTCCGCGGCGGGGAGGCGGGGGTGCGGACGGCGTCAGGTCAAACTCCTGGAAGGCGCGGCCCTCATGCCCATCCTCCACGCCGATCCGCACCCGCTGTGTGCCCGTGGTCTGGGCCGTGATCTGCCACTCGATCCGGCCGCTGGCCGCATCAATCGTCATGCCGGGCGGGGCGGTCTGGAGCAGATAGGTCAGCGGGTCGCCGTCCTGATCGACCGCGATGACGGCATAGTTGTATCGCCCCTCATTGATCGCCGTGGGAGGGACAGAGGTGATGGTGGGAGGGCTGTTCGAAATCGTGATCTCCTCGGAGTACTTGGGTTTCCCGGGGCCGGCGGCGTCGT
>MNDM01000034.1 GCA_001914955.1 Nitrospirae bacterium 13_2_20CM_2_62_8 | reverse complement strand
GGCCTCCGATTCCGGTTCCATGGCCTGCCTGCACTGACAATGGCATCGCTCTCTCAGCGCAAGTTGTCGCGAGTGGTCGGCGGGTTCAAAGCCTTCCTGAAGCAGGCGTTTGCGGTGCCCCGGGAGCAAGACGCGCTGTCTCTCGATGATCTCGCGCTCCTGGAGCGAGTCGCCGACGCCGTTGTCAAACGAGGCATGGCCGCTCCTGCGACGGTCTTCCTGGAATCCGTCGGCCCCATGAACTTTCTCGGCAGTCAGGCGTTGCATTTCTTGACCCCCATTCTCGATCTCGCCTGCAAAACTAGTGAGATTGAGCACGTTGCCCACCTGCTTGAACGTCGTGACACCATCCCCCGCCTGATCGTCCTCATCGAGGCAAAGTCCGATCCAATGGGATTTTCGGCTCGATGACAGGCTCAGCCCAGCCCTCCCGTCAGATGACCGCGGCGCAGCCGCTTCACGTGATCATTGCCACCGACTGCGGCAGCACGACCACCAAAGCGATCCTGATCGAGAAACTGGGCAACGAATACCGGCAGACCTTTCGAGGCGAAGCTCCGACCACGGTGGAGGCGCCCTTTGAAGACGTGACGCGGGGAGTCCTGAACTCACTCGCGGAGTTGGAGGAGTTGTCCGGCCGTAAGATTCTGGACGGCGAGCGCATCATTACGCCGAACCGCGCCGCCCAGGGCGAGCCGAGGGTCGGCGTGGACATCTATATCTCGACGAGTAGCGCCGGCGGGGGGCTTCAGATGATGGTGGCCGGCGCGGTCCAGAGCATGACCGGCGAGAGCGCGCAGCGCTGCGCGCTTGGCGCCGGAGCCATTGTGATGGACGTGCTGGCCTCGAACGACGGCCGGCTGCCGCACGAGAAGATCGAGCGGATCCGCTCGCTCCGTCCCGACATGATCCTGCTCTCCGGCGGGACGGATGGCGGGACCGTCACCCACGTGGTCGAGATGGCCGAATACATCTCGGCGGCCGAGCCTCGTCCCAGGCTGGGCATCAGTTATCAGCTTCCCTTGATCTACGCAGGCAACAAAGACGCGAGGGACCGGATCACGGAGATCCTGGGCGGGAAAACCTCGCTCGTGATCACCGACAACATCCGTCCCGTGTTGGAACGCGAGAACCTGGGGCCGGCCCGCACGAAGATCCATGACCTGTTCCTGGAACACGTGATGGCCCAGGCGCCCGGGTACAAGAAGTTGCTCGAGTGGACCGGCGCGCCGATCATGCCGACGCCTGCCGCGGTCGGGCTCATCATGGAGACGATCGCGAAGAAGGAGAACCTCAACCTGATCGGCGTGGACATCGGGGGGGCCACGACGGACGTGTTCTCGGTCTTCGGCGGCGTCTTCAACCGAACCGTCAGCGCGAATCTCGGACTGTCTTACAGCGTCTCCAACGTCCTGGCGGAAGCCGGTTTGGCCAGTATTCTACGCTGGGTGCCCTTCACGATCGAAGAGCAGACCCTGCGCAACCGGATCAAGAACAAGATGATCCGCCCGACCACGATTCCACAGACGCTCGACGAGCTGCAGATCGAGCAGGCTATCGCGCGGGAAGCCTTGCGGCTGGCTCTGGCGCATCACGCGTCGCTGGCCACCGGCCTCAAGGGCGTACAGCAGGAGCGCACCATCTCGGATATTTTCGAACAGAAGACCTCAGGCGAGTCGCTCATCGACATGCTCCAACTGGACCTGATCGTGGGGAGCGGCGGCATCCTGTCGCACGCGCCGCGCCGCGTCCAGGCCATGCTGATGATGGTGGACGCCTACGAACCGCTCGGCGTCACCCGGCTGTCCGTGGACAGCATCTTCATGATGCCGCACCTGGGCGTCCTCTCGACCGTGAACGAGCAGGCTGCGACGGACGTGTTCGTGCGGGACTGCATGATCTACCTGGGCACCTGCGTGGCTCCGATCGGACGAGGCAAGGACGGGGAACGGTGTGCCGACTATACGATTACGTTCGGAGAGGGCCGCAGCCCGGAGTGCGGGACACTCGCCTTCGGCGAGTTGCGGCTCTTCCCCCTGGGTCGCGACGACCGCGCGCAGATCGAGCTGCGACCGGCCAAGCAGGTGGATCTCGGCGAAGGCAAAGGTGTATCGGTGACGCGCGACGTGCGGGGCGGCGAGGTCGGCCTCCTGTTGGATGGCCGCGGAAGGCCCCTCCAGTTGCCGACCGATTCACAAAAGCGACTGGCAGCGTTAATCCGTTGGCACCGGGCCGTCGATCTCTATCCAGGGAAGAGCTGATAGCTTATGGCGTAGGGCGTATGGTCAGAAACTGCTTACTCTTGGCTCCGTGCCATTTGCCATCAGCCATACGCTCTTAGTTGTTTATGGGGCATGCCTACACACCAGGTTTGACCGTCACGGAGCGGACGGTCATCAGAAAACCCCGGCTCTTGCCGATTCCCGGCACGGTGCTGGCCAAAGCCGGGGACCGTGTCCGGGCAGAGACCGTGGTGGCCCGGGCCGAGTTGCCGGGAAAAGTCCATGTCGTGAACGTGGCGAACCTGCTCGGTGTCGCGCCGGACGAGGTCCGCGACTACCTGGTCAAGAAGGAAGGGGAGGCCGTTAGCCAGGACGAAGTCATCGCGGAGAACAGACCGTTCATTAAATGGTTCAAAACAGAGGTCCGCTCGCCCATCCGGGGAAAAGTGGAATCCGTCTCCACGATCACAGGGCAGATGCTGCTGCGCGAGCCACCACGCCCGCTGGAGCGGCTGGCGTACGTGGATGGGGCGGTGGTGGACCTCCATCCCGCACACGGGGTGACGGTCGAGACTTCCTGCAGCATGGTCCAGGGTATTTTCGGCATCGGCGGGGAAACTTGGGGAGAACTCGTGATGGCGGTGGACTCACCGGAGAAGACCTTGTCCGCGTCCCAGTTGCTTCCCACCATGAAGAACAAGATCGTCGCTGGCGGCGCGTTTCTCGGGATCGAGACCATGAAGCGAGCCCGGGAGATCGGCGTCGCCGCCCTGGTCGTCGGCGGCATCCATGACAAGGACCTTCGGGAGTTGCTCGGGTACGACCTGGGCGTGGCGATCACGGGGACCGAGCAGGTGGGGTTCACGCTGGTCATCACCGAGGGGTTCGGCACGATCCCGATGGCGGCCAAGACCTTCGAGTTGCTGGCCGGGCATGCCGGTCAGAAAGCCTCGATCTCAGGCGCGACCCAGATCCGGGCAGGGGTGATTCGTCCGGAGATTCTCATCCCTTGGACGACCGGGTCGCCGGATGCGGGGTCGGCCGGCCGCGCGGTCCCGGCCACAGAGCGCAGCGGGATCAGGATCGACGACCACGTGCGCGTCATTCGAGACCCTCTGTTCGGCCGGATCGGGCGGGTGACGGCGTTGCCGACAGAGCTGCGGCAGATCGAGACGGAGAGCGTCGTTCGAGTCCTGGTCGTGACATTTGCCGACGGCACCTCGGCGGTGATTCCTCGGGCTAATGTGGAACTCATGGAAGGGTAATGCTGAATGGTGACTGCCGGCTGCAGAATGCTGCGACCACTTGCTGTCCTTGTCTGCCTATGCCTGTTTCCCCTCACGGCTCCAGAGGCGGGGGCCCAACAAGCCTTCGCACCGCCCCAGAATCTCCGGGTCATTGACACGCCGAGCGATTCGGGAGAAGGGCTGACTGTCCTGTGGGCCAGGGCCGGCTACGACGCTCCAGAGGTCCGCTATCAGATTATGCTGGGTGACGGGGCCGAGAAGAAGATGGTGGCCGAGTTTCCCGCTGATTCTCATTACGTCCGTGACTCGAGATGGCCTTGGTGGACCCGAGTTGACCGACCGGACGCGCATCAGTTCAACCTGAAATCCGGCAAAGGTCTGGAGCTGAAGAACGGAACGCCCTACGCCGTGGCGGTTGCGGTCGTGAAGGGCGCCGAGCGGGTGGAGGCCGCGCCGGTCCAGGCCGTTCCCGCGCCCAACTGGGTCAACTGGAATCAGATGAACAACCTTTTACTGGTCCTCCTGTTCGGGGCCGTGGTGTTCGGTTCGATCAGAGCGGCGAAACGGCGCGAGATCTTTCTGCGGCGGATTCCCGGCCTGGATGCGGTGGATGAGGCGATCGGCCGGGCCACTGAGCTGGGCAAGCCGATTCTCTACTTGACCGGCGCGGGCGACATGAGCGAGCCCTCGACGATCGCCGCCGCGGTGATCCTGGGGCGCGTGGCGAAACGGGTTGCGGCGTATGAAACCGACCTGCTGGTGCCGCACCGGGACCCGATCGTCATGGCGGTCTGCCAGGAGATCACAAAACAGTCGTACCTGGAGGCGGGCAAGCCGGACGTGTTCAGGGAAGACTCGAACTTCTTCATCACCACCGATCAGTTCAGCTACACCGCGGCGGTGGACGGCATCATGCTTCGGCGCAAGCCGGCCGCGAACTTCTTCATGGGGTCCTATTTTGCCGAGGCCCTGCTGCTCACCGAGACCGGGGCCAGCACCGGCGCGATCCAGATCGCCGGCACGGACTCGGATCACCAATTGCCCTTTTTCGTGACGACCTGTGATTACACCCTGATCGGCGAGGAGCTGTACGCGGCCAGCGCCTATCTGTCGAGGGAGCCGATCCAGTTGGGCACGTTGCGAGGGCAGGACTTCGGCAAGGCGTTCATTCTGGTCGTGCTGGCACTGGGGACCTTGCTCGCCACGGTGGGTGTCCTTTTTGCGACGGACCTCCCGATGATCGTCCTCGACCTGTTCAAGGACCTCAAATGATCTTCCTCAGGCGGCAGTTGCCGCTGCTCATCACGTTCGTCGCGGGTGTGGTCTTCGCCGCGCAATACTATGTCCCGCATCCTACTTCCGAACTCATGCTCACCGAGGTCACCAAGTGGCTCCAGATCATCAGCGGGTTCGCGCTGGTGCTCGGAGTGACCAGTCTATTTCACATCCATGCGGTGAAAATCCGGCGGAAGGAACCCGGTTGGGCCTACAGTCTAATCCTTTACGGCGGGATTCTCGGGACGATCGCCGCGGGGTTCAGCTACAGCTTCACGGCCGGCCAGTGGGTGAACGGGAAGGAGACCATCAACGGGATCGTGACGGCCTTCGGCTGGATCTATTCAGACATGATGGTCCCGCTCCAGGGGACGATGTTTGCGATCCTGGCCTTCTTCATCGCCTCAGCAGCCTATCGCTCGTTTAGGGCCCGTAGCCGCGAGGCGGCTCTGCTGTTGATCGCGGCCATTATCGTGATGATGGGGCGGGTTCCGCTGGGCGAGATGCTGCTGCCCGTCAGCGGGGATGTCACGCAGTGGATCCTGAACGTGCTCAATGCGGCCGTGCGGCGAGCCATCCTGATCGGCATCAGCCTGGGCGCCGTGGCGCTGTCGCTCAAGATCATCTTTGGCATGGAGCGAGCCTATCTCGGCGGCGGCAAGGAGTGAGGAGTAAGGAGTTAGGGGTGAGGTGTCGAGAAGCTGACACGGAAGCACGGGTCAATTCACCTTACTCCTCACACCTCACTCCTCACGGGATTCTATGACATTCGCTGAGCGCATGCTGCACATTGATCGCCGGATCATTTTTCTGGTGATCGGGGTCTGTACGCTCCTGCCGCTTCTCTATCCGGTCGGTCTGGCGATCAAGGTGTCCCCGGAAGTGCGTGGCGTCCATGATTACATCGAATCCCTCCCGGAAGGATCGGTCTTTCTGCTGTCGATGGATTTCGATCCGGCCTCCAAGCCGGAGCTCCAACCGCAGGCCGTGGCTCTGCTCCGGCATGCGTTCAAGAAAAATCTCAGGGTCATCGGGATGACGCTCTGGGTGACGGGCACCGGCCTGGCCGATCTGGTCGTCTCGCAGGCGGCCCAGGAGATGGGGAAGGTGAACGGCAAGGATTATGTGTTCCTGGGCTGGAGCCCCGGAGTGGGATCGCTCATCATTACGATGGGCCAGGACCTCTACAAGGCCTTTCCGAGTGACTACAACAACCAGCCCACACGTGAGTTGGCGGTCCTGAAGGGCATCCAGACGCTTCGCGACGTCAATTACGTGGTGAGTCTGGCTGCCGGAACCGCAGGGATCGAATCCTGGTACGTGTACGGAAAGGACAAATACAAATTCGAGCTGGGGGGCGGCTGCACCGGCGTGATCGCGCCCGGCCTCTACCCGCTCCTGCGGAGCGGGCAGATCAATGGCCTGATCGGCGGGCTGCGGGGCGCTGCCGAATATGAAACGCTCATCGGCCAGAAGGGGCGAGCCGTGGCGGGTATGGACGCGCAATCGGCGACGCACGTCGCCATTATCATGCTGGTGATCCTCTGCAACGTCTTCTACCTGCTCATACGGACCTCGCGCGGGCAGTCCGGCCAGCCGCGAGGGTAAAGCCGGGATCGAGGAGATCGCATGCCGTTTGAAACGCTGCTGGGCGCGTGGGTGGCGACGGGGCTGACCCTGTTCATCTTCACCTTCCTGTACCAGGACAACCCGCTCTTCAAACTGGCGGAGCATCTCTACGTGGGTGTGTCGGTCGGGTACACGATTGTGAAGGTCTACGACACGGTGATCGTCCGGCTCCTCTATGAACCCATGGTCAACCAGGGCGACTGGTCGCTGTTGGTCCCGCTGGGCATCGGGATGCTCATGCTGGCGCGATATTTTCCAAAGATCGCCTGGCTGTCACGCATCGCGTTCGCGTTCATCGTGGGGGTGGGGTCCGGCCTGGCCATCCCACGGATCATCTCCTCCTACATCCTGAAGCAGGTCGAGGACACGGTCAGGCCGTTGGCCTCGCTCGCATCGGGAGGGGGGCCAACCTTCACCTACAATCTGCTGGATCCTGCCAGCAATCTCAACGCGCTGGTGCTGTTGATCGGAGTGGTCTCGGTCCTGTTTTACTTCTTCTTCTCGATCGAGCATACAGGACCGGTCAGGGTGGCGGCGCGCACGGGCATCCTGTTCCTGATGATCGCCTTCGGGGCGGCCTTCGGATACACCGTGATGGCCCGTATGTCGCTCCTGATCGGGCGCTTCACGGATCTGATCGAGTTCGCCGATCCCCGGTACGGCCGGGCGACGCTGTGGCTGCTGCTGGCGACGGTGGCCACGTTGATCGCCTCGGGCGCCCGACGCCGTGACCTCCGCTCTTGCGGAACCTCCAGTTCACTCCCCTCAAGGAGCACGATGAGCAGTACGTCCTGCTCTGGGACCCGACCGGCCTGACCGCTGAAAAACTCATCGTCCCCTTGAATTACTTTTACCTTCTCCAGTTTTTCGACGGCGAGCATTCCCTGGACCAGCTCAGCGCCGAGTACCTGAAGAAGTTCGGGGAGTTCTTCCTGCCGGATCGCCTGCAGAAACTGGTGGCCGATCTGGACGAAAAGCTGTTTTTGGAAGGGGAACGGGTGGCATCCGCGAAGCAACAGGCGGCGGCAGAGTACCGGCACGCGCCCGTCCGCCGTGCGGCGTATGCGGGCAAGAGTTACGAGGAGGACCCGGAGAAACTGAAGCTGCAGCTTGAGGGATTCTTCACCTCCAGCGAAGGGCCGGGCTCAACGCCGTCGGTCAATAGGGGCAAGAAGATCAAAGGGATCGTGGTGCCCCACTATGAGGTGCGGATAGGCGGACCGATCTATGCCTGGGCCTATAAGGAGCTGAAGGAGGCAGAGTCGCCGGACCTCTTTGTGGTCCTGGGCACGCGCCACGCCGGCCTGAAGAATCTTTTTGCGGTGACGGACAAGGATTTCGAGACCCCTCTTGGACGTGTGCCGGTCGATCGAGGGGTGCTGGAGCGGTTCAGGGAGAACGGGGGAGCTCCGTTTTTCGAAGAGGAAGTCAGCCATCGGAGCGAGCACACGATCGAGTTCCAGCTCCCGTTTCTGCAACACACCTTGGGGAGCACGAAGCAGCTCACGATCGTGCCGGTCCTGTGTGCGTTCCCGCCGGCGTGTCTCACCGATCCGCAGCTCCACGAGCTGGGCGCACGGGTCACTTCGTTCCTCGGCGCGATGACACGGGCCCTGGCGGACTCGGGGAAGAACTTCTGCGTCGTGGCCAGCGCCGACCTCGCTCATATCGGGATGCGCTACGGCGATCCCAAGGCGCCGACTGATTTCTCGTTCCACCGCTGCATGCAGATGGACCTGGAGATGCTGAAACACGTGGAGAATGTGGACGCGGTCGGCTTCGCGCGCTTCATCGAGAAGGAAGAGGACGCACGACGGATCTGCGGCTTCTCGCCGATTTATACCCTGTTGAAGCTGATCCAGGCGGAGAAGGGGGAGGTGCTTCGCTACGATCGGGGGATCACGGACCAGTTCAACTCGACCGTGACGTTCGCCAGCATGGCGTTTTTCTAGCGAGCAGCCAGCAGCTCATAGCGAGCAGCGAGGAATCGGAAGCCTGTAACTCTCTTGCTATTAGCTCTTAGCTGCTAGCTATTCGCATCATTCCTTGACCGTGATCGTCATTTCGATCGGCTCGAGCGGGTTGTCGTTCGCATCCCGGGGGACGGCCACGATCTTGTCCGACACATCGATCCCTCGTATCACCTCCCCGAAGACGGTGTAGCGCCGGTCCAGGCCGCTCGAATCCCCCACGCAGATGAAGAATTGTGACCCGTTGTCGTTGAAATCGCGCGTGCTATTGCTCTCGCGCGGCATTTTGGCCGTGGAGAGGGCGCCACGCTTGTGCGGACGGTCGTTAGGTTCCGGGTTGAGCCAGTACCCCGGTCCCCCGGTGCCGTGCAACTCCCGATCCGGGTTCTTGCTCAGTGGATCGCCCCCCTGGATCATGAATCCCGGCACGACGCGGTGAAAGGTGGTGCCGTTGTAAAATCCCATCTTGGCCAGCGCGATGAAATTGTCTACGTGCCTGGGGGCTTCATCCGGATAGAACTTGACCACCATCTCGCCGTATTTGGTCGAGATCACAGCCCGCGGGTTTTTTTTCTCGAACTTCATGACCGAGGACATTTGATGAATCTAGCAGCCCGATCGTGATTCCGCAACCCTCCCTTGTAGCGCGTCCCCCGGTTTGATTTTGACCCAGAGCTGACCGCCGAGCAGCGCGACCAGCGCGGCTGCCCCCAGTGCGGTGGACCATCCCGCTTGCTCGGCCAGCCAGGGGGTCACCACGGGGGAGAGGCTTCCGCCGGTCGCCCAGCCATCCCCCGGAATCTGGAAGAGCGCGTAGCCGAGCACGAACGCGGAGAACACCTGCCCCATTTGCATGTCGGTGAGTCCCAGCGCCGGCATCATCTGGCGGGCGGTCACGGAGATGTTCACGCGGTCGATGTACGTCACGATACTGACCCTCTGCCCCTTGACCAGTTCCTTATTGGATTTAGTTTTTGCGATTCTGTTAAGATAACAATGAATTCCTTCTGGCCCCACGTTCGGAGGGGGAGTGACTGTTCGTCCTCGGACCCTGCTTCTGAGTCTCCTTGCCATCCTTCTCCTCGTCATGGTCATGGCGTCCCTTTCGTTCCTCTCCGATCCAGACTATGCCAAGAAACTCATCCTGTCTCAGGTGGAACAGCAGATCGGTCGAAAAATCGAGGTGGGCCAAGCCCATCTGGAAATCATCCCCAAGATCCGACTCGAACTCTCTCAGGTGGTCATTCGAGACCTTGATCCGTCCCGGGTCTTCTTCAGAGCGAAACACATGGATCTTGTCCTCCGCATGACCCCCTTGTGGCGTTTGCAAGTGGTCGGCAAGCGCTTGAAGGTCGAGGAGCCGCAGGTGGAACTTCGACGCGATCGGGCCGGACACTGGAATTTTCTTTCCGGAGCCGGTGGGGAAGTGGGCTCGACACAAGCGGAAGGCAACCCCCTGGCGCTGGTCCTCCGTATCAGGGAGACGACCGTGACGAATGGCGAGGTCACCATTGTGGACGAGTTCCGACAGGACGGGATTCGATCTCTCCAAGTGAGGACACTGGACGCGATCATGTCGACGGCGTCGAAGGGACTCGCCGTGGATGTGCGTCTGTCCGCCACCATCCCGGCGACGCTGGGAGTGTCTTCTCTGTCGCTCGTCGGGAAAGTCACCCAGGCGGACCGATCGGTGAAGGTGGCTCCGGACGGCCCGGTGGGGAATGTTCCGGGTGTTCAGTTCGAAGGGGCCGCTGAGGCGTTAAATGTGGACCTTCGACAGGTGGCGGATTTCTTCGGCCCGCGACCGGTGTCGGAAACGATGTCCGGCTCAGCCAACCTCCTCGGCCGGGTGCGTTTGGCCCCCGGCGTGGTCGGGTACGACATGGTGCTGTCGGACATGACGGCCAATGTCCAACGCATGTCTCTCAAGGGACAAGCCAGTCTGTCCGGGTTGATCACGGCCCAGCCGACGTTCTCGCTGACCTTCTCATCGTCGCCGGTCGATCTGGGGGAGCTGCTGGACCGCTTGCCCGCCGAGTGGCTCCGCCCCCAACTGCGCACGGTGGTGACCGAGCGCAAGATCGGGGGAACGATTGAAGTGATCACGGCGACGGTGAGTGGGACTACCACACCCGAGCCGCGGGTGTCAGTGACAGGTGAGTTCCGCGTGCATCGAGGCAATGCGCTCATCGGCCGTGATCGGATACCGGCGCAGAATGTGTCGGGAACCGTCATTGTCGAGCCCGACCGTATTAGAGTGACAGACCTCACGGGCCGGTACGGCTCGATGCGGGTCAGCGGAGGAACCGCCGCGGTGTCCTTGACGAAGCCGGGGCCTGCGTTGGACTTGGAACTGTCAGGAGACATGGCGGCGGCCGACCTGATCGCGAGACTGGCCCGGATCGTCCGACTGAAGCGATTCGCCAACGTGTTGGCGGATCTGCGAGAGGTTCAGGGGGACGCGCTGCTCACCTACCGAATGGCAGGCCCGTTGGACAGCCCCGATGGACTCAGCTTTATCGGCGGGGAGTTTGTCGCTCGGGATGTGAGTTTTCGGACTCCTCTGGTGCCCGAGCGGATCGTAGGGTTGAAAGGTCGTGTCCTTGTCTCCCCTGAACGCTGGGAGTTTGACAAGCTGGCCGGACGGATGGGGCAGAGCCAGTTCGAGGTCCAGGGTATCGTCACGGCGGGCGCGGAGAGCACGTTCCGGGGACTCACGGTGCAGTTGCGGGCGGAGGCTGCCCATCTCGTGCGCATGCTGCCCGAAGGGACCGTCTCTTCGACGGCCCTGCAGGGAACGATCGGAGCCACGGTGTCGCTCTCCGGGCTCACGAACGCGCCACAATTCAAAGCGGTAATGGAACTCAAGGACACGGAGTTGACAGTGCCCGGCGTGATGCGAAAGCCTGTGGGCACCCCGGCGTCGCTCCAAGTCGAAGGGAATCTTTCGCGCGACTCGCTGCTCTCGGCGGATCGGATCGAGCTGACGATTCCGCCGGTGCGCCTGGCCGGGAAAGGATCCATGCGTCTGGGGAAAAAGTTCGGTGTCGATGCGACGTTCGTCTCTGGACCCATTGACTTGGCGAAGCTGCCCCCGGGGATCGAGTCCGGAGGGATCAAGGCCGGGACGCTTGAGGTGTCTCTTGATGTGAAGGGGAAGCAGAGGGACTGGAAGACCTGGCAGATCAATGGCTGGGTTGCAATTACAGATGGACAGATCACGACCCAGGACCTCGGCCATACCGTGAAGGACCTCTACGTTCGTCTCAAACTGGTTCGGAACGGGGCCGATCTCAAGCGGCTGGCCTTCCGCATCAAGGATAACGACCTGCGGCTGTCCGGATCGATCCGGAACTGGCACGAGACCCCGGCCATCACGTTGAAGGCAGAGTCATCCAAGCTGGACTTCGACCTGCTGATTCCGAAAGGCGGGCGGTCCCCCCTGAGGGATTTTCTGGAGACCCTGGCCTCGACCAGTCGGCTGGTTGCCACGGTGGGCATCGATCGGGGGGTGTACCAGCAGTTCACGTTTACCGAGGTCTCCTGCCGCGTCAACATCCGAGACGGCGTGCTGGATGTGGACCGCCTGAACGGCCAGTCCGACGGGGGGCGCCTGGCCGGGCGTCTGGTGGTGCGGCTGCCGAGAGAGAAACCCGCTGAGGCTGAAGTCTCGGTGCGGATTGATGGCGTGCCGTTTTTGAAGCTCTCGCAGCTTATGAGCGAGAAACATCTGGTCAGTGGAGAGCTGTCGGCCACCGCCACCGTGCAGGGCCATGGCCGGCATCCCCGAGGAGTCCTGCCCACGCTCAATGGAAAGGTGGAGTTGCTCATCAAACAAGGTCGGGTTCAAAAGGGAACGATTGTGCCGAAGATTGTCATGCTGTTGAATCTCCCGATGTTGCTGCAGGGTAAAATCGATTTGGCGAGGGACGGCATGCCCTTCGACAAGATGGCCGGGACCTTTTCGCTCAAGGACGGCGTGCTGTTTTCGGAGAACATGGTGGTGGACAGCCCGGTCATCAAGATCACCGGCGCCGGCAGCTATGATCTGACTACTGATCAGCTGGATGTGATCTATGCGGCGAGTCCGCTCGGGGCGTACTCGCAGCTTCTCAAGAGCATCCCGCTGTTCGGGAAGTTGTTCGCCGGGGAGCGAAAGGGGATTGATACGGCGTTGTTTGCAGTCAAAGGCTCGCTCGAGGGTCCGAAGGTCACGTATCTCCCGCTGAAATCCTTCGCCACCGGCTTGACGGGGCTGGCCCAGCTCGCTGTCGACGTCCTCAAGAACACGATTCTGCTGCCGAAGGAATTGATCGCCCCCGCCGACGAGCGGGCTCCGGAGCCGGCGACGGACCAGGCACCGCCCAGTCTGGTGAAGGAGAACGCGCCGTCATCGGTGGAGACGGACCACGTGGCGCCACCTCCACAGGTCGACCAGGTCCCTCAACCGACTGCTCCCTCCTCGCCTTGACCCTCTCCACCCCCCGTGATAGCATCGAACGACCGAGCAAGTCCCTGAAGACATTGAAAAGACAAGCAGTTACGTGCTCATCGTACGGGCCAGTGGAGAGCAGATGACTGTGGACCGGGCGACACTCATGATTGCTGCCAGTGAAACCGATGCCAATCTCTACTACGCCACTCGGTTCATTGCCCCGGACCCCTTCATCTTCCTGGAGATCAAGGGGGAACGCCTGATGCTGATGAGCGACCTCGAGATAGATCGGGCGCGCAGCCAGGCCTCTGTGGACCGGGTGCTGTCTGTGAGTGAAATTGAACGGCGGGTGCGCGCGCAGGGAGGGGCGGACCCCGGAACGGTTGAGGTCGTCCACGCGGTGCTTCACGAGCGCGGGGTTCGGCGGCTCCTGGTGCCCGGCAATTTCCCTTATGCCCATGCCGTGCGCTTGCACGATCTTGGCTACCAGCTCGAGACGAAACAGGAGCCCTTCTTCGAGCGCCGCGCGGTCAAAACCGAGGAGGAGGTCCGGTACATCGAGGCCACGCAGCGCGCGACCGAGGAGGCGGTGGCCGCCGCGCATCAGACGCTCCGCGCGGCTGCTCCGCGCGAGGGGGTGCTCTGGTTGGACGGCGAGCCACTGACATCGGAGCGGATCAAGAAGCTGATCAACGTCAAGCTGATGGAGCGGGACTGCGTGGGGCAGCACACGATCGTGGCCGGCGGCGAGCAGGCCTGCGATCCTCACCATGAAGGCAGCGGACCGTTGCCGGCGGACCGCAGCATCATCTTCGACGTCTTTCCACGTTCAGGCCAGACGCGGTACTTCGCGGACATGTCCCGGACGGTTGTGCGGGGGAAGGCCTCGCCGGAACTGAAGCGGCTGTACCAGACCGTGAGAGACGCGCAGGAGGAGGCCATCGGGAAGGTCCGCGACGGCGCGGACGGGGCCAAGATCCATCAGCGCATCTGCGACCGGTTCGAGGCGGCCGGCTATAAGACCGGGCTCGTGAACGGACGCATGCAAGGCTACTTTCATGGGACCGGCCACGGCGTTGGCTTGGATATCCATGAAGCGCCGCGCATCAGCCGGAGCGGCACCCCCTTACAGGAGGGCCAGATCGTGACCGTCGAGCCCGGGCTGTACTATCCCGGACTCGGCGCGGTTCGCATCGAGGACATGGTGCTGGTGACGCTCGATGGCTGCCGGAATCTTACTCAGTTTCCTAAGACGTTTGAACTAGACTAACGAGCGAGCAGCTAATAGCTGATAGCTAACAGCTCGGAGCTACTCGCTGCTAGCTATTCGCTACGAGCTTCTTCCCATGCGCCTGACCTTCACCATCCAGCGATTCAACCCCGAAACCGAGTTCCACTCTCATGAGGAGGACTATCGGCTCGAAGTCGGTCGCGGCATGACCGTCTTGGATGGCCTGATCCGCATCAAGAACGAGCAGGACGGGGCCCTCGCTCTGCGCTATTCCTGCCGGTCCGCCATCTGCGGCTCCTGTGCGATGCAGATCAATGGAGCGGAGAAGCTGGCCTGCCGAACCTCGGTCCGCAAGGAGCTGGAACGACACGGACGCATCGTCGTTGCGCCCCTGAAGAATCTGCCGGTCATCAAGGACCTGGTGGCGGACATGTCCTCGTTCTGGGGGAAGGTCCGGGAGGTGACCCCCTGGCTGTTGGCGTCTCGCAAGACGGAGCCCGAACAACCAGCCGGCCAAATGACCCTGGCGCCGGGCAGCTATCAGTTTCACAACGTCGATGCCTGCATCATGTGCGGGGCGTGCGTCGCAGCCTGCACATCTCATGAGGTCTCCAAAGGGTTTCTGGGTCCGGCGGCCTTGGCAAAAGCGGCCCGGTTCCTGTCCGATCCGCGAGAGGCCGCGGCGTCCAAGCTCGCCAGGCTGGTTGAGCTGGAAAAAGAGAACGGCATCTGGGACTGCGTCCGGTGCAACTTTTGCGTCGAGGTGTGCCCGAAAGACGTCAAGCCGATGGAGGCAATCATCCGCCTGCGCCGCGCGGCGCTGGAGGCGGGGCTCACCTCCAGCGGCGGGGCTCGCCACGTCACCGGATTCGCCGAGATCGTGCAGCATGAAGGCCGCCTCAACGAGGCCCTGATGCCGCTCAAGATCGTGGGGTTCAATCTCAGACGTCTGCTACGGGTGGTTCCCCTAGGTATCAAGATGCTGTTGAAGGGGAAAGTGCCGAACCCGCTCGCTCCACCGATCCCCGGCATCGCGCAGATCCGCTCGATTTTTTCAGCCGCTCGGCGACGCCCCGCAACTTCATGACCCGGGAGTTCCGATTTCTCGAAGAGGTGGCCCTGGCCGACTCCGCCTTTGAAGCCAGCGGCGATTCTCCTTCCGAACTGTTCGTGGCGGCGGCTCAGGCGGTCATCGAGACGATGGTCAATCCGGGGACGGTCTCGGCAGGCTGGCGCCGGGAGATCACGCATCAGGCCCCCGAGCTCGCCTCGTTGCTCTTCGACTGGTTGTCGGACATCGTGTACCTCAAGGATGCCGAGGGGGTGGTCTTTCGAGAGGCCACGGCGGTCGTCACCGAGGGCCGACCCCATGGCGGCTGGACACTGCGCGGTGTCTTGACGGGGGAACCGATCGATCCCGGCCGCCACGAATTGCGCTCCGATGTGAAAGCCGTCACCAAGCACCTCTACGAGGTTCGCCGCGATGATGACTGTGATGGTGGACGATGGACGGCGAGGGTGGTGCTGGATATCTAAGCCGAATCAGCGGGTCCTGTCGCCAACCAGCCCGGTCGTCCTCGCACCCCGCCCGGTGTGGGGACCCCGCTGCGGGCGACCGGGCCCCAGGTCGGCGCCACCCGCTCATCGAGGAAAGGTTCATTGCCTAGTTACCTCGGATTCGAGCTTAGGAGTGTGAAGAAGGAGCGCGGAAAGTGAAACTGCAGACCACGATGCCGGTCAACCGGGTGACGGAGGAGATCTGGGAGATTCCGACATCCGCCAAAGAGGGGATGTTGGTGCCGGCCCGGATCTACGCGACCGAGCCCATCCTGGTCGGGATGGACGCGGGCGTGTTCGAGCAGGTGACGAATGTAGCCTGCTTGCCCGGCATCCAGCGCTACGCGCTCTGCATGCCGGATGGGCATTGGGGCTACGGATTTCCGATCGGCGGCGTGGCGGCGTTCGATCCTCGAAACGGAGTCATCTCGCCCGGTGGCGTCGGCTACGATATCAACTGCCTTGATGGTGATGCTCAAGTTCTCCATGAACATGGATTCAGACGGCCGATTAGGGCGTTCGACCGAGCCTGGAAAGCGGAAAGAGTTGCCTGTGCTAACGACTCCAGGGGGATTGGGAACGCGGAGATCGGCGCGTTCATGTGTAAGACTGCGAGGTCTCCGGTCTTCCGTTTGACGACTGAATCGGGTCGGCAGGTTGTGGCCACGGCCGACCATCCATTTCTGACGAACCGGGGTATGGTTCCTCTCGAAGATCTTGCTCTGGGGGACGCCGTGTCTGTCTATCCCTTCGAAGGGGTCCCCTACAAAGCTCCTGGATCGGAGGTCTTGCTCACGAAGGCCGACTTGGCCAGCTACTACCCTGGAAGCCAGAACGGCTTAGCTCAATGCCTGAAGGCGTTGAAGGAGCGAAATCTGGTGCCACTGACGATGGACAACCCCGCTCTTCCGTATCTGATCCGGCTGATGGGATTCATCCAGGGAGATGGGCACCTTCAGTTAGAAGACGCAGGGCGCGCGCAGATTGGTCTTTACGGTGAGCCGGTTGACCTGGCGATGATCCGCAGGGACATCGAGAGGATCGGATTCCTGGCATCGCGGACCTATGAGCGAACCCGAACACACGAGATCGTCACGCGTTACGGTAAGAGCCGCTTTACCAGAATAGAGGCGTCTGTCCATGTTAGATCCTCTGCCTTAGCGTTGCTCCTGGCGGGTTTGGGGACGACGAAAGGGAACAAAGCGGCGAAAGACTTCGAGCTGCCAGAGTGGCTCAACAAGGGGCCGCTCTGGATGAAGCGACTCTATCTCGGGGCTTTCTTTGGCGCTGAGCTGACCAGTCCACAGTCGGTGACCGGTCACCAGTACAATTTCTTTGGGTCGGTGTTGTCTCTCAACAAGCGTGAGGGGGTTGTTGAGAGTGGACGGCGCTTTCTCCAGGAGGTTCAGGGATGGCTCCGGGAGTTTGAGATTGAGAGCACCATGCTGGCCGAACGGGATGAATACAGCAATAAGGATGGAAGCCTCTCGGTCCGTTTGCGCCTCCAAATATCGTCAGAACCGGAGAACCTCATTCGACTCTGGAGCCGGATCGGGTACGACTACAACCAGCGCAAACAATATTTAGCTAGTGTCGCGGTTCAGTATCTCAAGATGAAGACGACGGTGCTGCAAGAGCGAGCGGCCAGTATCGAGACAGCGCGTTCGATGAGAAAGGCCACTGGCGCCACGCTGAAGACGATTACGGCCGCTATTGGCTCACGGCATGTGAATGAACGCTTTGTCGCCCGCAGCCTATGGGAAGGCCGGCAAACCGATGTCAGGATTGGCACGTCGTTCCCAGGTTTCTTAGAATTCCTCAAACAAAAGACAGTGGGCCTGGGGAAGACCGGCCAAGTCTGGGAGGCGATTATTCACAAGGAGAAGATTGACCATGTCGGACCGGTCTATGACCTGACCGTCCTGGATGCGCATCACAATTTCATTGCCAATGGGTTCGTGGTCTCAAACTGCGGGATGCGCCTCATTCGGACCGACCTGACGCTGACGGATGTGCAGCCGCGGATGGAACAGCTCATGACCGAGTTATTCCGTAAAGTCCCGGCCGGCGTCGGCTCGAAGGGCTTTGTTCGGCTGAATCGCCCCGAGTTTGAAGAGGTCATGAAGAAGGGGGCTCGGTGGTGCGTGGAGCACGGCTACGGATGGAACGAGGATCTCTCCTGCATCGAAGAGCGGGGCTGCATTCCGGGAGCGGACCCCTCGAAGGTGAGCGACTACGCGGTGGCGCGGGGGATCCATCAGCTCGGCACGCTGGGGTCCGGCAACCATTACCTGGAGGTGCAGGTCGCCGCCAACGACCGGATCTTTGACCCCGTGACAGCGGCGGCGCTCGGGATCACCGGCCACGATCAGATCGTGGTGATGGTCCACTGCGGGTCCCGCGGTTTCGGCCACCAGGTAGCCAGCGATTTTCTCAAGGTGTTCGAGAAAGCCATGCGGCGGTACGGCATTACGGTGAAGGATCAGCAACTGGCCTGCGCGCCGTTCCGGTCTCCGGAGGGCCAGGACTACTTCGCGGCGATGAACTGCGCCGCCAACTCCGCGTTCGCCAACCGGCAGGTGATCACGCACCAGATCCGGGAGGCGTTCAGTGCGGTCTTCGAGCGGTCCGCCGAGTCGCTCGGGATGGAGATCATATACGACGTGGCGCACAACATCGCCAAGGTGGAACGATACCAGGAGGGCGAGCTGGTGGTTCACCGGAAGGGCTCCACGCGGGCATTCGGGCCGGGCCGCCCGGAGCTGCCGGAGCGCTACCGGAAGACTGGCCAACCGGTGATCTGCGGAGGCTCGATGGAGACCGGCTCCTACCTGTTGGTGGGGACGGACCGGGCGATGCGCGACACGTTTGGCTCCACGATGCATGGGTCCGGCCGGACGATGTCGCGGGCTCAGGCCAAGCGGTCGGTTCGCGGGGAGCAGCTCCAGAAGGAGATGGAGAAGCGCGGCATTCTCGTGAAGGCGGTGTCGATGTCGGGCCTGGCTGAAGAAGCCGGATTTGCCTATAAGCCGATTTCGGATGTGGTGGAGACGGTGGAGCGGGCGGGGATCACCAAAAAAATAGCGGAGCTGCGGCCGATCGGGAACATTAAGGGATGATGCGGGGTGGGGAAGAGATCAATCGCTTCCGTGCCTCTCGGGGTGACCCTATCGGGCTTTGCCGGGCGGAAACCTTCGGAAATTCCTTCGAGGACTCAGTCAGTTTCCGCTTTCCTTCCCGGCAAAGCCTCGATGGGGACCCCCACCCCTTCGGCAAAGTCGCTCTGATCTCTTCCCCACCCCACGCCTCCGTGCTCATCCCTTCCGACCGAAGGCTTCTAGCGCTCTTCCGATGCTGCGATTGATTTTCCAGAATATCGAGCAGAGCTTCGGCCCGTCACTTTCGCCAGTCTCTTGGCTGTTCTATTGCGGGGGCCTGACCCTCCTGGGAGTCGTGGTGTTGGTTCCCATCTGGCGAGTCTGGATGGAGTACCAAATCATGCGCCTAGGGATGGAACGGCATTGGGTGATGACCTGTGGCCGATGCGGAACCCGAACGCTTGTGTCGGGCCGAGTGTGTGGCCAGTGCGAAGAAGATCTCGGGATTCCCTGGATCGTCCGATTCTGGACTGCTTCTCTATGCAGTTGGCAGGGGATAATCCCGCGACAGGTCAGGTGGGGAGGTCACCTGCTCGGGAGCGCCGTCTTTCTGCTTCTTTCGGTCTGGGTCGTGGCCGGCACAGGGGCCCTTGCGCCACAAGGGACGTTGCATCGGCTCTTCTTGGGCTTGGGGCTGGTGGCGTTGGCCGTCTTCGGCTGGGTAGGGGGGCGGGCACTGCGGATCGGGAAGCACGGGGCGTTGGCCCGCGTGGGAGATGCGTTTATGGCGCTGGCGGCGATCGGGGCGATGGCCGTCGCGTTGTTCCTGGCTGATGCTGCAAGACCCTCGCAGGAGATCCCGCTCGCCCGCTTCGAGACGTTCGCCAATGCCGCCCAAATTGGAGCACGCGTGCTTCAGCTTGCGGACCGTGAGGTTGGCTTTGAGTACCTTCAACTGGACCAGGAGCACTTCGGGTACCATCGGGTCGTCCCGCTGGGCTTCTCAGGTAGCGATCGTCTGCCGGTGGAGAGGAGCGCGTTGACGCGATGGCTGGTCAGCCATCTTCGCACCCATGCAGCCAGCTATACGGCTCGTGGGTTCACGGTCCGCATCCGCACCGAGCGGCTACGGACCGAGCCGGGCCAAGCCTATGAGGTGGTCGAGCGGGCGGGGCAGGTGATAATACGAAGAGTGGCCGCCAGGTGAGGGAGGGATGGGGAGCGACGGGGCGCCCAGGCTAATCCCCCGTGCTCGCGCACCGCGCACTCAGGACTTATTAGTTCAGGGCCTAGGCGGATGGAGTGCTCGGTGGACGCGCGCAGTAAAGGCCAGCCCAGCCACCCGCCTCCTGGGAAATAAGGTGGAGGGTGTGCCGGGTACCCGTTGCTTTTCAGATTGCAACGGGTGATGACGCGCGCAGTCTGAGGTCGCCTGCCCTCCTGCCCGCTAAGATATGCGGATGCGGAGCCGCGACACCCGTTGTCCTTCAAGTGCAAGGGGTGATGACCGCGGTGCCTTGGTCAGTTCCAGCTTTCCTTCCCAGCAGAGTCTCGGTGGGTTCCCCGCTCCTCCGGTTAAGTCCGCTCCGGGACGCATGCCACCCGATTCACCCGCCCTAGGCAGGGTAAAGAAAACAAGAAGGTGGGTGCCCGAGTCCTTGCGGCTATGGTTGCTATGCGTAGGTTCAGCCGGTCGAGACCGTGCGGCAACTCTGTGAGGTGGACCGATGACGAGCGGTAGCCTTAGCAAAGGGAAATTCCGGTTGGCTCCGATCAGCGAGCCGCCGATGAAGAAAGTCTTGGAAACCGCGCTGAAGGAATTTCGCCAGGCCTTGGCTGACCGCGGGGTTTACAAGGGAAGCAATCGGAACCTCGAGCGGGCGTACAACGGAGCAAGAGACTTCGTGGACTTCCTGCTCGAAGGTCCGTGGGTGCTGGAGAGAGGCCGCCGGAGACCGAAGTTGAATTGAGGTTTGTGAAGACCTGAGTGTGCCGATGTAGTGCTCTCTCGAAATCAAGACACCCGCGTCGGAAGAACAATCAAAAGCGTGCTCCGCCAATGACTTAGCTCTGCCAGGAGGAGGCCTCGATTTGACGTTATCCAGCCAGCGACTATACTTGTCAGGAGCGATACCCATGGACACAAGCTGTCTATGAGAGGGTGCCCAGCAGCGCAAGCGATCGGTTATGGACAAAGGGAGGATCCAATGAAGCGACAACTGTTCACCATCGGTGGGGCCGCGCTTTTCGTGATGATCTGCCTCAGCGGGAACGCCCCGGCGCAGACCACTCCTCCGAGTGAGGAAATCGTTGGCGACCGACAGGAGATCCGGCAGGATCGCGACGAGTTGCGGCAGGACCCCCGCGAGCTGCGCGAAGACAGGCGGGAGCTCCGAGAGGATCTGCGATCAGGGGCCAATCCCGAGCAGCTCCAGGAGGATAGGAGAGAGATCCGCGACGATCGGCGAGAGATGCACAATGACCGGCAGGACCTCCGCCAGGATCGGCGAGACCTGAGAGATGACCCGAGAGGGGGTCGTCGGGAGATGCGTGATATCCGGGAAGATCGACAGGACCTTCGCCGCGACATGGAGAAACTCCGCGACGATCGTCGAGAACTGCGCGACGACCGGCGGGAGCTGCGAAAGGACCTGCGGTCAGGAGCCGGCCCAGAGGAAATTCGGCAGGATCGCCAAGAGATGCATCATGACCGGCAAGAGCTCCGCCACGATCGGGAGAATGCCCGTCACGATCGGCAGAACCTCCGCCACGATCGTCGGGAGCGGCGCCACGGCGGGTGACAGGCCTACCGGTCGAGGCTTGAAACAGCAACTGGTTCACTTCACAGGGCGGGACAGCATCAAGCTGCCCCGCCCTTGTTGTTCAGGAAGCCACGCCCTGCTCCGGCACGCCTCGGTCTCGTGAACCCGATGGGACCGGTTTGGTGATGGTCGGCGCGATCGAGGCGCCCTGGACGGCGCGGCTGGGTGGAAGAGCCGGCGCAGACTTCTCAGGGGAAAACAGATGTACGCGGATGAGCACAGTGAGGTGCGCTACGCAAAGTACCGACCTGTGTCGAAACGATACTCCGTGTTGTCTACGAGGCGGACCACGCTGCGTTTGAACCGCCCATCCGCATCCTTCTCTGCCAGATCCACTTCAGGCCCCTCGATCGGACGCCCGCTGCGATCGCTGATCAATTTCACGTAAGGTCGGGTCGCGGTCTGCCGGTTTGCGCTCGGCCGGATGACGACCGCCAGCTCGTGGCTGTCGAGGAGCGTAAGGCACCCGATCGGGATGATTCCCACGCAGTTGACAAAGAGTTTCAACAGCACCGGATCATATAAGATCCCGCTCTTTGCAAACATCATGGTGAGGACCTTGTTCGGAGCGATGGGATCGCGCCGGTAGACGCGCGAGGACGTCATGGAGTCGTAGCAATCGGCCACCATCAGGATGCGGCCCGTGAGCGAGACCTCCCATGGCATGCTGAGCGTGGGATACCCGGACAGATCATAATTCAGGTGGTGCTCAAACGCCGCCGCGGCCATTCTGCCGGGAAGGTTGGTGAGTCCGCGCAGGCGAATGAGGTTGATCACTCCCAGGGTCGCATGGATTCGCAACTTTGCCCAATCTTCATCGGTAAATTCCTCGGACTTGTTCAGGATGTCCTGCGGAATGGACGCCTTGCCCAGATCATGAAACAGCGCGGCCAACCCAAGGTCGACCAGCGCCTCCCTGGGATAGCCTGCGCGGTTACCCAGGGCGACGGAAAGCAGGGACACATTGACCGAATGGTTATGGGTGTATTCGTCGTAGCAGCGCAACGTGGTCAGCCCGAGGAGGGTCGGCTCGTCCTGCAGAATCACATCCACGATACTCTGGACCACACGCTTCGCTCGTCGAAAGTTGGGCGCGCGGCCCTCCCTGATACTCTGCAGCACTTCTCCGACAGCCCCGACCGCCTTGACATAGAGTTGCTTAGCCAGGTTCTTGAGCTGTTTGTTTTTCTGGCCCACCCGGACCATCAGGGAGGTGGCCTCTTCGATGTCGATCCCGTGGATCTCCCCCTCCTTCAACTGACGCTTCAGGTCATCAAAGGTGCACGTAGCGGGATCAACGCTGATGAATTGGTAGGCGAACTCGCGCAAGTCCGTTTCTCTCATCTCGGCGCTGAACGAGATCGCTGCGATACCTCGTGCGTTGAGGCTGTCGATGAATTCGAGAAAGATGGCCACCTGTTGAGGGCCCATTTTTAGATGCGCGTCACCGAGATAGAGAAAATCGTTCTGGAGGCGAATGACGACGGGGTTGTCTCGTGCAAGCGTCTTGACCGTCGTCACCGTCGCATCAACGACTTGATTCACCGCGGCGTTGGTCCGCTCGTGGATGCGGATCGTCTTCAAGAGAATGTGGAGCTGGTTGACCAGCTGCGCCCCCAGGACCAAAATCTGCTGGTCGAGAACATCCCGGGCTTCGGAGCCCTCGCCGATCTTACCGGGAAGGGATTTGTCATGGATGAGAATAGGTTGGAGAGCAGGGTTCTCCGCTGGGTCGGGCTGGGAAGGGGTACGGTGGTCGTCCACAGACAATTCCTTAGAGGTCCCGCCGTTTGAGGGTGGCAAGGGCCGTCACGGAGGCATGTCGAATGACGCGGTTGAAGCGCTTTTTCCCAGCCTCAAGGGCCGAGATGGCCTCCGGCGTTCCTATTTGTCCCAAAGCTTCGGCCGCCAGGGCCCCTAGGGACTGCTTGGTCTTTCGGTTGGTCCACAGCCGTTGCGTGAGGAGATGATGGCAATACGGCACGCATTCGGCTCCAACGAGTCTGGTCATCACCTCGAACGTCGTTCGTAGTTCCGAGAGGGGCCGGTTCAAAAACTCTTGGTGTGTGACCACCGGGGTCCAGGCGCTGAACGGTGTGGTGTACTTCCCGGTCTTAAGCAGGCTCAACGCGGAGAGGCGGATCTCTTCGTCCGGATCAATCAGGACACCGACGATGGGATTCCCCATTCCCGTCCCCCCCAACATGCTGAGGGTTTTCAGGGCCTCTCGACGCACGCCCGCGTCAGGATGGGCAGCCAGCGGTTGCACAGCTTGGGCCAAACTCGGGTTTCGCAATTTTCCGATCACCACGAGTAAGTTCCGAACATAGGACCATCGAGAGTCCGTCAATCCCTTGATCAACGGCTCGGGCTTGTCTTTGGCCAGAGCGGCCAGGACGTCGCAGAGGGTCAAGCGGTGCTCATCGAATTTCAGGTTGCCGAGGAGCTTACACAGCGACGGGACGGCATTGGGGGGCAGATGCAGAAAAAACACGAGCAAGTCCTCGGTCGCAACGTGAGGGTCTGCGTTCAAGCGTGACGCCATGGCGTCCATCTGTTTAGGCCCATGCAAGGAATCCAGCATATCCGAGACCGCCTTCTTCTGTTCCTCGGCCAGGTCCCCCCGACGGTGGACCTCGCGCAATTTATCCACGACGCTGTTCAGCTGCTTCCAGTTTCCCTCGTCGATCAGGCTTTCGAAAATCTCTCGGAACAGACCCCGTAATTCGAAGAGCACGTCGGCTGACTTCTCGCTTGCGACAATGACCTTAAGCATGTCCAGGAGGTAAGTGGGGGTGTCCTGATGTGATTCGGCCTTGATCTGGAGGGCGAGCTGCTCCAGCTCCTCAGGCGACACGTCAAATGCAGGAAGGTCGAGCGGAGAATAGACCGCGCCTTCGACCTCGCCTCCCGTCGCCGCCTCCTTCGCCTGTTGAGCTGTTTCGGTCTTACTGATATCTTGTACGCTCGAGTCGCGGCTATCATTGGAGGCATCGGTGGCCGGCCTGCCTGCGCGGCGCTCATCCGCCTGACGGGCCGCTTCGGCCTCCGTAATGGCACTCAGGCGGGAAATGGGGGTGTTCAGGGTCCCGGAATCTTGCGGGATCAGGGCACGAACTGCTTCTTCGTTCTTGACAATTTCTTCGGCTGTGACAATGGAAACAGCGGACAGGTTCTTTTCCCACAAGCGAGTGATGACGTCGTCATCGCTTGTGGTCATTTCATAGGCAGCCCCCAGGGTTTCCAGGAAGGACGAGAGGGTCTCCTGGGACAACCCGTGGCTGAATGACAGTTCGCGAATGCCCGCTCCGTAAAGCTTGAACGCCAAATTTTCATTTTGTGCAGCCTTCTGATAGACCATCTCGCCCCGATAATAGAATTCAAACCGTTGCACGAGGAGAGACAGCGTGCCGCGAACCGCGAGGTGGGCGGCTAACGTCTCATACAGCTGCTGCATGAATTGCTGGGGTAAGTGATGGGTCGGGCCATAGGCCCTCGACGTCTTGAAGGTCTTCTCCAGCAGAGCCAGCAACCGCCGGACCGATTCCACCTCCTGCTCCTCAACCATGGTAGCTGCCACTGGCTGGGCCTGAGCCGGTCCTGCTGGTTGGTGTTGAGCCATAAAACCTCTCGTTAAAAAGTCTACCTTCCCTTCCTGTTCCTGGCAAGGAATAACCCTCTGTGCGGACATCGTTCAGGCAGCACGCGCAGTGGGTGACGCAGGGCGAGCCCGCCCTATGGCGCGTAAGCCGGTGTGCCGTGACGATAGGAAAGCTGTTTTCCAAATCAGAGACTATACAGCCTCCAATTTATTTGAGAGAATGGCGCCGCTTGGCGGAGCCTCCGTTGTTTTCTGAGGACTTTCAGGCTCAGAGTTCGGTAGGATTCGTGAGAGGCTTGGACTGGCTGCGCCGCTTGCTCAAAAACCCTGAGGGCCGTGAATCCGAACACGACGATGACGGCATGCGGGGGAACCGACCGGAGACCGGAGGTCCTGGTGCGCGACCCGGTCTCCTTGCACTGCCATCGTCATAGCGCGTTGGGGGTGACTCACATGCGTCTGCCAAGAAGACCGAGTGGGTATCTGGCGTGTGGGCTGATTTTGGGGGTGGCTGGCTCGTTCCTGGTTTCGCCGGCCGCCGCGCGGGCGGACCCGCAGCTCCGGAAGCTTGAATGTGTAAACGTGCAGGCCGCTGTGTTGGAATCGGGAACGTCGCTCGGGATCACGAGAGAGGTCTTGCGCGAGGCCTTGCTCGCCGGCATTCACACGAAGCTACCGCGGCTCAAGCTCGAGCCGACCTGCCCCAACCGGATTTTCTTCAAGGTGTTCGTCCAAAATCTGTCACAAGGGATGATCGATGGGTTTTACGGGCACATCGCCTTTGAAGTCAGGCGCAAGGCCACGTTCGTGGACACGTCGCTGCCACTCGACGCCCGGGCCTGGGACGGAGAGTCGTACGTGCATGGGACCCGGGACAAGGCCAAGGCGAGCGTGCTGGATCTCCTCAACAATTATCTGACCCAATTCGCGGCTGACTACCAGGCTGCCAATCCCTGAACGACGAGGAGGTGACGACCTTCAACAGGACCGTTCGATGGAACTCACTCTTGGTTCGAACAGCTTCCGGAATTCGAATGGCGTCGTCAAACTCCAGGGGAAGGAACAGATTGTGCTTGAACTTCGACCCGTCGATCATCAGCTCATGCTCACGATGGACTTGTATGATTCCGCGGGAACTCACGTCGCCCATTTGCGCAGGAACTCCTGGGCGTTTAATCGTGACAACCGCTTTGCCCTCACTGCCAGCCCGCCCTCGCTGCCGCTCTTTGCCAGCCCCACCTGGCTCAAGCTCACGGATAGTGAAACCGGCGAGATCGCGTTCGAAGCCCGTGTCGTCCAGGACAACCAGATTCAGGTTCCCAACGGGAAATTCTACACCCACAGTGGCCAGCTCTTCGAAATTACCTCGCATCTCTGTCGTCTTGCGGGCGTCGTCACCCTGTTTGGCGATGTGTTTGATGTCGGCGGTGGAGCGGTGGTGATCGGGTAACTCAGCTAGGGTAGCCGAAGATGCGGATGAGGTGAGCATGGCGCTGAAGTATGCCTTGTACCCCGGGTGTGCGGCGAAGGGAGCCACGCCGGAGCTGTACCAGTCCACGATGGCGATCATCGGCCGGCTTGGGATCGAGGTCGTCGAGTTGACTGCGGCTTCATGCTGCGGAGCCGGCGTGGTGGCAGAGGCGGATCCCGACGTGGCCCTGGCGCTCAACGCCCGGACGTTCGCTCAAGCTGAGCAACTCGGCCTGGACGTGATGACCATCTGCGGGACCTGCCAGGGCGTAATGGGAGCGGCCAACAAACGGCTGAAAACCGAGCCGGGCCTGCGGGAACGGATTAATCGAGTCCTCGAACCGGCCGGCATGACGTATCGTGGAACCGTCCAGGTGAAGCACCTGCTCTGGATTGTGGTCAGAGAGGTGGGACTGCAGCGGCTGGGCGAACAGGTCCGAGTTTCGATGGAGGATTTTCGGATTGCCCCGTTCTACGGGTGTTATATTCTTCGACCATCGTGGGACCTGGGATTTGACGATCCTGAGAACCCCACGTCCCTGGAAAAGGTCATCCGGGCGGTCGGAGGCGAGCCGGTGGCGTACGCCGGGCGGACCAAGTGCTGCGGCTTCCCGATCATCCTAGAAAAGGAGGCGATTGCCGTCGCCATGGCCGGCACGAACATGAAGGAAGCCAAAGACGGAGGCGCAGACTTTATGGTGACACCATGTCCCCTGTGCCACATGAGCCTGGACATCTATCAAGATCGGGCAGGCAAGGCGGTGAACACTCAATTGAACCTTCCCATCCTGCACCTGCCCCAGTTGCTGGGCCTAGCCATGGGGATCCCGCCCAAGGACTTGGGCGTGTCACGCCATCTGGTGCCGGTGGATTCGATCATTCGCCTGACGGAGAAGAAGCGAGCGGAGGCGGCGAAAGGACAAGGTGGCCTCGGCTGACGAAGGGGGGAGGATGGGGCGGCCAGGCTCGTCTCCCGGGCTCGCGCATCGCACACGTCACGCCAGGGGCTTAGAGGGCAGGTGGCCTCACGTGCTCGCGCGTCGCGCACACAGGATTGATCACTCCGGGCAAGGGTGGATGGTGTGCTCGCCGGACGCGCGCAGTCTGAGGCCACCTGCCCTCTTGCCCACTAAGACGTGCCCATGCGGTGCTGCGCCACCCGTTGTTGTTCAAGTGCAACGGGTGATGGCGGGCGCAATGGGAGATCAGCCAGGCCACCCCGTTGAGTGCGTGACACTTTAGCGAGCCCTACATAACTATCGCTACCATCTGAAGCATCATGGTGAAGTCCGCTCGGCCTCAAGTTGGACAGAGGGCAGAGGGAAGGAGAAATGAATGAAGGTCGTTAATCTTTCTGATTATCAGCAGTTTAGCAGTGAAAAGATGAAGAAGAACAATATCTTTCAGACGCCGCGGTTGTTTTGCGATGTGTACTGTTTTGAGCCGGGGCAGGAACAGAAAGGGCACGTGCATGGCGACCAGGACAAGGTCTATCTGGTCCTGGAGGGAGAAGGAACATTCAAAGTGGGGAACGAGGAGCGCGTGCTAGCACGGGGGCAGGGAACCATGGCGCCGGCCGGGGAAGAGCATGGCGTGGTGAATCACACTCGCGCGCGCCTCAAAGTCCTCGTGATCGTCGCACCGAATCCTTGATGACTCGCAAAGTCCGCTGCAACGTACCACCTTTGCCGCAGATCTCGACGATCCGTGAGGGCTATGATTCTTCCTCGGAAAGTTTCTTCAAACGCCGGTCCAGAGCGAATCGCGTGAGACCGAGGTGCTTCGCCGCCAGGCTTTTGTTGTAGTCAGCCACTCGCATGACTTCCTCGATGATCGCACTTTCCACACCAGCCAAATCCTGTTTTCCCAGTGTCATCTCCACGCGCACGACCTGCTGATCGCCTTGAGTGACCGCCACTGCCATCTGCGGAGTCGCCTCGCGCAGCTCGCGAGGGAGGCAACTAACGGTCAGTGTCTTGCCGTGGCAGAGGATCATCGCGCGCTCGATGATGTTGTGCAGCTCGCGGATGTTGCCTGGATAGGCGTACCGTTCCAGCAAGACCTTCGCGTCCGGTTCGATGTCCAGGACCTCTTTGCCGAACTCTTGGCCGAACCGGACGATCGCGCGCAGACACAGGGGGATGATGTCTTCGACCCGCTTTCTCAGCGGGGGCAGCTCGAAGGACACCACATTGAGGCGAAAGAAGAGGTCTTCGCGGAACGCGCCGCGGGCGACCTCTTTCTTAAGATCCCGGTTGCTAGCCGTCATCAGCCGAAAGTCAACTGAAATATCGTCCGTCCCTCCCAGGCGCCTGAACGAACGTTCCTGCAGCACGCGGAGCAGCTTCGCCTGCATGGCGAGATCGAGGTCGCCGATCTCGTCGAGGAACAGCGTGCCGCCCTCGGATTTCTCCAGCAACCCTAGTTTCCGCTGATTGGCGCCGGTGAAGGCACCGCGCTCGTAACCGAAGAGCTCGCTTTCGAACAGATCTTTGGGAATGGCCGTACAGTTGACGCCGACCATCGGGCCGGAAGATCGGGGCCCGTTGTGATGCAGGACACGCGCCAGAAACTCCTTGCCGGTTCCTGTCTCGCCTTGCAGCAGCACCGTGGATTTCGGGTTCTTCGCCACGTCGCGGCCCTGAGCCAGCAAGTGCTGCATCGCCGCACTCTGGGCGACCAGATTGGACAGAGCATACTGGCTCTCCCCGTGCTCCATTTCGAGCGCGACTCGTCGTCGCAATGACAGCAACTCCAAGGCCCGATCCACCACCGGATCCATCCCTTCGAGATCAACGGCCTTGATCAAGAAATCGTAGGCGCCCAGTTTCATGGCCTCGACCGCGTCCTGCACGGTTCCGTAGGCGGTCAGCATGACGACCAAGGTGTGGGGAGCGAGCGGCCGCAGCTGCTTCAAGACGTCGAGCCCGCTCATGCCGGGCATCTTCAGATCGAGCATGACGAGATCCGGCGTGTCATGCTCCAGCGCCTTCAGCAGCACCTCTCCGGACTCAAAGCCCTCGACCCGATGGTGCCGGCGCAAGAGCCGCTTGACGATGGCCGTTCGGATGGCTGGTTCGTCGTCAGTCACGAAGATCAGCATGCGTATCGCTAGCCTTCCACGAAGCGGGGCTGCTGCCGTAACGGCAGCCAGATTCGCACGGCGGTGCCTTTTCCCAATTGGCTCGTGAGCTGAATATCGCCGCCGTGCGCGTCGACGATGTTGCGGCAGATAGCCAACCCGAGGCCGGTTCCCTGATGTTTGCCGCTGGTAAAGAACGGTTCGAACACGTGCGGCAGGTCGTCCGGTGCGATGCCAGCTCCCTGGTTGGTGAGCTTGATGACCATGCCCGTGTCCGGGCCGCGAGGAGACTCGAACGCTGTGAAGCTGAGCGTGCCGCCTTCCTCCGAGGCCTCGAGTGCGTTCTGAAAGAGGTTGAGCAACACCTGTTTGAGCTGGTCCCGATCCGCATAAACCTGCGACAGTGTCGGTGGAAGCGAACAGGCCAATGCAAGACGCTTCTGCGTGAACGGCAGATCCAGCAATTTCAACACTTCCTGGACCAGGTCGTTCAGATCGAACAAGACCGGCGACAGCTCGCGCGGGCGAGCGTAGTCAATGATCTGATTCGCAATGCGATCCAAACGCCGCGTTTCCCCCAAGATGATTTCGAGCTCCGGACGCCGGGGGTCGGACTTATCAGACTCATCGAGCAAAAGTGAGGCGGTGGACCCGATGCCAACAAGGGGATTTCTAATCTCATGCGCAATCCCGGCGGCAACCTGGCCCAAGGTCGCCAGCCGTTCGGCACGGCTGAGCCTGGCCTGCATCTGGTCCAAGGCGGTGATGTCCACATTGAATCCTTGATACATCAGAGTCCTTCCGTCCGCATCTCGGATGGGAATCCGCCGGCTCAACACTTTACGTACCGTACCATCCTGATGGAGAAACCGAAAGACCGTTTCGTAGGGCCGGCCCTGTTCCACCGCTTGCGCGAACTCGGTGAGGACACGATCCCGATCTTCTGGGTGAATGGCCTTCTGGATCGCTTCCAGGTCGCCCTCTTTATCGGGATCCAGCCCGGCGAGAATCTTGTTATACCGATTGCTGAACACAAGCGCCATGCCTTTGGTCGTGAAGATGCCAAATGGAGCATGATCGACGATGCTGCGATACTTGGACTCGGAGGCTGCAAGATCCCGGTTGAGGAGCCTCAATTCGGCCTCCGACTTCTCCATCCGAGCAATATGGTCGCGGATCTGCGCGTTCATCACATTCATCACGCGGGTCAAATCGCCAATTTCATCCCGGCGTTCCAGAACCGGTACAGCCGGAACGGTCCCGCCTGTGGAGGACCGTACCGCCTTGGCCAGGTTGACCAGCGGACCGGTAATCGAGCGGGCGATTAGATGCAAGGCGAACACCAGAAGGACGAGGGCCAGGATCCCGCCGACAAGGATCGCTGACAGCATCAGAGAGCGGTCTTGTCCGATCTTTGTCAGCGTGTCGTAGAGGAGCCCCTGCTCAAGCCGGTTGAATTGATCCATCCGTTGTCGGATAAGAATCATGGTCTCGCGTCCGCGGCCTTGCTCGACATAGTCGAGCGCTTCTTCTTGATGACCGGCCTTGACGGCCTTGATCAAGCTGTCTTTTTCTTCTATCAGGCGCTGCACTTGGAGCTGCACTTCATGGATCAGCTCGTACTGCGGTTTCCGGTCACTGACTATCTGTTCAATCGAGTCACCGACATCCAGGATGTGGTCATGGGCTATCCGGTAGGGGTGGAGAAAAGCCTCTTGTCGGGTCAAGACATAGCCACGGAACCCGGCGTTGAGATCCCCCATAAGACTCATATATTCGGCCGCCCGTCTTTGTACCAGATAGATGCTGTTGAGCTGTTCCTCATCATCCGAAAAGGTCTGGACGCTCCGGTAGGTGACCAGGCTCAGCAGGACGACCGCCAGTACCGGGATCATGGATGTCAGCAGCAGCTTCCGTTGGATAGGAAGATTGCTGAAGAGTCGGAAAGGGTACGGCATGGGCTGTTCCTGGGACAATCCTAAAAGCGCACGAACTGGTTTGTCAAACGACCGACTAGGTATGAAAACGCCTCGCTTCTCCCTCCCTTGCCGGTGGCATACGCAAGCGCGACGTTGCTGGCTTGAACCGCATATTGCGCCTCGGAGAGGCGCACCTCCACCGTCAAGAGCGTGGTCGTCGCCGTGGTGACATCCACGGTAGAAGCGAGACCCAGCCGATAGCGTTCTCTCGCCAACGTCAGCGCGCTCCTTCCTTCTCACCACACGGCTACTCAGCTAGCAGGGGAAATAGCAATCGGAATGCCAGATCCATCGTGTGGGAATCCACGTAGATCAGGGCGAGAGGGTTGAGTCACCCTGTCAGAATGAGCAGTTTCGCGCAGCGCGCACAGTGCGAAGGGGTTGTGATCGGCCACGGCTAGTAAGAGCTGGTCACTGACGGTAATGTCCGCGCCCGTTTCATCCGGAATGGCCGAGGGTTTGAGGCTGGACTGCGTTGATGCCACGATCCTGGTTTGGGACCGTGACTTGCATACTCATTTCTTGCGGGCTGTGTTCCGTCGCGGACTTCCTCCTCCTAACCGAGAAAGGAGACACTATGATCCCTTCTCGTTCGACACCAACCGACGCCGAGGCCGAAGGGCGGATCCTCTCTCTGCTGCGCGAGCGTAAGCGACTGACGTTCTTATCCATGGCCGAAGCGCTTCCCGAGTACAGGTGGCACCTGCTGCTGACGGGCCTGAACCGGCTGCAGGACCGGGGCCTGGTGGAGGTTTCAGCGCTTCAATGGGATTACGAAGTCGTTCTCCTGGAACGGAAGGGTGGGAGCAAGCGTGGTCGCATGTCGGCCATCCGCCCAATGGGATCAGTGCATGAGTTGTCCGAGCGCTCGCGCAGGTAGATGGGTCGCTGTCGTCTGCCTGCTTGCCGCTTACGGATGTACCGGTCCCAGCGTGCCGCTGGAGATGACCTCGTTGGATCCCTCGCAAGACCAGTGGAAGATTGCCCAGCATTATAGCCATGAAGCGGCCGCCTTGCGGCAGAAGGCTGAGGAAGTTTCTGATCGCGCGTTGGTTTATGAACAGCTATTTGGGCGTGACTCCGAATGGGTCGCCGGCGCCCGCCTGCTGGCTCAGTTCTACCAAGAGGAGGCACGTGAGCGGGAGCGCCTGGCCGGGAGCCACGTGGGCGTGGCCGGAGGGCGCCCGCCGCTTTATCCCCCAGGGCTGCCTCCGCGTTAGGCGGAGACCCCGTGGAAGAACCTTGGAGGCCGCCATGCGTCGAACTACCATCTTCCCATCCGTGTGTTTGCTTGTCCCCCTGCTCCTTTTTATCCCAGCCTGTGCGGGAACCTCAGTTCAACCAGGCCAGCGAGGGCTCTGGTGGCATCCCTTCACCGAAGGGCTGGCCAAGGAACCGCTCAAGGACGGCTTCTTTTGGCGGGCGCCCTGGAATGACGTGTTCATCTACGAGGTCCGATGGCAAAGCTTTACCGAAAATATTGACGCCCTCACATCGGACGATCTGCAAGTCATAATTAAGGCCGCGATCATCCTGCGACCCATTGCGGACGAAGTCTATTTTCTGGCCCAGGAGCTGGGGCCGGACTTCTATCCTCGCGTCGTTAAACCTGAGTTTATGGCGGCGGTGCGTAGCGTGGTCTCGGGCTATGCGATGGTGACGGTGCCGGAGCGGAGTACCGAGATCGCAAGCAAAGTTCAGGCGGTGGTCGTCGAGAAGCTCAAAGGCCGTCACTTGGAGATCCAAAGCGTGGCGCTGTCAGACGTGGATTTCCCACAGGTGGTGTTAGCCGCGATTGAGCAGAAGCAGGCGAAGGAGCAGCAGAAGGAGCAGAAAGAGTTTGAGTTGATCATTGCGGCGAAGGACGCGGAGATTGCCCGCACCCGCGCGAAAGGCGAAGGAGATTCGATCCGGATACGGGCTGAAGGTGAAGCAGAAGGCTTGCGAATCCGAGCCATCGGACAGGCCAAGGCCCAGGAGACCATCGCGAAGACGCTGACGCCGAGTTATCTGCGGTTCAAACTGTATGACAGCCAGAATTCCAAAGTCGTGCTGTTGCCGGACCAGCTCAACGTGCCGATCCTGATTAACCCCGGCGTGGATCAACCTCCGCATCAGATCACGACAGGAGAATCTGAGTCTCGATAGAAACGAGCGATCTGGCTGGGTGGGCGGGGCAGGGGAGCTGACAAGCGTTAGAGATACACGGGAGGGGATACCATGTTATGCACACGTTGCAGCGGACTTGTCGTTGTCGAGACATTCTGCGACCTCCGAGAGGAAATCAGTCGCGCGGAGTTTCAGGGAAGTCGATGTCTCAACTGCGGGTGGATTGAAGACCCTGTGATTCGTGCCAACCGACTGCATCCCGTGCCGCCTAAAGGCGCACGACTCGCTGGACTGGTCGATCACGGAAGGAAGGTTCCAATTTGGCTGAGCGCCAGGCGACCAGAATCCTTGTTCGGCAATGAACCATAGGTTTCTTCAGTGCGAACGATGAAATCCCGTGATGACCTGATAGACGGAGGGAGGCGCGGCAGTGGCCTAGGTCAGCGTGTACACCGCCTTCCTGATGTACATGCTGACACCACTGGACAACAGTTCTCTCAAAAACTGTTCCAGGTATTCACTCGTCAACGGCACTGCGTCCGACCCCAGCCCGTGACCCATTCGATGGCATGGAATCAAATCCGTATTTGAGCAGGAGTTTTTGTATACGGGGACTCATGATGAAATCGAAAAACTCTTGCGCGACACTAAGGGATGCATTCCGACAGGTCCACACCACCGCATGCCCGAACTGGACCGTCGTATGCGATCCGGCCGGGGTTTCATCAATGATGCGCACGTGCCCGTTGTTGATCGCATCCACGCGGTAGACGATGCCCACATCGGCCTTCCCCGTGTGAACCAGATTCACTATTTCATCACTATGTTGCGCGTGGAGAAGATGGAAACGGCTTTTATATGCCGGATCGAGCTTTGTGAGCGCCCGGGCCGTGATGTCTCCCAATGAGGACGTCTTTGGATCGCCGAGGGCAATGCGGGTTGCCCGATTCGGAAGCGCATCGCGAAAGGAGATCGAGGTTGCCGGGGAGGCCGTTGAGATGACGAGCACGAGAGAGGTCTGCGCGTAGATCTGAAGTCCTCCGTTAAGAGTCAGTCCCTTCTTTTGCAGTTTCTCGACTTCCTCAACCCCCTCTGAGAGAAACACATCGATCGGAGCTCCCTTTTCAATTTGCCGGCCAAGCGTTTTCGACGGACCGTACACGACGCGTACCGTCGCACCATATTCTTTCTCGAACATCGGCAGGATTTCCTGGAATGGCGCCTTCAAACTATGGGCCGCCCCAATCGTCAGGGTTTCAGCCTGAACAAGCTCCCCGGTTGCAACGACACCTACGATGCCACCTACCAGAGCTACCGCCATACTAAGTTTCCGAATTCCCGCCATGGTGCTCCACTTTCTGACCCTAATCGTCAGAGGGTCTTACCAGAAGAATTGTTACATGAGCCCGAATTGATTTCTCGACGAGATCCCGAGTGGTGATCTCTGTGTGTTCCTCGATATCGGCCCATACTCATCCGTGTGGATTAAACAGCAAGATCAATACCAAGTGTAGTATTCATTCGACGGCCCCTAAACACATCAGTCCATTCAACAACTTCTGAAGAGTGCTCTTATATTCTTACTTTCCCAATGGCCATTTGACTGGGTTAATTGTGAGATTCCGCACAATGCGCTCAGTGCGCAAATCCGCAATCCGCATCCTTCATGCTTTGGTGTTCGAAACATTAAAGAGAGCTGCCGACGATATTGTGCCAATAAATTGCGCACATCCTTCCATTGCCCACCCGGATGTAGAGTGAATACGACGACAGGTAAGGCGTTTGCTATACTTGAGCGCTTTACTTTAGACTGGGGATTCTCTAGAGGCGCCGATACCCTGATCGGAAATCGAAGAGGTCGTTAGGGAAGCGGTGTCCACATGACAGAAACTCCAACCGCTTTGGGCAGACTTCGCGCATGAACCAGCTTGTCCTCATTGCACTGCGCAGGCCCTACACCTTCGTCGTCATGACCATCCTCATCGTGCTGTTTGGGAGCCTGACGGTGCTCCACATGCCGACCGACGTCTTCCCGAATATCGGTATTCCCGTCACCTCCGTGGTCTGGGTTTACGCCGGCCTGCTGCCGCAGCAGGTGGAAGGGCGCATCACGTATTTGTTCGAACGCTTTTTGACCGCGACGGTGGAAGGCATCAAGTATATCCACAGTCACTCCTACTACGGCAGCAGCATCATCAATATTTATCTGCAGGACGGAGTCGACGTGGGCAGGGCCGAAGCGGATATCACGGCCATTGCGCAGACGGTCGTCAAAGCGCTGCCGCCGGATATTTCCCCGCCCATGATCATGCGTCTTGCACCATCCTCGATACCGGTGGCCATGCTCGAAGTCAGCTCCGACACGATGACGCCCGCAGAGCTCTATAACCTCGCCTACATGCGAATCCGACCCCTGCTCGTGACGATCAACGGGGCGATCCTGCCGCACCCCTACGGGGGCCAGGACATGCAGGTCATGGTCAACCTCGATCAGCAGAAATTGCTCGCCCGTCACCTCACGCCGGCGGACATTCACGATATCTTCATGCAGCAATACCTCGTGCTGCCATCCGGCGACATCAAGATCAAACCGACCGACTGGATCGTCCTGACGAACGCGTCACCGTTGAAGATTGAGGATTTCGCCAATATCCCGATCAAGCGGGAAGACAACGCGTTCATCTATCTGCGCGACGTCGCGACGGTGCGCCTCATGGGCCGGGTGCAACAGAACGCGGTCCTGGTGAAAGGCAAACAGACCGTCATCATCGTCGTGATGAAGAGCACCGAGGCCTCGACCCTGACGGTGGTGGATGGGGTCAAGAAGATGATCCCGCGCATCGAGCAAGTCGTCCCGGAGGGCGTGAAGATCAGACTCCTCGACGACGCCTCGACCTTCGTCAAGGATGCGATCTCGGACGTCGTGCATGAAATGCTGACCGCCGGTGCGCTGGTCGGCCTCATCGTCCTGTTGCTGCTCGGCTCATGGAGGGCCACGGTCGTCGTGTGGACCTCGATCCCGCTGTCCATCCTGACCGCACTCATCGGCCTGCATCTGCTCGGAGAGTCGATCAATCTCATGACCTTGGGCGGCTTGGCGCTGGCCGTCGGTGTTCTCGTCGATAACGCGATCGTGATGATCGAGAATATCGATCGCCATATTGAAATGGGCAAGCCGCTGGAGACGGCCATCATCGACGCCGCCAATCAGGTCGTCATCCCGACGTTCGTCGCCACGTTATGCATCGCGATCGTCTGGTTCCCGCTCTTCGAGCTCAGCGGCGTGTCCGGCTGGCTATTCATGCCGATGGCGGAAGCGATGATTTTCGCGGTGCTCGCTTCCTTCGTCCTGTCGTTCACGCTGGTGCCGACCATGGCGAAATATATTCTCGTGGGTCACAACGCGTCGCAGGCGCAGGAGCACGACGGGCAGCCCGGCCCGGAACGACCATCGCGGAACGTCTTCGTCCGCTTTCAGCAGGGGTTCGAACGTCGCTTCGGGCGGTTCCGTGATCGCTACAATGCCCTGCTCGAACAGGTGATCGCCCGTCGCCGCGCCTTCGTCAACATCTCGCTGGCGATCGCGGTGGGCTCTCTGTCTCTCTTCTTCTTCCTCGGGCGCGATTATTTTCCCGAGATCAGGTCAGGGGTCATTCAGATGCATATGCGGGCGCCGCTCGGGACACGCATCGAGGTGTCAGGACGCCTTGCCACGCTGGTCTCCGACTCCATCGAGGAGTTGCTGCCCGGTCAGGTCGAAAACATCGTCAGTAATTGCGGCCTGCCGGTCGGACCGCATAACCTCGCCTTCATCCCGACGCCGACCATCGGCTCGCAGGATTGTGATTTGACGATCCTGTTGAAGGATGAAAAGTCGCCGGTGTGGGAGTACCGGCGCATGCTCCGCACGGGTTTGAGGGAGCGCTACCCGGGCACCGAATTCACATTCCAGCCGTCCGATCTGACCGCAAAGATTCTCAACTTCGGCGCGCCCGCGCCGATCGATGTCCAGGTCAACGGCCCGGACATCTACCCCAACTATGAGTTCGCCCGGAAACTGGCGGGCAAGTTCCGCGAGATCCCTGGCGCCGCGGACGTGGTGATCCAACAGACGATGCGCACGCCGACCCTCATGGTCGAAGGCAACCGCACGTTCGGATTCGGTGTCAACAGGACCCTGAAGGACATGGCCGACAATCTGCTCATGACGACCGCCGGGAGCCAACAGGTCGACCAGGTCTACTGGCTCGATCCCAAGACCGGCATGTCGTACCTCATCAATGTCTACACGCCGCAGTCGCAGATCAACAGCATCAACAGTCTCAAGACCGTCCCGGTCGAGTCCTCGGACCACTCTTCGAACAAGGATGATGTGCAGCTGCTCGGCAATTTGGCCAGCGTATCGGCGGAGGGAACGCCGGGCGTGATCACGCACGGGAACATCATGCCGCTGTTCGACATCTATGTGTCCGCCGAAGGGCGCGACCTCGGCGGCGTGCTGGCGGATGTCGAGAAAGTCGCCAAGAGCATGGAGCACGAGCTGCCCCGCAGCGCCGCGCTTGAAATCCATGGCCAGGCCGCACTGATGTACGACGCCTATGCCGAGCTGATCTTCGGACTGCTTGCCGCGATCGTGCTGGTCTATCTGCTGATCGTCGTCAACTTCCAATCCTGGCTCGATCCTTTCATCATCATTACGGCCTTGCCCGGCGCGCTGGCGGGCATCGCGTGGGCCTTGTTCTTGACCCATACGCGTTTGTCGGAGCCCGCGCTGACGGGCGCCATCATGACCATGGGCACGGGGACCGCCAATTCGATCCTCGTCGTGTCCTATGCGCGCGAGCGACTCAAAGAACACGGCGACGCGCTGCGGGCCGCGATCGAAGCCGGAACGACCCGCTTCCGTCCGGTGCTCATGACCGCCTCGGCCATGATCATCGGGATGGTCCCCATGGCGACGGGCTATTCCCAGAACGCGCCGCTGGGCCGGGCCGTCATCGGCGGCTTGCTCGTCGCCACCGTCTTCACCCTGTTTTTCGTGCCCTGCGTGTACGCGATCATCTATAATAGGCGAACCGCTCGGCAAAAGGGACAGGCCTCATGATGAAAACACTCAATGGAAAACGCATTGCCCTTTCAGCGATCCTGCTGTGCGTCCTCTATCTCGGCTATCGGATTCATGAGAGCAGAAGCGATGCCGCTCTGCTGCGCGAGCAGACACTCGAACGTGCCATTCCTACCGTGGCCGTCGTCTCTCCCAAGCCGGTGCCGGCGACCGAGACCATTACGCTCCCCGGCAATATTGTGGGCTGGTACGAGGCGCCGATGTACGCACGTGTCACGGGCTATGTGAAAATGTGGTACAAGGACTACGGAGACCTGGTCAAGAAAGACGACATCCTCGCCGAAATCAACGCGCCGGATCTCGACGCGGAATATCAGCAGGCCAGGGCGGATCTAGAAACGGAGCGCGCCAGGTATAAGCTCGCCGAGGTGACCGCGAAGCGTTGGATTGCGCTGCGCCCAAATCACGCGGTCTCCGAGCAATCGATCACGGTGAAGGAACAAGAACTGAAAGCCCAGGCAGCGGTGGTCAACGCAGCGGAGCAAAAGGTCAAGAACGTCGAGGCGTTCATTCGGTTCAAAACGATCGTCGCCCCCTTTGACGGCGTGGTGACTCAGCGCAACATCAACGTCGGTGACTTGGTCAGCAAGGAAGGCAATCTCAGCACCCCGAATGCAAAAAGCAACCTCTTTACGGTGGCCGACGTCCATGTGCTGCGCCTCTTCGTGAGCATGCCGGCGTCGTTCGGGCCCTTCCTGCAGCCAGGCCTGACGGCCGACGTGACCGTGCCGCAATTGCCCAATCGCCATTTCACCGGCAAGTTCCTGACCGTTGCCAAGGGATTCGATGTGAGCACGCGTACCGCGGTCACCGTCTTCACGATCGACAACGAGGACCGAGCGCTCTGGCCCGGCTCCTACGCCCAGGTCCACCTCACGGCGCCGATCGATAAGAAAGCATTCACGATCCCGTCTACCGCGTTGGTGTTCCAGGAGCACGGTACGCAAGTGGCCGTGGTGGCGGAGGACGACCGAGTACACTTGAAACGGATCACCGTGAGCCAACTCATGGACAACGCTGTCGAAGTGGCCGAGGGGATTTCCGCGGGCGACCGCGTCGTCAACAACCCCAGCGCCGCGTTGCTCGAAGGCGACAGGGTGCGTGTCGTCATGCCGGCACCCGGCTATGATCTCGTCAATACCCCGGCGTCGGAGTCGCCGCAGCGGGCACAGGTCTCTCATCTCCCTCAGGCGCCCGCGATGTCGCAGTCGCCGCAGCCAGTACAGTCGGCCCCGCCACAGGCTGCGCCGGTGCCGCAGCCGCCACAGGGTGTGCAGCCGGAAGAGCCGCCTCAGCCGCCACGGGCGCCGCATCCGGCAGAGCCGCCCCAGCTGCCTCCCAACAGGGTGCCATGATTGTGGAGATCATGCCGATTCGCTATCTCTGGTCCCAATTTCGGCGGCACGCGCCTCTCTACGCCGTCCTGCTCGCGCTGACCGTATCTGGGTGCGGCGACTGGTTGCCGCACGTCGATCTGTCGCCGCTTTATGAACCGCCCCAGTATGTTGTCCCCGCCTCGTGGCATGGAGAGAGTCCCTTTGTCGAGGCGAAGCCGTCGGACGGCGAACTACGTCCAGATTGGTGGAAACTGTTTAACGATCCAGTTCTGAACAAGCTTGAGGAACAGGCCATGGCGGCCAATCCCGATCTGCAGGCCGCCGCGGAGCGCTTCGTACAGGCTCGCGATGTCATGATGCAGGTCCGCTCCCAACGGATCCCGCAAGTCGGCTTGGGCGCAAAAGGCGCGGACAGTCGAAATCATGTCGATCCGCTGAGAATTCCTGGCGATGTTGCGCTCACCGGGCCGGTCGGGGTCGGTGCGGGGCTTGCCTCCTGGGAGCCCGACTTCTGGTCGGCGATCCGCAATGCGACGCGTGTGGAAACCTACCGAGCGGAAGAGCGTGCCGCCAACTATGGGCTCGCGCGCTTGAGCCTGCAGGCGGAAATTGCGTCGGATTATTTCACGTTGCGCGGCTACGACGCCCAGAGCGCGATCTACAAACAATCGATCGACCTCTATAGGAATTCGCTCAAGCTTGTGAAGGCTCAGTTCGCCGGCGCGATCGCGTCGGCGCTCGATGTCGCCCGCGTCGAATCGTTGCTGTTCAGCACGGAGACAAAATACGCGCAGATCCAAGGCCAACGCCAGGTGACGGAACAAGCGATCGCCATCCTCGTCAATATGACTCCGGCCAGTTTCACGATCGAACCGGTCGATGACCTGCGCATGGCGAAATTCACGATTCCGCGAAGCATTCCCTCCACGCTGTTGGAGCGGCGACCAGACGTCGCCGCGATGGAGCGCAAAATGGCACAAGCGAACCGCGCCATCGGGATCGCACGCGCTGCCTTTTTCCCCAATGTAAGGTTCGCAGCCGACGGAGGAATCCTGGACGCTGGCTTCGATATCGCCAAGCTGACCGCCGCATTCTGGTCCTATGGCGCCAGCGTTTCGCTGCCGGTCTTCCAGGGCGGCTATCGCCGCGCCCAATTGCAGCGGTCCTGGTCGGCCTATCGCGAAACGGAAGACCTGTACCGGTCGACGGTGCTCAACGCGTTTCGAGAGGTCGAGAACGGGCTGAGCTTGACGAACTGGCTGACCGCCGCGGCCGATCGGCAGGCCGCCGCCGTCGGAGCCTTCTTCAAGACGCAAGACCTGACATCCGAGCTCTATAAGGGCGGTCTAGCGTCCAGCCTCGAGCTGATTTACGCGCAGGTCCAAACGCTAATGGCGCGCACCGACCTCGTGCAGATCAAGGTCGACCTGCTGAGAGCCTCGGTGGCGCTCCTCCGCGCGCTCGGCGGGGGCTTTAACCGCAAGCAATTGCCCGCCGACGAGCAGATCCAGCCCTTCGATAATTTGCAATATGTCAATCTGGACAAACCGCCACCTGCCGGAGGGATCGACGTTAACGCGCCCAATAACTGGGTGAATAACGACCTGACGAAGCCCGCCGTTCCTTAACCGTCCTCACGGAAAATAGCCGAGATTATCGGGTTAAGGGACAATTCGCGGCTTCGTCATCGGCGAGGCGTACTCGAAAAAGAGCGGGACGGCCATACAAGCGGAAGGACGAGTTGGTGCAGAAGAAGGTGATACCGCAGGCAACCTACGATAAGATCAAGTATCAGATCCTCGCAAAGCAGAAATCACCACGGGATCGTAGCGGCTTAGGACGTGGCATCAAGATGCACCATTGAGGGGAAATACCATGCAGATGGTCTTCATGACGTTTCGCTCATCACTGGAAGACGAAGTGCTTAAGTGGCTGGAGGCAGAACGCGTCTCCTTTACTTTTGTGGAAAAGGCGCACGGAAAAGGCGCGACGGGGCATGCTCCTGGCTCAATTTACTGGGGCGGTAGCAACACGATGCTGTTTGCGGGAATTCAAGATGAGCAGCTCAGTGGCTTCCGGGAACACATTCATAATCTGCAACGGAAGCTCCATGGAGAGGGCAAGGTGCAAGTTCCCTTTCATGTCTTCGTCCTGCCTTGCATCCAATGGTTCTAGCGTTTCGTGCAGATCAGAATACCCCACCAGGCACCTATAACAAGATCGAGGATCACATCGAAGGGTCCCATCGGCCCCCCGGTACCCCCCAAAAAACAGAATCCAGACTGTGCATCTAGAGTCCACGGCTATCGCACCATTTTTCCTCCTGACCCAAACCCACGCGAATGAAAGGCCAGGTGCCGATATTCCCCCTCCATGCGCGATAGTTCTGCCCCAGTTTAGCCACAGTATTGGACTGATTTCGATTGACTCTCCTCGGCGATAAAGATAAGAGCGTTGCATCTTTTCATCGAGGAGGCATTCGCATTATGGCAGGTTTGAACGTCAGCAACGCCCTTCCAGGCTCACTTATCCTGACCGCCTATTGCGTCGCGTTACTTGCGGGGTGATCAGATCCTCAAGCCGATCAACGGACTCGATTCTACAAGGGGGCTCGCCTGAAGCCAGAGGTGGTCAAAGAATGCAGGCGGAGCCAGGAAGATTTCAATCGCATAATGGAGCCGATTCGGGCGCGACAGAGTCGTGAGGAGGTGGCTGACTTTAACGCAGCTCTTCAGGCAGTCCCTTTGCGCAGCATCCCCAAGGATCGGTATGAAACTATTGCCTTAGATGTTCTCAACTCAAAACATCACTGCTGTATTCTGGACTACACCGATCCTACAGAGGCTCCTAAGCACCCGTTGTTCGGCAAACATTTTGTTGTAGACGCTAAGATCATGTACTTCCCCACAGATTTTGACGCCCGTGATGAAGAGCATATCTGGTTAGAGATGCAGGATACTGTCGATCACAAAACCACATGGCATCTTGATGCAGATTTTGAATCCTTGAATAGAGAGGAGCGGTCTATTATCAGATCGCAATGCAAGGTCCCATACACGCTTGATGGATGCGTTGGACAGTTCTTCGGGGTAATCGGGCGGATACAGAAAACTAAAGGTTCTTGGGTTACAGATTGAGTACATGAAGCTCAGTCCAAGGGAGCCGAATAAGTTATCTTGAAGTCGGCGGCTTGCAGATTCGCAGACGCTCCGTAACGTCAAGAGATCGAAGGGGAATTATGGAGTGTATGGCTATTGTGTGGCTGATCTCAGCTTACGATCAGGGACAATTCCCCGCCATTCGATCCCCTTATTTCCGTCTTCGCCACTCCCACGTCGGGATTGGCTTTGGGTCAATCTACAGCCGCCGCTCTGCCCCGTCGTTGGTCTCACTGCTACAGTTTCAAATCGAAAGAGTTGCATTCCCGACCGAGTCGTTAGTCGAGACGCGGTTTAGGGAACCGTTTTCGGGACCCTCCTCCAGCCTACTCAGACTGCAGCCAGCTTACCCCACATGCAGCGTCGATGAAGGTCGTTGGCCTTGCCTATTGGGGGAGTGGAATCGTTAGAAGAATTCCACCCATTACGTCTCCCGCCTTGAAATCCCTCTTTGGGCTATTGGGGTGCACATTGTGACAATCGGCGCACCTCTGAGACAGGGCTTTATCGGCATAGAGTGCTTGGAAGACGCGAGCCCTGCCCTCGGTTGTAACGCCTGTATAGGGACGATCGGTATTCACGAGGATCTTCGCAAGCGCGGTCCGCTCGAACTCTGTCGTTGGGCTATTCCTTTTATTTATCGGCCAACTGCTGATCAGCCGGAATCGAATCCCATTTGGTTGTTTAGCTACGATCCGCCCCGTTTCGAGTACAAATTGGGCGGGTAAAGGGAGATCTCCTTTCTCTATCCAATCTTCCGAGGCGTAGATAATGCCTCGCGTCTGCATCCGCTCCACAATCTCGATCGTGTAAAAAGTTCGATCCGCCTGGATTACACTATGTATATAATCGGCGACAATTTCTGGGGATATGCCCTTGGGTGGATTTGTCTCCTTGCTCACGGCGGAGAACACCCACTGACCGAGTACGCAAGTGGAGATGGTTCCAACAGCGAGTCCCAACCAAAAGCCTCTCATGCTCATGATGCGTCCTCCATTTCTGGTCTGTTTCTGGCTTGATCCGCTCATTGGCTCCGCTAGACGCTCTCAAACCAATAATGCCGAATAGTTTTTGAACTATTGCTTTTTAAAACTTGATCAGAACGTCCGGAATGTGACGTTATTACTTATCACTTTGAGCCGATCCTTGAAAAGGCTTTTGAGCGAGAGGGGGGAGAGGTTTAATTACCAACTTTAAAGATGCTGGCTTCCCAGGCTGTTCCTTTGCGAACCTTGCGATTCGAGTTTCCCTGAACAACACCCTAACTTTAATCAGTCTGATTGGTAGCGCTCTCCCCTTGAGTACGGATGAAATGAGCAAATTAGATTATCGGCCGTATTCATCATGGCGGCGCACCCAGAAGGGTCCACGCTTTCCTTCATCTCGGCCCTTGGGCACCAGGTCGAGGTAGTGGTAGTCCACCATGAACATATCGATGCCACGCGCATACGTTGAATAGGTGTGAAACACTCTTCCGGTGGGGTCTTTGTAAAACACGCTGACTCCCTCCCGCTGCGGGCTGTCCGGATTTTGCAAAGTGAAGTTGTAGAGCGCTTTTTTCTTGGCCAACTCTTCTGGCGTGAACGACACGTGATAATCCAAATTGAAGTCTGTCTCGGACGATGACACCCACTTGAAATTCCAGCCCATCCGCTGCTTATATGCAGCCAACTTGCCGAACGGCGCCTGAGACACAGCGACCATAGTCACATCCCGTTGGTTCAGGTGCCGGATGATTCTATTGAAACGGTCGGCCACATGAGAGCAGTGCGGGCATCCAGCCTCCCATCTGGGGTCAAACATGAAGTGATAGACGATGAGCTGGCTTCTGCCGTCAAATAGTTCCGATAAGGCCTCTTTACCCTTCGGCCCATCGAACACGTATTCTTTGTCCACCTTCACCCTAGGAAGCTGCCGCCGCTCTTGACTCAACTGATCGCGCAATCGGGTGAACTTCTTTTCTCTTTCACCAGTAGGGCTTTGCGGGCGGCAAGCCATTCTTTTTGCGATACCACTTTGGGTTTAGCCATGATCTTCTCCTGCTCTCATCTCCAGAAGGTGCTTATTTGACGGCGAGACGGAATAGACCAAAGCCGAACGACTTACGGAATCTTAACCTCATACTAGTTCCATCTCGAAACACCTAAGAGTATTTCGGTGATATGCACAAGCTCTTGGTGGGTCATGTTTTTAAGCCATCAATGCTGCGAGTGTCAATAGCTCACGACTTCCGGCGTTGTCCTAATTCGAATGAGAAACCATCTTGGTATTAGCGCATATCGAACAGGTTCCACACTGACGAGTAAACGTCCCTGAAGCTCCAAGTGCCGCCGTCGCGTTCCTCGCCATATGTGTTACCAGCCGTTCCTAGCTTCAAGAGTCGTCCTAGGCAGTCGTCACAATAAGGTTGCTTTGAGTTCGTCCGCAAAAAGGCCGCGATCCTGTCCTCGACTATCATGGTATCCCCCTCCTTAGATTGGCCCTATCCGCCGTCGCCATCAACTCCCCTAACGCCATAAAATAACATATGGACCTGGGAAGAACTCCTCCTAACAGAAAAAGCGTCAATAGTCTGAAGAAACAAGCTCGCAAGTTGTGCCTGCAAGGTGTGAAAGAAGGTAGGTCCGATGAGGAAATATGTGAAAGTATTTTGGAACGTCTTCGCTGCTGGATGATTGAAAAGCGACTAGATGGTAGAGGACTCTCAGCGCCTAAAATGCGAGAGTATATTGCAGGGTGTATAGAAAGCCGCGATAGAGATCATTCGGCACGGTTCAAAGCGTCTTTCCATGACGTGCATCGAATGCCACAACTCGCATCGCAAAAGCCCGAAGTCGGATTTCAAAATCGGTGACGTCATGGGAGGACTTGTAATCACCTTTCCACTCAGCAAGCAGTGAGCAGCCTGGCTGATTAGTTGGTGCGGCATGGGCCCCTGCGTAAGGGAAGAGGGGTCCTTTTTTCGAACTATGAGCTATGGCGCGGGCAGCGGCGTGATTCCCGTCTGAGGCACCTCGACCTTCCAAGGCGTGTGGGGCATGAGCGGAGCGGGCTTGGCGTCAGGGGATACCACCAGCACGGCGATCGCGCCACGGAGCGCGCCGGTCAGTGAATGCGTAACCAAGGGGTAGGCGCCGGCAGATTCGACGACCACATCAAAGGTAGCGGCGCTGCCCGGCCCTACGACGTAGGTCTGGACGCCGCTGAGCTTGTTGGCGGGATTGCCGCTTTCATACACGTTGTCCCAGATTTCACCGATCGGATGAAACGCAGAGAATTCGTTCGGACCTGCATTGACGAAATAAATCCGCACACGCTCGCCAGGCTTCGCCTCAAGAGCGTGGCCGCCGGTCACGTAGGGGTGATACTTGAAGATTCCCCCATTAAAGATGATGTGTGCGAACTTGCGGTCGAACATGGCCTGTACATCGTCGGGATTCTCGAACAGCTCCGACTGGATCAGGACGTATTCCCGGTCTGCTTTTGGCCAGGACTTCGTATTCTTCGGGTCCACGATGATGGCGCCAAACATCCCGCGAGCTACATGCTGGATCATCGGCGGTGCGCCACAGTGATAGAAAAAGACGCCGGGCTTCTTGGCCACGAAGGTATAACCGATGGTTTCATCGGCGGCATTGATCGCCCGATAATTCTTCAGGAAGTCGATCTCGGCGGCGTGGAAATCCATGGCGTGGGGATAGGTGTTCGTCGAGGGATTGCGGAGAGTAAGCTTGACGGGGTCGCCCTCCGTGACCCGCACCACCGGCGCGGGGAACTGGCCGTTGAAGGTCCAGGCCTTGTACCGCATGCCCCCTCCATCGACGACCACCTCTTTCTCGACCGCCGTCATCTCGACCTCATGTGTCTTTGCTGAGGCTGGTGCGGCCCCGACGGTCATTCCGCCGCAGACAATTCCGATGGTCAGTGCGGTTGCCAATGAGAGCCGGCTCCGCGGCTGTCTGTACGTGGACAGCATTTCTTACCTCCTTGTCAGTAATCTTGTCAGCAATCGTAAAGGGTCGAGTGCGTTCTGCTGCTGGAGGATAGGCCGGCCGGCGATTCCAAAACATGACCTAGATCATAGTTTGGAAATAAATTTAAGCAGCGGGGGACCGCTTGCTGTGGGAACTGGATGCGGTGGAAACGAGGTGCTTGAGCCGAGCAAGATCCAGGATGACGATGCGCTTCGCCGTGCCGGAGACCACTCGCGCCCGTTTGAACCGGCCCATGATTCTGATCGTGGTCTCGACCGTGATGCCGGCCATGTCCCCCAGGTCCTGACGCGTCAGATGGACCGTGAGACAGATGCCGCCCGCCTCGCGGACTCCGGCGCGAGAGGCCAGGTTGACGAGCAACGAAGCCAGGCGTTGTTCGGCCCGGTCCAGCGCAAGGACTTTGGCGTTTTCCTGCGCTTCGTTCAGGCGTTGCCCCAGATATTTAATTACCTCAAGCGCGGCATCGGGATTCCGGCGAAGCACCTCGAAGTAAGACTTCTTTCTAAGGCGAAGGATGCTCACGTCGCCCATCGGTTGGGCGCTGCCGGGATGAGGCGCTCCGTCGAAGACCGCGGCTTCGCAGCAGAACAGGTCGCCCGGCAAGAGGACTTTGAGCGTACATTCTTTCCCATCGGAGGAAGACTTCACGCACTTGACCGTCCCTTCCTTCACGATGTGGAAGTAATCGGCCGTGTCGCCCTCGCGGAAAATGTACTCGCCTTTTCCGTAGTGCGCTTCGGTGACCTCGCTGGCGATCTTGCGGCGATCCCGTTCAGAGAGGAGGGTAAAAATCGGAATCTTTTGCAGCGGGTCTGGATTCCTCATCGAGGCTTCCGGTCACAGAATCCGCTTGACGGTTTCGACGATTGCGCGCGCGCTGATCCCAAAGCGATTCACCAGTTCGTCCGGCTTTCCGCTGTGCGGGATCTCCCGGATCGCCATCTTGTGCACGCGGATGCCCTCGCTTCCGACCGCGCTCAGGACGGCGTCTCCCAGCCCCCCGTGCGCGTAATGATCCTCCACGGTCAGAATGCGGCTCTTGGTCGCGTTGGCGCACAGCAGGAGGGTCGGGCGGTCGATGGGGACGATACTGTACAGATCAAGGACCCGCACCGGGATGCCGGCTGCTTTCAGTTGGTCATGCGCTTTCAACGCTTCAAACACCGTCACGCCAGCCGCCACGATCGTCAACTGATCGGAGGGGCTTTGCCGCAGCACTTTGCAGCCGCCGATTGGAAACTTCTCTTCATTCCCGTACAAGATGGGTGACTTAGGCCGACCGGTCCGGATGTAAACTGGACCGCGGTGCGCGGCGGCGGCTTCCACCAACCGATGCGTGCAGACCGCGTCCGACGGATACAGGACCACCATGCCGGGTTGGGCCGCCATCATCGCCAAGTCCTCGAGGCCCATCTGCGAAGGGCCGTCCTCCCCGATGCTCACGCCGACGTGTGACCCCATCAGCTTGATGTTCGCGTGGCTGATGGCGGCCATGCGGATGAAGTCGTACGCACGGGTCAGGAAGCAGGCGAATGTGGCTGCAAAGGGAATCTTGCCGCAGGCAGCCAGGCCCACGGCGGCCCCCACCATAGTCTGCTCCGCGATGAAATGCTCGAAGAACCGGTGGGGGAACTGCTTCCCAAACTTGTCGGTAAAGGTGGAGTTCTTCACGTCGGCGTCGAGCCCCACCACCAGAGGATTGGCGTCGCCCAAGGCAACGAGGGCAGTGCCGAACGCCTCGCGTGTCGCGACAGAATCCGTGGGCTTGTAGGCTGGGGGGGCCATTGGTTTGGCTGGTCGGGCGCCGTTCACGGCCGGCTCCGGGCGAGGGATGTCCGGCTCACTCGTTCCCGGCTTGAGTTGACGCGTCAGCTCGTCGAGCGCTTTTTGCGATTCTTCACCCTTCTTGAGCGCCCTCCCGTGCCAATCAGGACGGTCCTCGATGAAGGAGATCCCTTTCCCTTTGAGAGTGCGCGCCAGCAGGACGGTGGGTCTGCCCTTCGTGCGGGCGGCTTCGTCAAAGGCCGCCAGCAGCGCAGTCGTGTCGTGTCCGTCCACCACGATGGCATGCCAGCCGAATCCCGCCCAGCGTGCGCGATATCCCTCCATGTCGTGCTGCAACATCGTCGGATCGCTTTGTCCGAGGCGATTGATGTCCACGATCGCGCAGAGGTTGTCGAGGCCATAATGACGTGCCAGCTCCACCGACTCCCAGTTCGAGCCCTCCACGGATTCCCCGTCGCCAAGGAGGACGTAGGTGCGATAGCTTGATCGGTCGAGCCGTTGTGCGTTCAGGGCCATCCCGACTCCCGCCGCCAGACCCTGACCGAGCGACCCGGTGGCCACGTCCACGAACGAGAGCCGCGGTGTCGGGTGGCCTTCCAGGTCGGATTCCAGCGTGCGCAGCTTAAGCAGGTCCTGTTTGTCGAACAGCCCGGCCTCAGCCCACGCCGCATAGAGCAAGGGTGCCGCGTGGCCTTTCGACAGAATGAAGCGATCGTTGTTGGGATTCTTGGGATTCTTCGGGTCGTACCGCATCACGGCGAAGAAGAGCACGGCGACAATGTCTGCGGCTGAACAGCAGCTTGACGGGTGTCCGCTCCCGGCCTCGGTGGTTGCGCGGACGCTCTCGATCCGGAGGATCGTCGCCTTGTTCTGCAGGGTGACCACGAGTGAGGTGGTGGCCATGGTTGGGGCAGGCATGGTGTCTCCTGTTAGACGGTGGTCGCGTGGTTGAATAGGTCAGTGCGCGCCCGTGCAGCCTAACAAAACAGCCGGAGTGAGTCAATTGACCATCTGGTCCATGGAGGGTGTCCTCGGAATCACGCAGAACTGAAGGTGCGACGAAGAGGAAGATTGTGGTAGTCGCCTCCGTGGATCCTAGAGGCGTCGCACCCTGAGGCCAGATTGCCCGCCCGTCCTTGAGGGGGAAGACCGTCGTTGGAAAAAGCGGTAGAGCAGGTAGGCATCAATCACCACGACAGCCGCCAGGACACCATAGGCAGCGGGGCTGGGGGCAAGCCGGAGCTCGATGAGAACCCTGGACATTCCAAATCCCACGACCAAGGCATCAAAGCTCATGCACAGCCTTCTGAAGACTTCAGGGTCCATCCGACTGATGAGGTAGGTCCCCAGAGGAATTCCGACCAGCACAGTGGGAACGATGTAGGGCAGGATCTGGGTGCTCTCAACGCTATACAGGCCTAAGAAATAGTAGGCGACAGCCGTCATGGTGGATTCAGCCACTCGAATCAGGCTCAACGCCGCCCGAAACTCCTGTTTGGCATAACCTTGATTATTAAAGAGGAGAGCCAGAGGAGGACCGGAGATGGTGGTCACGGAATAGAGCGTTCCAATTCCCATTCCAAATGGTACCCCGACCGCTTTCTCTGAACGAATCGGCCTTCGTACGCCGGCCGCTTGGAGGAGGATGAGGGGAAGCAGGACAAAATACGTGAAGAACTTGACCCACCCAGGTTGAACCATGAAAAGAACGTAGCTGCCGATCATGACCCCCGGCAGCACGCCGAGCAAGATGGGCACCACTCTTCTCCATGTGTGCGGCACACTCTTTCGGTTCATCAGCAAGACGTACCCATTAATGACCACTTCCACCATGACCAACGCCGGGTTCAGGATTCTGTTCGTGTAAAATAGCAGCGCAACCGGAACGGTGATGGAGGAAAACCCGTAGCCCAACGCCCCATTGACCGTCGCGGCCAAGAACGTGATCAGGATGAGAATGATGTGGTCCGTGTTCATCGGTTGAGCGCGTACGCGTGAAGATGTGGTTCAGTTCGGTGTCGACTGCCTTCGTGCGATGGCCTCTTTGCCAACATGCTGGGGAACGAGCTCCGCTCAGGAATGGGGTCGTTTGCAGTGACCCGACGCGAAGTCGCTGAGCTTGTAGTTGTCCAGGATGTCCGCGATGGCGTTGCGCACGCCGAGCATCGCGTTCTGGATCGGACAGCTCTTCTTCTCCGTATAGGGACAGTCGCTGCATTTCTGATAGGCGGTCTTGCTGACGCAGCCGATCGGCGCGAGGGGGCCGTCCAGAATTCGGATCACCTGGCCGAGAGTGATGTCCTGGGGCGGCTTGATGAGGCTGTAACCGCCGGTGACCCCGCGTCGGCTGCCCAGGAGACCCGCGTTCTTGAGCGTCAGCAGGATCTGCTCGAGAAACTCGATCGGGATCTGTTGCCGCTTGGCGATTTCATGACGTTGGAGGTGGGGCTGTCCGTATTGGGCGGTCAGCTCGATGAGGGCACGGAGCGCGTATTCACTTTTCTTGGAAAATTTCATGGTCGTGTTGGATTCTCTAGTGAGTCAGTAAAGTTTACACACAATACTCCAGTTGGGTGATCACGTCAAGTCTCTGGATAGCCATCTCAGGGTATCCACATCGGTTCGGGCGCGTGTTTTTTTGTTTCATGGGTACAACAACCCCGCGATGACGGGGGCGATCGTTCCTTGACAGCGCACCGGTTTCTTGTTAGTTTGACGCGGCTTCCGCGGTGCTCTGGACCCGGGGCTTCCTCTTCGATTGTCAAACCCTGACCCCGGTCCGAACTCGGCAACGACGGCAAGGACGAGCTGTGACCCTCCAGGAGTTGATCCTCTCCCTCCACCGCTATTGGGCTGACCAGGGCTGCGTCATTCATCAACCCTACGATCTGGAAATGGGAGCCGGAACCTTCCACCCGGCCACGTTTTTGCGGGCGCTGGGTCCGGAGCCCTGGAAGGCGGCCTATCCGCAGCCCTGCCGGCGCCCGACTGACGGCCGGTACGGGGACAATCCGAACCGGATGCAGCACTACTACCAGTACCAAGTTGTCCTTAAACCGTCTCCCGACGAGATTCAGTCTCTCTACCTGAAGAGCTTGGCGCATCTCGGCATCAACCCTCGACAACACGACATCCGGTTCGTCCAGGATGATTGGGAGTCTCCGACCTTGGGAGCCTGGGGACTGGGATGGGAGGTGCGGCTGGATGGGATGGAGATCACGCAGTTTACCTATTTTCAGGAGGTCGGGGGAATCGAGCTTCATCCGATCACGGTCGAGATCACGTACGGCACGGAGCGCATCGCCATGTATCTCCAGCAGGTGGACAACGTGTACGATCTGGTCTGGACCGAGACCATCTCGTACGGAGAGATCCACCGACAGACGGAAGTTCAGTTTTCCAAGTACAATTTCGAGGAAGCGGACGTGGCGTTGCTGACCGGCACCTTCCAGGCATTCGAGTCGGAGGCCAAGCGCCTGCTCGCGAAAGGCTTGACGCTGCCGGCGTATGATTACTGCATCAAGGCGTCCCACCTGTTCAATCTTCTGGATGCGCGCGGCGCGATCAGCGTGGCGGAACGGACGGGTTACATCGCCCGCGTCCGCGGGTTGGCCCGTCAGTGCGCCGAGGGCTACATGAGGGAGCGCGAAGCCTTGGGCTATCCGTTGCTGCACCAGAAGGCCCCGCCGGGAGCCGGAGTCGCAGTACAATGATCAAATCTCCCATCGCGAGCGGGCCGGATTCTCACTCCGCCGGGAAACGTCCCGGGACCAAGACGGGACAGGCGGAGTTGCTGCTGGAGATCGGAACCGAGGAATTGCCGTCTCAGTTCCTCCCGCCGGCACTGCGGGCGCTGGGGGATTCTGCGGAGCGCCTGCTGAAGGAGCACCGGCTGCCCCATGGAGCGGTGCGTACATTCGGCAGCCCGCGACGCATGGTCTTGGCGGTCGAGTCTGTGTCAGGCCGGCAGGCCGCGACCGTCAAGGAGGTGATGGGGCCCTCCAAGGCCGCGGCCTACGACGCAGCCGGGCAGCCGACGAGAGCGGCGATCGGCTTTGCGGGGTCGCAGGGCGTCACGGTCGGCGGCCTGGAAATTCGGCGGACTCCCAAAGGAGAGTACGTGTTCGCGGTGAGGCGGGAGACGGGCGGCTCGGCCGTCGCAGTCCTGGGCGAAATCCTGCCTGACTTGATCGGCGGACTGTCGTTTCCCAAATCGATGCGCTGGAACGAAACCGGCATGCGGTTCGCGCGCCCGATCCGGTGGCTGCTGACGCTGTACGGCGGGAGAGTGGTCGGCATCCAGCTCGGCGGGATCAGGGCAAGCAATCGGACGTTTGGGCACCGCTTTCTCGGGTCTCCCGAGTCCGCCCACTCGCAAGGATTGCCGGTGAAAGACCTCAGAATGTACATGAAGACGTTGGAGCGTCACGGCGTCATTCCTGATCAGAGCACACGCCGTGTGATGATTCTGGCCCAGCTCACGGACCTGACCAAGGCCGCGCGTGGGCATCTGCATCGCGATGAAGATCTCCTGGAGCAGGCCATCTACAGTGTCGAATACCCGCACGCGATCCTGGGCGAATTCGAGCCGCACTACCTCTCGCTGCCGAAAGAGGTGCTGATGACGGCGATGAAAGAGCACCAGGGGTATTTTTCACTGATGGGTCCGGACGGGGCGTTGCTCCCGAAGTTCATCGCGGTCACCAACATGAAGCTGTCGAATATGCGGTTGATCCGCGAAGGGAACGAGCGCGTGTTGGCGGCCCGCTTGGCTGATGCCAAATTCTTTTTCGAAGAAGATCGGAAGACCAAACTGGCGGACCGGGTTGAGAAACTCAAGGGCGTGACATTTCACCACAAACTGGGCACATTACATCAGAAGATCGGGCGCCTCACGGAACTGGTCGTCAAGCTCGCAGACATGCTAGGGGACCAGGAGCTGCGCGACACGTGCCGTCGTGCTGCACAATTGAGCAAGGCCGACCTCCTGACCGGAATGGTGGGTGAATTTCCGACACTGCAAGGAATCATCGGCGGCGAATATGCCAGGCACGACGGGGCATCGGAAGAGGTGAGCCGTGCGATCGCCGAACAGTACTTGCCGCGGTCCATGGATGGCGACTTGCCTCAGACGCTCCCGGGAAAAATCCTCTCCCTGGCAGATCGGCTGGACACGATCGCCGCGTTTTTCCATGTCGGGGTTGTGCCAACCGGGTCCGAGGATCCGTTCGCATTGAGGCGCCATGCCACCGCGCTCGTTCGGATCATCGTGGAGAGCAAGCTGTGCCTGAATTTGGCCGGGGTGCTCGCTCAAGCCAAAATGCTCGTCATACAGGACGGCTTCACCGCAGTAGGCCAACATGCTGCCGATCTTCTCGATTTCATCGTCGAACGGCTGCGGTATTATGGTCGGACGGTCCACGGGCTACGGGACGATGTCATTCAGGGGGTGATCAAATTTCGTGGCAGTGGGGTGTTCGACATGGTCGATCTCCTCAACAGGATGAAGGCGTTGCAAGCGATCGCAGTACTGCCGGAGTTTGATCCCCTGATGGTCGGATTCAAGCGGGCGCATCGCTTGGTTGAGAAGGAGAAATGGTCGCGTGACTCCATTGATCCCTCTCTCTTTCAGCATCCTACGGAAGAGCACCTCTACAGGGTGTTGGAAGAATTCAAGAAACGCGTTCCGGCCTTAATCGCGCAGGGTGACTATGCCAAGGCCCTGGATGGTCTGGTTCGAATGCGGCCGGCCATCGATGGTTTTTTCGAGGGGGTCATGGTCAACGCCGACGATCCGGCGCTCAGGGCGAACCGGCTGTCGCTGCTCTACGCGATTGATCAGCTCTTTCTGTCGTTCGCGGATTTCTCTCAGATCGTGGTCCAGGGGACCTGAGGCGACGACCGCACGATGACTGCTTCGAGCGGAAACCTCGCGGCTCCACTGGAGCCTGCGCGCCGCGAACAGCAGGCGCAGGAGGAGCTGCAGGCCCACCGGGTACGACGCTACACGTACCGGGTGACAGCCATTCTGATCGTGGTGTGCAATGCGGTCCTGCTCCTCGGGGTGTGGGTCAGCGGCGTCAACCTGGATACGTTGTTCACGACGCCGGATCGCTTCAACACCGCCAAGGATATCTGTGTCCGTCTGAGCTGGCACAAGGTGGCCGGCGTCGAGCGGCCCGTCCAGCTTTGTTACGAATGGATCAATCTGTCGGATCCCTCCGGCGACACGCACACGTTTCAAGCGGAGACCCAGGTCGTCAAAGGCGGGGACGGGAAACTGTATTATGACGAGGGCGTGCGGGTGGATTACCGGGTGTTCGTCCTCGGCGCGTTTGTGGTGGTGGTGGTCGCGCTAGGCGTCACGCTCAAGCGCTATCTGATCGCTCGATACCGTAGGCGCTTGCCAACGCGGGTCAATGAGGTGTAATCAATTCAGTCGGTCCCGGGGCTAGCCAAGAGGAGAGGGCAGGCGTGGGCACGAAGAAATTTGTCTATTATTTCGGGGACGGAAAGGCCGAAGGGACCGGCGAGATGAAGGAACTGCTCGGCGGGAAGGGCGCCGGCCTGGCCGAAATGACCAATCTCAGGATCTCCGTGCCGGCCGGGTTCACCATCACGACCGAAGCCTGCGTCGAGTACTACCGTCGCGGCAAGGTCTATCCCCCGGGGATGTGGGAACAAGCCCTGCACTGTCTCAGGAAGGTGGAACGCTCGATGGAAGCCCGCTTCGGGGATCCCGACAATCCGCTCTTGGTGTCGGTGCGGTCGGGCGCCCGGGCGTCGATGCCGGGCATGATGGATACGGTGCTGAACGTTGGGCTGAATGACCGGACTGTCAACGGGTTGGCTGCCAGGACCCGGAATGAACGGTTCGCGCAGGACGCCTATCGGCGGTTCATTATGATGTTCGGCAGTGTCGTCATGGGTGTGAGCCGTGAGCGATTCGAGGAAATCCTGAAGCGGAAGAAGGCGGAGCACGGGGTGGCGCTGGACACTGACCTGGATGCCAAGGCGCTGAAGGACCTGGTCGTCCGGCTGAAGGCGGCGGTCCGTGAAGAGACCGGGCATGAGTTTCCCGTCGATGCGTTGGAGCAACTCAGAATGGGCATCAACGCCGTCTTTTCGTCATGGTACGGCCCTCGGGCCGTCACCTACCGGCGCCTCTACAATATTCCGGACAGTTGGGGAACCGCCGTGAACGTGGTCGCCATGGTGTTCGGCAACATGGGGGACACGAGCGGAACCGGCGTCGCGTTCACCCGCGATCCGGCGTCCGGGCGACCCACCTTCTTCGGTGAGTACTTGTTGAACGCACAGGGGGAGGATGTGGTGGCCGGGATTCGGACGCCGCTCCCGGTCAGCTCCCTCGCCGGCCGCCTTCCACGCGCCTCCAAGCAGCTGACGAACACCTACCGGACCCTCGAACGTCATTACCGCGACATGCTGGACCTGGAGTTTACCATTCAGGAAGGCAAGCTCTACATGCTCCAGACCCGGGTGGGGAAACGTACCGGCATCGCGGCCGTGCGCATCGCGGTGGATATGGTCAAGGAAGGCTTGATCAGCAAACGCGAAGCGGTCCTCCGCGTGGGACCGGAGCAACTCTCTCAATACCTGTATCCAATCTTTGATGGTGCGGCAGAGGCCAAGCACGTCTCCCTGGGCAAGGGCCTGCCGGCCGGACCGGGCGCGGCGGCCGGGAAGATCGCGCTGACGCCTGACCGGGCGGTCGAGATGCAGGCGCGTGGTGAGCGCGTCGTGTTGGTCCGTCAAGAGACCAGCCCGGACGACATCCACGGGATGAACGCGTCGGTGGGGTTCCTGACTGCGAGAGGCGGGGTGACATCCCACGCCGCAGTCGTCGCTCGGCAGATGGGAAAGGTCTGCGTGGCGGGCTGCGAAGCGGTGGAGGTGGAAAACGGCACCACGGTGAAGATCGGGTCGCGTGTCTTGAAGGAGGGCGACTCACTCTCGATCAACGGGTTCACCGGCCATGTGTATGAGGGCGATATCCCGGTGGTGGAATCCGAGGTGATCCAGGTCATCCTGGGCAAGATGAGTGCACGCCGATCGGAGAAGTATCGGTACTACTCCAGGCTCCTCAAGTGGGCCGACGAGTTCCGGGTGCTGCGGGTCCGGGCCAATGCGGACGTGCCGGAGCAGGCCAGCATCGCCCGGGGCTTCGGGGCCGAGGGGATCGGGCTCTGCCGGACCGAGCATATGTTCTTTGCCGAGGATCGGGTCCCGGTCATGCAGCACATGATCCTGGCCCGCACGCGGGAAGAGCGCGAGCGCTACCTGGCGCAGCTGCTCCCGCTGCAAAAGCAGGACTTCATCGGGCTGTACCGTGAGATGAAAGGCTTCCCCGTGACGATTCGTCTGCTCGACCCCCCGCTCCATGAATTCCTGCCCAAACGGGAAGAGTTGATGGTGGAGATCGCGCGGCTGGAGCTCATTGGCAGAGACCCGGCGCGGGTGGAGGAGAAACGGCGGCTCCTGGCTCGAGTGGAGGAGCTCCATGAGTTCAATCCCATGCTGGGCCTGCGAGGCTGCCGGCTCGGCATCACCATGCCGGAGATCACGCGCATGCAGACCCGCGCCATCCTGGAAGCGGCCTGCGAGCTGACCCGCGAGGGCAAGAAGATCGTGCCGGAAATCATGATCCCGCTGGTGGGGATGGTGTCGGAAATGAAAGCCCAAAAGGATCTGATCCGCGAGGTCGCCGAGGAGACGATGCGGCGCCGCAACGTGAAGCTCACCTACCTGGTGGGCACCATGATCGAGTTGCCGCGGGCGGCCGTGACCGCCAGACGGATCGCCGAGGAGGCAGAATTTTTCTCCTTCGGGACCAACGATCTCACCCAGACCACCTTCGGGTTCTCGCGCGATGACGCGGCGAAGTTCGTCGGGTTCTACATGCGACGGCAGGATAGCTGTCCCCGGTGCCTGAGCTCCGACGTGGACTGGAAGAAGATGGTGTGCAACAGCTGCGGGGCTGCCATTCCCGGGAAGGCGGAGAACATCCTGGACGCCGATCCCTTCGCCGTCCTGGACCGGGAAGGCGTCGGGGCCATGATGCGCATGGCCATCACGGAGGGCCGCCTGACGCGCCCCGACCTCAAGCTGGGGATTTGCGGCGAGCATGGAGGGGAGCCGAGTTCGGTTGAGTTTTGTCACCAGCTTGGCCTGGACTACGTGAGTTGTTCGCCGTACCGTGTTGCGATTGCGCGTCTCGCGGCGGCGCAGGCGGCCTTGACGGGATCATGGGGAGCCGGCACGACCCCGGCCGCCGGCAAGTCCGCCCCGCATCCCGCTCTCCATTCAGCCGGCCGGGCCGGTCGAAGCCCCCGTGCGCGTCGGAGGTCCCGCAGCCGCAGACCTCACTCCAGCAAGATGCGGTGAAGCAACCCGACCTTGATCGTAGGTACATGGCGCTGGCGGTCCGTTTGGCCGCCAAAGGCCGGGGGCATACCAGCCCCAACCCGATGGTCGGTGCGGTCGTGGTCTCCGGACGCCGGATCGTCGGGAAGGGCTATCACCGACGGCCTGGCGGGCCACACGCGGAGGTGCTGGCCCTCCGGTCGGCTGGCGGCCGGGCGCACGGCGCCACCCTGTACGTCACCCTCGAGCCGTGTCATCACACCAGCAAGCGAACCCCCCCCTGCGTCCCGGCCATTATTGAGTCAGGCCTTCGACGCGTCGTGGTAGCGATACGCGATCCCAACCCTCTGGTCAGCGGGCGCGGCATCAGTCGCCTGCGCCGTGCGGGCATCCAGGTGACCATCGGCTGTCTTCGCGAGGAAGCCGAGCGGTTGAACGAAATCTATTGTCACTGGATGCGCACCGGCCGGCCGTTCGTGATCATGAAGGCGGCGATGACGCTGGACGGCAAGATCGCCGCGGCCAGTGGAGAGTCGCGATGGATCACCGGTCTAGTGGCCCGACGACATGCGCATCGTCTGCGAAGCCAGGTGGACGCGGTCATGGTGGGGATCGGGACGGTTCTGCGTGACGATCCCCAACTGACGGTCAGACTTGGGGATCGGCGGTCACGGGCGCCCCGCCTTCGCCAACCGCTCCGTGTGGTCGTGGACAGCACGCTCCGCATCTCACCGGCAGCTCATGTGCTGTCGCCGGGCGCCTCGACTGGTCCGGGGTCCGGTAGCGTAGTCGCCACCACGGCCCGAGCTCCCAGGGCGCGGATAGAGCGGCTCCGAGCGAAGGGCGTCCCGGTGGTCGTTCTGCCGGCTCAACACGGGCGGGTCTCCCTACGCGCCTGCTTAACCCATCTGGGGCGGATGGGCATCACCAGCTTGTTGATCGAGGGCGGAAGCGAACTGAATGCGTCGGTACTGAGGGCGGGACTGGTGAACCGCGTGCTGTTCTACCTCGCCCCGACTCTGTTGGGCGGGCGAGATGCCAAAGGCGTGATCGGAGGACAGGCCCCGCAGCGGTTGGCGGGCGCTCTTCCCCTGACGGACCTCCGGACGCAACGGATCGGCAGGGATCTCCTCATTGAAGGGGCTCTCCAGCCCAGAGGGAACTGACGCCAGTGGGGTCAGGGTAACGCCCACACCTGGACGCGTAGGTCTTCCCCCTCTGCTACGGCGTCAGCACTGCTTTCCCACCGTATAAATCTGACAGAGAAGGCTCGACGGGTCTTTTGCCAGGTGCCTACCAAGACCCAGGAAGGGAAGACCTCGCACAAATACAGTACGCGTCTGGTGCGTGATGAGCCGAGTGTCGCGGTCGACTCTGTCGGGGCCTCGTCGACCGGCAGCCTGGAGGAGAAACCCGCGGCCACTGAGCAATCCGCATTAATCTCGTTGAACGTATTGATTGCATAGACAAATAAATGTGCTAATCTTTTCTTTATGCGGCCCCGATCTCGTTGAGCCGGGGGGATTCCGATCACGGAGGGCACGATGGGTCAAGGCGCCAGAATTTGCGTCGTCGATGATGAGCCGTCGATCCTCCGTTTGTTACAGGGTAACCTGGCCGCGAAAGGCTATGAGGTGCTGGCTGCACAATCCGGCCCTGAGACGTTAGAACTCATCGTGCATCGCCCCCCGGATATTTTTGTCATTGATATGATCCTTCCGGGAATGAGCGGGCTCGAACTCATTCGTCGTGTCCGGGAACAATCGGCCGCCCCGATCATTGTCCTCTCCGGGATCGGCGATGAGCGGTCGAAGGTGGAAGCGCTGGATCAAGGGGCGGATGACTATGTGACCAAGCCGTTCAGCGTGGACGAGTTGCACGCTAGAATCAAGGCTGGTATGCGGAGAGCCGCCGGCGCGCAGAGCGTGGAGCCGATCTTCACCAGCGGAGACCTCTCGGTCAACTTCGATCGCCGCGAAGTGCGGCTGAACGGGCAGCAGGTCAAGATGACGCCAACCGAGTACGATCTTCTCAAGTACATGGTCCAAAACGTCGGGAGACCACTCACGCACCGGATGCTGCTGACCGCTGTGTGGGGACCGGGTTACCACGATAAGGTTCAATATCTGCGAGTGTTCATGGGCCACCTCAGAAAGAAGCTCGAGACGAATTCAGGTCGTCCGCCCTTCATTGTGACCGATCCCGGGATTGGCTACCGATTTTCTGCAGACACGCGAGAAGAATCTCCCGAGTAGTCAGCGCCCTCGGCTTCCTCCCAACACCCATTCCAGCTCCATCCTCGCTCGATCCATCGCTCCTTCTCCGTGATTTCTACCTAGCCCTGTAAATCCTTTCCGCCACCGTTTCGGCCGGAGATGCCCCGGGCCCCTCTGACGGGCAATGACCTGTCTCCCGCCCCTGCCCACGTGATCGTCACCTCCATACCCGATACCCAAAATCTTTATGGAAAGTTTATACCCTCCCGACATAAAGCCTTTATAGAAAGGTTATATCCTCCCCCCACTTTCCACCCCCATTTTTATGGCGGCGGAGCTATGGTTTAAAAGGGTCGCGAAACACCACGAAGTAACATCCACGAACAAGGAACAATAACGATGCTCCCCACGAAGATCGTTAAACCGGCAGAAGCGACAAGGGTAGAAGGGGTAAGAACCGGCTTCGCAGGAACGATACAACGCCTCGCCCTCACGTGCGCCCTGTCGCTAGCGAGTCTAATCCTGATCCTCGGGCCCACCGAGGTGAACGCCCAGGCCATGGCCGACTACACCTCCGTTCCCGCGTTCGTCGGTCGGGACGCCGTGCCGCCGAATATCCTCCTCTTGCTGGACAATTCCGGCAGCATGAACACAGTGGCCTATCAAACTTCTTTCGATGCGACGAAGTCTTATTTCGGCCTCTTCGATCCCTTGGAGTGCTACGATTACGGCTCCAACAAGTTCATCCCCAACCCTGCTGCCAACCCCACCACCCTGGGGACCTGTACCACTTCTCCATACCTCTGGTCTGGCAGCCTGCTGAATTATGTATCCATGCGGCGGATCGACATGGTGAAATGGGTCATGATGGGGGGCACCTGCTCAGCCGGCGGCCGGGACGCGCAGGGGGGATGCAAACAGCTCATCGGGCAGTCCACGTTTGACAACACTGCGTGGATAATGATAGTACCCAGCCGACCAGCTCGGACTGCAGCGACGGAGGCACCTATACCGAGACCAAATGGCAGATCCGCGTCGACCTTTTCGAAAATGCCAGCGGGATTATCCAGCAGGTCGGATCCAAGGCTCGGTTCGGTGTCATGGAGTTCAAGGGGAGCGGGGATGGCGGCAAGGTCCTGAGCGATGTGGGGTCGAACATCCAGGACCAGCTCACGGCCATCGAGAGTACCACCCCCGGCACCTGGACCCCGCTGGCCGAGTCGCTCTATGAGGCCGCCCGCTATTATGCCCAAATCCCACCCGCCTACGCGGGCTCCGACTACTCGTACAACGTCACGAACCGGGACCCATACTATTTCAGGCAGCCGGATTGGGTGTCGAGGGCCCAGTACGTTCCTTGCTGCAAAAGCTTCGTGATCATCTTCACGGATGGGGAGCCGACCCAGGATGACAATGTCCCACCCGCGCTTCAGGATTATGCCCATGCGGTCCACGGAGCGCACTGCTCGGGCGCGACCACCGCGGATCCCTGCACACCCCACAAGACGAACTATGCGAACAACGGCTCCCACTACCTCGACGACGTGGCCTATTATGCCCATACCACCGATCTGCGCCAGGCGACACTTCCTGTCTTGAGTGAGACCGGGAAAGACCTGGCCGGGCTTCAGAACGTGACCATCTACAGCTTCTTCGCGTTTGGAAGCGGGTCCGAGATCCTCAAAGCCACGGCCAAGGCTGGTGGGTTCAAGGATCGGAACAACAATAACCTCCCGGACCTTGTCGCGGAGTGGGACGAGCTCAACAATTATACCGGGGCCGCGGGAGCTGATGGTCTCCCCGACACCTACTATGAGTCTAACGATGCTGAGAAGATGAAGGACCGGATGCTGGCCGCCATCGGAAGCATTCTGCAGCGGAGCCAGTCCGGCACCTCGGTCTCGGTGCTGGCAACCTCCTCCAGCGGGGAAGGCGCGCTCTACCAGGCCTTCTTTTACCCGCTGGTTTTCGAGGGATTCAACGAGATCAAGTGGGCCGGCTTCACCCAGGGCCTCTTCCTTGATGCGTTTGGCAACCTTCGGGAGGACACCGACGCGGACGGACGACTGGTCCTCCCAAACGACACGATCATTCGGACGCGGTACGATTCGACCGTGAGCGAGGTCAAGGTAGATCGGTATGCCGACGCCAACGGGGACGGGAAGGCGGACACCACCACCCCCTTCGAGACAGTCGGGCTCAAGGATGTCCAAGGCATCTGGGAAGCGGGGAAACAACTGGCCTTGATGGCCTCATCGTCCCGCAAGATCCTGACCTGGGTGGATACCGACAACGATGCAGTGGTGGATGCCGGAGAGCAGATCCCCTTCACGACCGCCAACTCTGCCACCCTCGCGCCCTATTTACGGGCCGGGACGCCCCCATTCACTGCGGACAATATCATCAACTTCATCCGCGGCGAGCAGGTGGCCGGCCTGCGTAACCGGCAGCTCACCATCGGGGCCGGGCTGCAGGTCTGGAAGCTGGGGGACCCCATTGATTCCACCCCGACCGTGGTGGGGGCGCCCAAGGAGCGGTATGACCTGATCTACGGGGATGCCAGCTACGCCACTTTCTTCCAGCAGTACCGGACCCGGCGGCAGGTGGCCTACATGGGCGCCAACGACGGGATGCTCCACGCCTTCAATGTCGGGTTCTATCACCGGGGGGACGATGCCGCTACCACGCTGGAGGTCGAACACGGCTGGTTCACCCGAACGGCGACCGACAACAGCAGCGGGCCACTCCTGGGCCAGGAGCTCTGGGGCTTCATCCCCTATCAGCTCCTGCCGCATCTGCAGTGGCTGGCGCGTGCCGACTACACCCATGTGTATTACGTGGACCTGAAGCCGAAGGTGACGGATGCGCGCATCTTCACGCCGGACGCCGACCACCCGAACGGGTGGGGGACAGTCCTGATCGGCGGGTTCCGGATGGGGGGAAGCTGCGGGGCCTGCACGGCCGGCACCGGCGCGCCGCCGATGACCGTCACGGCCGATTTCGGCAGTGGGGTGGAGACGCGCACCTTCTACAGCGCGTACTTCGTGCTGGACATCACCAATCCGGAGCAGGATCCGAAGCTGCTCTGGGTGTTTACGGATCCCACGCTCGGATTGGCCACGACCTACCCGGCTGTGCTGCGCGTGAACCCGTCAGCCGACGGGAAGACCAGCAACACCAGTGCCAAATGGCTCATGGTAGTGGGTTCCGGCCCGACCGGTTATAACGGAAGCAGTGTCCAAGCCGGCAAGATGTTCGCCATCAACCTGGCGACCGGACCTGGCATAGGGAACAGCCTCGTCTCCACGTTCCCCACGAGCGATGCCAATGCCTTCATGGGGGATCTGATCACGCTGGATGTCGACCTGGACTTCCGTGTCGATACCACCTACCTAGGGAATGTGATCAAGAACGGGGGCAACCCCGATTGGTTCGGGAAGCTGTATCGCCTCACCACCGGCGGAGGGAATCCGAATCTATCCATGTGGGGGATCGGTTCCGGGTCCAACAGGGTGCCGACCGTGCTGCTTGCCACCTTTCCATCCAGCGGGAACACGGAGGTCGGGCCGGTCGCGGCGGCGCCGACCGTCACCATGGATGAGGCCAGCAAGCTGTGGGTATTTTTCGGCAGCGGGCGCTTTTACAGCACGCTCGATATTGGGAATACTGACACTCAGTACTTCTTCGGGGTCAAGGATCCGGTCCT